>JAZRZW010000189.1:0-12775 GCA_045601585.1 Faecousia sp. | reverse complement strand
AAAAAGAGCACTAAACCGAGGGGGATTTCCTCTCGGTTTTTGGTTTTTGAAATTACTCTTCCCAGTTGTGCCATACGTTCTGCACATCGTCGTCATCTTCCATGGCGTCGATGAGCTTTTCCATCTGCTTTGCCTGGTCGGGGTCGTCCAGCTTCTGATAGTTCTGGGGAACCATCTCAATCTGAGCGGACACAAAGGTGTACTTGGTGAGGCCTGCGACCACATCGTTGAAATCATCGGGCAGGGTGTAGATGGTGAACACATCGCCGTCAGCCTCGAAATCGTCAGCGCCGGCTTCCATAGCGTCCATCATGACTTCTTCTTCATCCAGCTCCTCTTCGGAGTTGTCGATTACCAGAACACCCTTGCGGTCGAAGCTCCAGGATACACAGCCGTTGGCACCCAGGTTGCCGCCGAACTTATCAAAATGGTGGCGCATAGAACCTGCGGTACGGTTGCGGTTATCGGTCATTGCCTCTACGATCACGGCAACGCCGCCGGGGCCGTAGCCTTCGTAGGTGATGGATTCGTAGCTATCGCCACCGCCGGCGCCGGCAGCCTTCTCCAGGCAACGCTTGATGTTGTCGTTGGGCATGTTGGCAGCCTTAGCCTTGGTGATGATGGTGGCCAAACGGGAATTGTTGGCAGGATCGGTGATGCCACCGCCTTCCTTAACTGCCACGATCAGCTCTTTTGCGATTTTAGTAAAGGCGGCAGCGCGCTTAGCGTCCTGTGCGCCCTTGGTCTTTTGAATGTTATGCCATTTGGAATGTCCGGACATAGTAAATCTTCCCTTCTTTTAATTCTCGAGTATTTTAGCACAGCGGACCATGAAAAATCAACTGTTATTAGAAGAATTTCATGGAATCGCGGAGTTTTTTCGACAAAAGGATCTCTGTATCGGGGAATGCCCTGCGCAGTTTTTCTGCCAGTACGGCGCACACCGGGTTTTCTGTGTGGAAATGACCGGCATCAATCAGGTTAATGCCTGCGGCTTTTGCGTCGTGGAACTGATTGTATTTTACATCGCTGGTCACGAAAGTGTCGCAACCGGCATTGATAGCATCGGGTAGGTCGCTGCCACAGCTGCCGCCGCCAACGGCGACTTTATGTACGGGTTTTCCGCCATCTACATACCGCAGACCTTGGCAGCCCAGGCGTTCCTTCACCAGGGGCAGGAAGGACTCCAACGGCTGAGAGGGGACAGTGCCCATTCTCAGCAGACCGTATTTGATGGCGTCACCCTTGGGATCAATGATCTCAATATTGGAAAGCTCCAAAACTGCTGCCAGCGTGTCGTTGACGCCGTCGGGAGCGCAGTCCAGATTGGTGTGGGCGTTGACGGCGGTAATGCCGTTTTGGATCAGCACCATAATGGCGCGACCCATATCGGTCTCGTCGTTGATGGCCTTGGGGGCGCTGAAGATCAGGGGGTGGTGGGTGATCAGCAGATCGGCGCCCACCTCAGCTGCTTCCCGGCAAACCTCCTCAAAGGGGTCCAGGGCAACCAGAATTTTTCTCACGGTCTTTCCACGGCTGCCGCAGAGCATACCGGTGTTGTCCCATTCGTACTGCATATAGCGGGGGGCAACGGTTTCCATAAAGGTCAAAATATCGCCTACGGTGATCATTTTGTGTCCTCCTTCAGAGATTTGAGTTCGTTGAGGGCGGCGATCATTTCCGGGTCGGCCTTTTCGCCTCGACCGCGGATGGCGCGCTCCAGGGAAAACAGCAGTCGCTCATAATACTCCCGGGTCTCCGGGGTGTCGTTTTCTTTGAGGGCAGGGGAGAAATACTGCTGACCGACGGAGAGAGCGGAGTCCTCCGGGCAATAGACGATCTCCATCACTGTGTAAAGGAAACGGCCGTCCCGCAGAACGATCTCCTGATGGATGGCAAAGCCGTTCTCTGACAGATACCTCCGTAGCATAGGTGTCTTGGACTGGCACTGCAGAATCAGTCGGTACCGGGGGTCTTTCAGCCAGGGGGCTGCGGAGAGAATGGAGATCATAGTATCGCCACCCATACCGGCGCAGACCAAGGTGTCGAAATCCCGGGGGATATTTCGAACGCCATCGGAAAGACAAAAGGAGATATGCGCTCCTACGCCAAATTTTTCCGCATTTGCCACAGCGCTTTGCAGAGGCTGCTTGTTGATATCTGCCGCGATCACAGAGCTGGCAATATTATGATGTAGGAGATAAATGCTCAGATATCCGTGGTCGCAGCCGATGTCCGCCACCCGATCACCGGGGCGCACAAAGTCGCAGCAGGCCAGTAGCCGTCGGGAAATGGGAATGTTCATAGATGTACCTCACGAAAAATGCCATCCCGACCAGCAGGATGGCAAATCGGTTTTAGTTTGCTTTCTCAGCCTGGTCAGCCTCGTAAGCCTCCAGGAAATGATTCAGCTGAGCCAGGAAAGGCTCGCACTCGACGCCGTGAACAGCGCAGGCTTCTTCCACGGTTTCGCCACGGGAAGCGGGGCAACCCAGGCAGTGCATGCCAATAGCGAAGAACAGAGGAGCGGCCTGAGGAGCGATGTCCAGCACGTCGCCGATGATAGTGGTTTTTTCGATTTTAACAGCCATAATGATGACCTCCTATTTGTGTCTGTGGGTATTATAACCTCCCAAAAACAAAAAAACAAGAGGGAGAAGGCGGATTTCATAGAAAGAGACAAAACTTTTTTCAAAAATCCCGAAAAAAGTTCTTGCATTTTCCAAAATCGTGTGCTATTATATGCAAGCACATTGAGTGTATGCGCCGGTAGCTCAGTTGGATAGAGTGACTGGCTACGAACCAGTAGGTCAGGGGTTCGAGTCCCTTCCGGCGTACCAAAAAGCAGATATCCCATCGGGATATCTGCTTTTTTTACTCTCCCGGGAGGAGAGTGACTTTTCTCCCTTTGGGAGAGGGGAAAATGTCGAAAAAACTTGCCAATGGCACGGGGAATGTGGTAGAATATACTTGCATATTATTTGGTTGGATACCCCAGGGGGAGGTTCGAAAATGAGCGCTAAGAAAAAACAGAAAAAGTGGATACGCCCTCAGCATCAGGCGGTGCGATCGTTGCTTGGCTGGGCATTTCGGGCCTATTGCAGGCTGTACTATGGCGCGCGGATCGAGTCCTTTGCGGCTCAGAAAAAGCAGCCCCATGTGATCCTGCTGAACCATCAGACACCCCTGGATCAATTCTTTGTAAGCCTTGCCTGCAAAAAGCCTGTGTATTTTCTGGCTACGGAAGATATCTTTTCTTTGGGCTGGCTGTCCTCTGTCTTGCGCTGGCTGGTAGCCCCCATTCCCATTAAAAAGCAAACTACCGATGCGGGCGCTGTGATGACCTGCATTCGTGTGGCCAGAGAAGGCGGCACCATTTGCATCGCCCCGGAGGGCAACCGTACATACAGCGGCCGTACAGAATATATGAATCCTGCAATCGCCGGATTGGTGCAGAAGTTAAAAATGCCCGTTGCGCTATTCCGGATCGAGGGCGGTTATGGCACAGAACCTCGCTGGAGCGACAAGGCTCGCAAGGGTAAGGTCCGGGCCTATGTTTCTGAGGTGATCCCCCCCGAAGAAGTGGCAAAAATGACCCGGCAGGAGCTGGCAGATCGGGTGGCTAAGGGCCTTTTCGTGGATGAGGCTGTAGCCGACGGCAAATTCCGCAGCAAAAGACGGGCGGAATATATCGAGCGTATGGCCTATGTGTGTCCCTTCTGCGGCCTGTCTGAGTTCCACAGTGAGGGAAATGTTACCACCTGCAAAAAGTGCGGTCGGCAGATCGAGTACGGTCTGGATAAGACTTTACACGGAATCGGTTTTGAGTTTCCGTTCCCCTTTGCCGCCCATTGGTATGATTATCAAAAGGAATTTATCAACGGTCTGGATGTGACGAAGCTGACAGATGAGCCGTTGTACCGGGAGCAGGCCGATGTGTATGAAGTGCTGCTCTATAAAAAGAAAAAGATGTTCCGCCGGAACGCAAATCTCTCTCTTTACGGCAACCGTGTGGTGATGGATGAGGGATCAGACAATGCATTGACCTTGCCCTTTGAGGAGGTCGCTGCTGCGGCGGTGCTGGGCCGCAATAAGCTCAACATCTACCACGGCGATATGGTTTATCAGTTTAAGGGCGGTAAGCATTTTAATGCCCTGAAATATGTTCACATTTATCACAGATATAGAAATATCAGTAGAGGTAACGAAAATGATCAGTTTCTCGGATTATAGTGTATGGGGTTGGTTCAATGTCCTGGCAGTGCTTTTGGCAAGCCTACTGGCAGCCAACGCTCTGAAAAAAGCCATTCCTCTTTTGCAGAAATCCCTGATCCCGGTGTCCGTGCTGGGCGGCGTGATTCTGGTGGTGATTGCCGGCATTTATAAAGCAATCACCGGCGATATTATGTTTGACACGGCCTTCTTTGGCAACAACGGCACCAATGTGCTGGAGCAGATTACTTATCATACTTTGGCACTGGGCTTTATTGCTTCTGCTTTTAAGAGCGGCCACGGCAAGCTCAGCAAGCGTCGCACTCGGGATATTTTTAATTCCGGTGTGACCACGGTTGCAACCTATCTGCTGCAGGCAATTTGCGGTTTTGGTATCACTCTGATTGCTGCAGTATTGATGAAGGACTTTTTTGAGGCTGCCGGCGTGCTGCTGCCTTTCGGTTACGGCCAGGGTACCGGCCAGGCTATGAATTACGGCAATATCTACGAAACGGAGTATGGTTTTGTAGGTGGTAAGAGCTTCGGCCTGACCGTTGCGGCATTCGGCTTTATTAGCGCCAGCCTTGGTGGCGTGATCCACCTGAACATCCTGCGCCGCAAGGGTAAGTTGGCAGACAAGTATGAGGACGAAGAAGGCGAGATCTATTCTGAGCAGATTCAGGCAGAGGGTGAGATCCCGATGCAGGAGAGCATCGATAAGATGACTGTCCAGATCGCTCTGATTGTGGTGGCGTACCTGCTGTCCTATGTGCTGATGTGGGGGCTGAGCAAGCTTGCTCCCGGTATGACCTCTATGATCTTCGGTTTCAATTTCCTGCTGGGTGTGCTGGCGGCTACGGTGATCAAAGCAGTCATCAACCTGATGAAGAAGGCCAAGATCGTCAAGAAGGAGTATACCAACGACTTCCTCATGACCCGTGTGGGCAATTTCTTCTTCGACATCATGGTAGTGGCGGGCATCGCAGCCATCCGCCTGGGTGATGTGGAAAAGTACTGGGGTGTTCTGCTGATCCTGGGTATTGTGGGCCTGGTGATCACCTATGCCTACAACCTGTTTGTGGCAAAGACCCTCTTTAAGCGTTACCCCCAGGCACAGTTCCTGGCAATGTATGGTATGCTCACCGGCACCGCCAGTACCGGTATTATTCTGCTTCGCGAGATCGACGGCGAATTCAAGACTCCTGCGGCAGATAACCTGGTGTACCAGACCTTCCCGGCGATTGTGTTTGGCTTCCCCATGATGTTCCTGGCACTTTTAGCTCCTAAGCAGCCGATTCTAACATTTATCATTCTGGTTGCGTTCTTCCTGGTGATGAATGTGATCCTGTTCCGCAGATTTATCTTCCGCAAGAAGAGAGGAAAGTAATAAAAATTCGGGCGACACGAAAAGGTGTCGCCCGATTCTTGTTTATAGGGATTTTACCAGAGAGAGCATATTCTCTTTGGAAATTACGCCGGTGTGCAGCTCCTTCTTATCCTGCAGGCCGCAGAGATTTGCGGGGATGGGGATACCGGTAAGGGTCTGCAGACGCTCCATCATTTCGAACTCGTCATTGCCGGAGACTTCTTCCAGGGAGGAAAGCACCGCGGCGGGGAACTTGTAGGGGGAGGCGGTGGACAGCACCACCATGGGGCGCTGATCGCCGGTTTGGTTTACATAATCTTCTGCTACTGCCCAGCCGGTAGCGGTGTGGGTGTCGCAGAGATAGTGCTGCTCGTTCCAGACCTTGCCAATGGTCTCGGTGGCGTGGATATCATCGCAGCAGCCGGCCCAGAATTCAGCGGCAATGGCGTCCTTCATGGTGTCGGGCACGGTGTAGAAGCCGTTCTTGTTCAGGTTCTGCATCAACTCTGCCACCAGTGCGGTGTCGCCGGACATAAAGTAGAGGAGTCGCTCCAGGTTGGAGGAGACAAGAATGTCCATAGAGGGGGATACGGTTTTGTGCAGGGGACGGCGGCGGTCATAAGTGCCGGTGCGGATGAAGTCGGTGAGCACATTGTTGGCGTTGGAGGCGCAGATCAGAGTGCCTACCGGCAGACCCATTTTCTTTGCCAGGTAGCCGGCCAGAATGTCGCCGAAATTGCCGGTGGGAACGCAGAAATTCACCTTGTCGCCCAGGGTGATCTGGCCTCTGCGGAGCAGGTCGGAATAGGCCTTGAAATAGTAGGTGATCTGGGGAGCCAGACGACCGATGTTGATAGAGTTAGCGGTGGATAGTCTGGTGTTCACAGCGCCCGGGAGCACACCGTCATCGGCGGCGGCAAAGATGTTCTTTACGCCGGTCTGTGCGTCGTCAAAGTTGCCTACCACGGCGCATACGGTCACATTGCTGCCCTCCTGTGTTACCATCTGAGCCCGCTGCACAGCAGAGACACCGCCATGGGGATAGAACACGCAGATTTTGACGCCGGGAACATCGCTGAAACCTGCCAGAGCGGCCTTGCCGGTATCGCCGGAGGTGGCGGTGAGGATCAGAATATCCTCAGCCATACCCTTTTGGGTCTTGGCAGCGGTGAGAAGCTGGGGCAGTGCGCACAACGCCACATCCTTAAAAGCAGAGGTAGGACCCCGGAACAGCTCCAACACGGTAAACTTGCCGGTATCTACGGTGGGGGTCAGCTCTTCGGTCTGGAATTTTCCGGTGTAGGCCCGGCTGACCAGGGTGGCCATATCCTGCAGATCCGGCAGCATAGCGCCGATCAGGACGGTAGCCATTTCCATGGTGGAACTCGCTAAAACCTTGGATACATCCACGGCAGGGATGTGATCGGGAACATAAAGACCGCCGTCATTTGCAAGACCGTTGAGGATGGCTTGCGTGCTGTCCACAGCTTCAGCGGCGTTTCTGGTGGAATGGTATATCATAAAAGCCTCCAAAATAGGGGAAATTTCGCCTGAATATACAAAAATAATGAGAATTCTTGCGAATTCTTTGGTTTTGCAACTATTGCAAACGAGGTATGTATATGTTATACTATTTTTTATGAAAAAGCAAGAGGTTCCGGCATTTTCTGCCGGACAGTAGAAGTGAGGAGGCGTACGGTATGCGTATTGGTCTTTTAGGTTTTGGCGTTGTGGGCAGAGGTGTATATGATCTGACTGTGGAGCGCCAGGATATGCAGGTGGCAAAGGTGCTGTGTCTGGAGGAAATCAACCTGCCTGATGCAGAGGCTTGCAAGGATATTAAGGTGATCGTAGAGGATCCCACTATCGATACTGTGGTGGAGGCAATGGGTGGTCTGCATCCTGCTTACGAGTTTGTCCGCGCTGCCATCGAAAACGGCAAAAATGTGGTGACATCCAATAAGGCTCTGGTTGCCACTTTCTATGATGAGCTGCTGCCCCTTTGCAAGGAAAAGGGCGTGAGCTTCCGCTGCACCGCAGCAGTTGGCGGCGGTATCGGCTGGCTCAGTGAGCTGGAGCGTGCTCGCCGTATTCAGACCATTACCCGCGTGGGTGGTATTATGAACGGCACTTGCAACTACATTCTGGACTCTATGACCCGTCTGGGTCTGGGTTACGCAGATGCATTGGCTCAGGCACAGAAGCTGGGTTATGCAGAGGCCAATCCTTCTACCGATGTGGACGGCATCGACACCTGGCATAAGGTGATTCTGTCCTCCAATATCGCTTTTGGTATCAGCCTGGAGAAGGACAGCGTTCCCGCTGCCGGCATCAGCAAAATCCGCGCCAAGGATGTGGAGAACTTCACTGCCCACGGCGTTGTCTGCAAGCTGATCTCCACCGGTAAGTGCACCGACGGCAAGGTGAGCGCTTATGTGCAGCCTACCCTGGTTCCTGTTGGCGAGCCGGAGTCTGCGGTTCCCGCAAACTACAACCTGATCACCCTCCACGGCAGCGCCTCCGGTCGGATGAGCTTCTATGGCCAGGGCGCAGGTCGCTATCCCACTGCATACAATGTAGTACAGGACTGCGCCGATGTGCTGGCAGGCAAGGGCTTCTATGCTCCCTACGGCGGCAAGGTGGCAGCGCAGAACGATGAAAAGCTGATCTACTATGTCAGCGGTGCAACGGATGCCTGGCTGCAGGAAAATACCCAGGATGTTTGGGATGATGCTGTGATCACAAAACCTGTTTCCGTCAGCGAGATGCACGCTTGGCTGAAGAAGAATCCTGAGGCGTTCATCGCCGCAACAGTTTGAAACCCACAGACCCGACAGGGCTCTGAAAGGACGGTATAAAATGCTGAAAGTAACGAAATTTGGCGGCTCCTCCATGGCGGATGCCGGCCAGTACCGCAAAGTGCGGGACATTATTCTTGCTGATAAAGAGCGCCGCGTGGTGGTGGTTTCCGCCGCCGGTAAGGCACATAAGGACGATCACAAGATCACCGATCTGCTGTACCTGTGCTATGCCCATGTGCAGTACGGCGTACCTTGCGACCCTATTTTCAATCAAATTACTTCCCGGTATCTGGAGATCCGCGATGAGCTGAAGCTGGATGTGGATCTGGAGGCAGATTTTGCAGAGCTGAAAAAGCGTTTGGATGCAAAGGATGTTTCTCAGGATGAGCTGGTCAGTCGTGGCGAGTATTTCTCCGCAAAGCTGATGGCAGCATTCCTGGGCTTCAAGTTTGTGGATGCCGCTGACTGGATCCGTTTCAACATGGACGGCACTGTGGATAAGGAGTACTCCTATCCCGCTCTGGCCCAGTTTAAGGGCGAGTCTATGGTCATTCCCGGCTTCTACGGCACTATGCCCGACGGTCGGATCCGCACCTTCTCCCGCGGCGGCAGTGATATTCCGGGTGCGCTGGCAGCAGCTGCGCTGGATGCCGATGTCTACGAAAACTGGACGGATGTTTCCGGTATTCTGATGGCGGATCCCCGCATTGTGGAGAATCCCCAGCCCATTCCTGAGGTCACTTATGACGAGCTCCGGGAGCTGAGCTATGCCGGTGCCCAGGTTCTTCACGAAGGCACCATTAAGCCTGTGCGTGAAAAGGGCATTCCCGTGAACATCCGCAACACCAACGCGCCCGAGGATGTGGGCACAATGATTCAGGAAGAATTTGAGACTGAGATCGATCCTGAGCGGGTGATTACTGGTATTACCGGCAAGAAGGATTTTTCCATTATCACTATGTTTAAGCGCGGTATGACCAGCCAGGTTGGCGTTCTGCGCCGTCTGCTCAGCATCCTGGAGCGGCATAGCATCTCTGTGGACTTTGTTCCTAACGGTATCGATAATGTGTCTCTGGTAATGCCCACTGCTAAGATCCAGAAGCAGCTGTATGCGATTTTGGCAGAGATCCAGCAGGAGGTTCAGCCGGACCGTCTGGAAGTGCTGGACAATATCTCCATCGTCGCCGCTGTCGGCCACCAGATGGCCTTCCGCCCCGGCGTATCCGGTAAGATCTTTGCTGCTTTAGGTAAGGCAGGCATCAATATCCGCATGATCACTCAGGGCCCCGATGAACTGAACATCATCTTCGGCGTGGACAATAAGGACTTTGCCGAAGCTATCCGGGTGCTCTATAACAGTTTTGTAAAGTAATTGGAGGAAGGTTCTATGAAAACCTATACTGTAGCGATCCTGGGCGCCACCGGCGCTGTGGGTCAGGAAATGATCAAGGTTCTGCAGGAGCGGAACTTCCCCGTAGGTAAGCTGATCCCTCTGGCCAGCGCCCGCAGCGCAGGCAAGACCCTGAAGTTCCGGGGTGAGGATGTGGAGATCAAGCTGGCTTGCAACGAGGCATTCGAAGGCGTGGATATCGTGCTGGGTGCTGCCGAGAACGATATTGCAGAGAAGTTTGCTCCCGCAATCAAGGCCGCAGGTGCCGTGTTTGTGGATAATTCCTCTGCATTCCGTATGGATCCCAATGTTCCCCTGGTGGTTCCCGAGGTCAACCCCGAGGATGCAAAGAACCACAACGGCATCATTGCCAACCCGAACTGCTCTACCATCATTACTGTGACTGCAGTGAATGCCCTGAATTCCATCGCACCCATCCGTTCCATGATTGCGTCCACCTATCAGGCAGTGTCCGGTGCAGGTGCAGGCGGCCCCATCGAGCTGATGGCTGAAGTTGACGCACTGGCTAAGGGCGAAAACTACGAGCCCAAGGTGTTCCCTTATCAGATCGCCTATAACTTGATCCCCCAGATCGGCGGCGAGAAGGAGCAGGGCTACACTAGCGAGGAAATGAAGCTGCACTACGAGGGCAGAAAGATCATGCACCTGCCTGAGCTGAATGTCAGCTGCACCTGCGTCCGTGTTCCCGTGGTGCGCAGCCACTCTATCTCCGTGTCCTGCCACTTTGATGTCCCCGTGACTGTGGAGCAGGCTCGTGAGGTCATCGGCAAGGCCCCCGGCTGTAAGCTGATGGATGACCTGCAGAACAAGGTCTACCCCATGCCTCTGGATACCACCGATCAGGACATCGTGTTTGTTGGCCGTATCCGTCCCGACCTGACCGATCCCAACGGCCTGTGCCTGTGGTGCTGCGGTGACCAGGTCCGTAAGGGCGCCGCTACCAACGCCATCCAGATCGCAGAACTGCTGATTCAGTAATAAGAGGACCCAGGCTGGAACTCAGCCGGGGTCCTGTTCATTTCAAAATATCTAAAATTTCCCGGGCGCCTTCCATTACGAGATGGGGCTTTTCCGGGCTTTGATTCAAAATTTCATAAGTGGTTTCGCCGCTCATTACCAGGATGCCGGTGATCCCGGCGGCCAAACCGCGTTTAATATCCGTGTAGATCCGGTCACCGATGACGCAGGCTTTTTCTTTGGGAATGCCCAGGCGATCCATTGCCAGCTCCGGCATCAGGGGACTGGGTTTGCCGATGACAACAGGGCGCTTGCCGGTGGCGTTAAAGATCATGGTGCAGACACTGCCGCAGTCGGGCACAGAACCGAACTCCGTGGGGCACACCAGATCGGGATTGGTGGCAATGTAGGGCAGCTCCGGCCGGGTCTGTAGCAGGTAGCTTACATCGTGGAGCTTCCGGAAGGTCAGCTCCGTATCAAAACCCATCACAATGCAATCCACATCGGGGAGATGATCGGTGACTGTGAAACCCTCCCGACGCAGCTCTGCCTTCAAAGATTCTGTGCCGCAGACATAAAGCCGCTGCCCTTCGTGGTATTTGTGGAGGTAGTAGGCGGTGGCCTGAGAGGAAGTGATAAAGTCCTCCCGGGTAGCACAGATGCCGAATTTTGCCAACTTTTTAATGTAGTCGGCCACGCTTTTGGAGGAGTTGTTGGTCATAAAGAGGTAGGTGCCGCCGGTCTTTTTGATGGTCTCCAGCAGCTCGATGGTAAAATCATACAGCCGTTCGCCCAGGTACAGGGTGCCGTCCATATCGAAGAGGAACAGCTGCATATTGCGGATAATCTGGGTTGCATTCATTTCTGTTCTCCTTCCAAAAGGTCCCGGATGGCCTTTGCAATTAGGCAGTTGGGGGTGTGGACGCAATTTGTAAAGCAGCAGTCCACATCTATGAGGGTGCCGTTGTCTGTTTCTACAGTCACCATCCGGCTCTGGTCGATCACACGGCAATAGCCGGAGAGAAAGGTTTCTTTTTCCATATCAATTCCACTTTTCAATGCAAAAGCCCATAGGCTTCAGTTCTGTTCCTGCCAGAGACTCGGACAGTACCACATTCTGACCGGAAACCGCCCAGGAAGCATCACTCAGGTTTACATAAATCTTAACGCAACCCTCTGCACTCTGGCGGGTAAAGCCGATTTTTCCTTCGCCGGCCTGGAAGAATTCCAAAGCACCGGTCTGCAGGGCGGGGGAGGCTTTCTTCAGTTGTCCCAAAGCACGGAAATGGGCCAAAAGGTTCCCGTTTTCTTTGCCCCAGGGGTAGGTGCGGCGGTTGAAGGGGTCTTTGTAGCCTTCCATACCGGCTTCATCTGCATAGTACAGACTGGGTGCACCGGGGAGGGTGTACTGCAATACCGATGCCAGCAGCAGGAGCTTTTCCGCTGTTTCTTTTTGCGTCGGGGTCAGGCGGCGGCCTGCAGCGATCTTTCGGTCGCCCTCAAACTCATCCACCAGGGCGGACAAAATTCTCACGGTGTCGTGGGTGCCCAGCATATTCATATTGCAGGCAATGACCTGGGGAGGGTAATTCTCCAGTACCATCATCACTGCATCCCTCAAACCCTTGCCGTCGTCTTTGCGGCGGAGGAAGTTCAGGATGGCGGTGCGGAAAGGATAGTTCATACAAGAGTCCAGCACTCCGTCCACAAAGTAGCGGCGGCGGACATCGTAAGCGATCTTATTGGAGGCATCTTCCCAAACCTCGCCAATGAGCAGGGCATCGGGACGGATTTGACGGATCCGTTTTTTCAGCAGATGCACAAATTCATTGGGCAATTCATCCACCACATCCAGACGGAAGCCGTCTGCGCCGTGGCGGAGCCAATGGGCCACCACGGAGTCCTCGTTTGTGATAATGTAATCCACAAAACCGGGATCCATTTTTTGCACCGTGGGCAGGGTGTCAAAATCCCACCAGCACTTATAGGAGTTGGGATAATTGCGGAACATATACCAGCTGTAATAGG
>JAZRZW010000188.1:0-3417 GCA_045601585.1 Faecousia sp. | reverse complement strand
TACCGGATGAGCTACACCCGCAGATATGGTGCCTCCGGTCGGAATCGAACCAACGACACGCGGATTTTCAGTCCGCTGCTCTACCTACTGAGCTACAGAGGCATATTGTGGAGAGCCGACGCTCCCCACGATACAAAAAATATTGCGACCCGGAACGGACTCGAACCGTCGACCTCCAGCGTGACAGGCTGGCGTGCTAACCGACTGCACCACAGGGCCAGATTGTTTGGTGGGAACAACAGGGCTCGAACCTGTGACCTCCTGCTTGTAAGGCAGATGCTCTCCCAGCTGAGCTATGCTCCCGAACTGTCTTGCGAGGCTCACACCTCAGCGGACGTGACTTATTATACATATTCGCAGTGGATTTGTCAAGCATTTTTTCTTAAAAATAGGCAAGAATTTTACGCGCCGGAAAATAAGGTTTTTTCTTGATTTTCCCATTTATTTCGACACTTTTTGCAACAAAACCGCCGGAATATTATCCGGCGGTTTTATGGCGTGTTATTTTGCGTTTTCCAATTTCTCTACATCACGGACCAACTTTTCCAGCATATCCTTCAGACCACGCTTTGCCATGACCTGAGGCAAGTCAAAACCGGAGCCACGGTTGCCCTCAATCAGCAGAGGTCCGTCAGGAGTAATCGCTACATCCCAGCCCACAAAATGGATCTGATCATTGACCAGTGCAGCCTCCAGACACATCTCCTTGATCTCTTCCCAGAAGGGCACCTCATAGCCGTCGTAACGGATACCGGTAGCACTGCACTCGTGCTCGTTGAGTTTCTTATCGATGCCGGTTCCGGTGAGCTTACCGGTCTGCATATCAATCAACACTGCACTGCCGCCCATATGGAAGTTATCTGCAACGGAAGTGCCGGAACCCACACGGGTTGCCGCAAAAAGGATCCAGGACTTCCCTGCTGCCGCGCCGGTAATAATGCGCATCGTGTTGACGCAACCGGGACACAGAGCTTCCCAGGCGTCGTGCTGCTTTACCAGCTCCTCAACACAGGCTTTCTGCTCCATAACCTGCTGAAAGAATACCTTTCTATCGGGAATCTCAGCCGTCACGATCTTGGCAACGCTTTCACCGCACTGGCCGATCTGGGGCTTATAGATAAACACAGGGTTGCGATCCAAAAACGCCTCAAAAGCCTCATAGCCGCCATCAGGATCAAAGAAATCCCGGCGGGTATACTTGCTGTAGTTCTTATGGAAATTGGTCTTGTTGGAAATGTAGGGAGACCACTTGATATTGGAAAGCTTAGTGATCACCTTATCCAGGTAGCTGACGCTGACATACTGCTTACGCTCCTTATGCTTTTTCTCATAGAAGCGGAAGTTCAGGTAGTCCTGCAGGCCAGAACCATAACGCAGAGCGCAAACCGCAGTATCGATAAACATATACCAGGCCGGCTTATGGGTCGTCTTGGACAGTTCCTTCAGATCGCCGTAAAAGCGCTTATAGTTGCCCTGAAGAGCAAAGCTGATAAATCCCATCATTTACCTCCTACATATCCTGCAGCAGCTTTTTAATATCTGCCGGTGTAAATTCATATACAGTATCGCAGAACTGACATTCTACGGGGAAGGTCTTTCCCTCCTCCATAATCTCCGTCAATTCTTTTTTGCCAAGGCTGATCAGCGCCGCCTCCACCCGCTCACGGGAGCAATAGCAGCGGTATTCCACCTCGGTGGTCTCCATAAACAAGACGCCCAAATCGCCGCACACAGCGCCCAGAATGTCTTCCGGGGTCATACCGTCAGCCAACATGGTGGTGACCGCACCTGCACGGCGGATACCCGCCTCGATCACATCAATGGTCTCATCCGGAGCGCCGGGGAGAAGCTGGATCAGGTAGCCGCCTGCGACCTTTACAGAGCAGTCGGTATCTACCAGTACACCCAGAGCGCAGGCTGTGGGGATCTGCTCGCTCTGAACAAAATAAGCGGTGATATCATCAGCGATCTCGCCGGTTATCAGTTCGATAGAGCCAACATAGGGTTCTTTCATCTGCAGGTCACGGATCACAGTCAGGGTTCCGTTACCCACTGTAGCGCCTACATCCAGTTTGCCGGGGTGCTTTTCTACCAAGGGAACCTTGGGCTGCAGCACATAACCACGGACATTGCCGGTGGCATCGGAGACGCAGGTAATGCCACCGATAGGACCGTCACCCCGAATCTGCAGGGTCATAGATCCGTTTTCCACTTTTTGTGTATTGCCCATCAGGGAGGCGCCGGTGAGCGCTCTGCCAAATGCAGCAGTAGCATTGGGTGTGGTGCCCTGGATTTGCGCACCGCGGCGAACCATCTCGGTGGAACGAATGGCGGCAACCTTTACGAAGCCGTCCATGCTCATTCCGCGGACGATATAATCATTCATTTTATTTTACCCTTTCTTGCTTTCAGGTAGATTCTCTGCTCGTCGGGAGCAGGTGCCTCAAAACGGCAATCCGCAAAGACCTCAATGGCGGTAAAACCAGCCTTTTTCAGATACTGCACCAACTGCTCAGCAGAATATGCGTACTCACGATGGATCTCCTGGGCACGATGCCAGAGATTACCGCATCGCTGAAACAGATCCATACCATAAGTGCAAATATTGCTATCCTGATCAAACTCACCCCGCCAAACGCAATAGACATCATCGTCCTCGTCCAAAAACACCTGGCCGTCCATAGCCATCAGCTTTTGGGGTGTGTTGACATCGAAGATAAACCAGCCGCCGGGATTCAGCACTTTATAGATCCGGGAAATTGCTTTTTCGCAATCGACAGGATCTGTGATGTAATCCATACTGTCCAGAGCGCAGACCGCCAGATCCACACCGCGGGGCAAATGCAGTTGCTGCAATTTTTGACAGATGTAGACCGGTGGATTGGGTAAATCCTGGGTCTTTGCACTGGCCTGACACAGCATATCCTCCGACATATCCACTGCCGTCACCCGCAGGCCCTTTTGCGCCAGGAGGCGGGCTACAGAGCCGGTGCCGCAAGCAAGATCTGCTGCCGTTCTGGGATGCAATCCCTCCCGCTGCCAGATCTCTTCATAGAATGCCACAATGCGACCATAATCCACATCATTGGTCAGGCGGTCATAGCTTTCCGCCAAAGCACGATAAGCTTGCACAGTTGGCTCCTTTCAAAAAACATCCCGGACACAAGGCCCGGTATGCTGGTTTTTAGAAAATTAGCGGTTGAAGATACGGAAGATATCGTCGATCTCGCCGGAGTCGCCGGTCTTAGCGGCTTCCTTCTCCTCAGCTACCTCGGGCTTCTGCTCGAAACCGGTAGCGATTACGGTAACACGCATCTCGTCCACATAGTCATCGCTCCAAGCAGCACCGAAGATAATATTTGCCTCGGGGTTAGCAGCTTCCTGCACGATGCCGGCAGCAGTCTCAACATCTTCCAG
>JAZRZW010000187.1:0-17583 GCA_045601585.1 Faecousia sp. | reverse complement strand
GTGATGCCGTAGATGGTCTCGATACAGGTGGTGTAGATAGAGAACTCACCGCCGCCCACCAGCTTGAAATCCACCTCAACACCGGTGGACTTGCCGATCCAGTTGCGCTGGATTTCCTTAGTGGATTCAGGCCAGTCGATCTCATCCAGGCCTTCCAGGAGCTTTTCAGCAAATGCAGGCTGGTCGATGACCCACTGCATCATCATTCTCTTCTCAACAGGGTAGCCGCCACGCTCGCTCTTACCGTCGATGACTTCATCGTTGGCAAGCACAGTGCCCAGAGCTTCACACCAGTTCACAGGCATCTCGATGCGTTTTGCATAACCTGCCTCCCAGAGCTTCTTGAAAATCCACTGAGTCCACTTGTAGAACCCAGGATCGGAGGTAGCCAGCACCTTGGACCAGTCATAGTCAAAGCCCAACTCTTTCAGCTGACCGGAGAAAGTCTCGATATTCTTCTGAGTAAAGCCGTTGGGGTGGTTGCCGGTATCTACTGCATACTGCTCAGCAGGCAGACCGAAGGAGTCATAACCCATGGGGTGCAGCACATTATAGCCCTGCATACGCTTCATGCGGGACATAATGTCAGTAGCGGTGTAGCCCTCGGGGTGACCTGCGTGCAGACCTACGCCGGAGGGATACGGGAACATATCCAGGACATAGTACTTGGGTTTGGAGAAATCCCATACATCGGTGTGGAAAGTGTTGTTCTCTTCCCAATACTTATGCCATTTTTTCTCAATTTTGTCGAATTCGTAATTCATTGGGTTTTACCTTCTTTCACTCTTCGGAAATAATGTCGCTAAGTTCAATTCTCTCAGCATCGGCCCACAGCCGCTCCAGAGAATAGAACTCTCTTGCTTCCTCAGTAAACACATGGACAACCACAGAGCCGAAATCCAGTAGCTCCCAGGTGTTGCCACGGTGACCTTCACGGCCCAGCATCGGCTCGCCCAGCTGCTCGAAGGTGTACTCGGCGTAGTCGCAGAGGGTCTTGACATGGGTGCTGGAAGTGCCGGTACAGATCAGGAAATAATCCGCCAGGCTGCTGACCTTATCGATCTTCAACAGCTGAATATCCATACCCTTTTTGCTGTCCAGAGCTTTGGTAACTTCATAAGCAACTTCTTTTGCAGTTAACATAATATTTCTTCCTTTCATTTGCCGTTTCGGGTCAGTTCCTCCATACAAGCCAGAGAATCGGGAGATATCTCCCTCCCCTGCTGGCGCAGGATATCCGTTGCCCAGGTGAGGCCCATTTTCAGGGCTTGATCTATATCCGTATATGCCAGACACCGGAGTTCTTCCACGCCGTCAAAATCCCGGTTGGGTTCCATATAGTCTGCCACATAAATGATTTTCTGTAGGAGATTCATACCTGCCTGACCGGCGGTATGGGTACGGATGGCTTCCACCACCGCATCATTTTCTCCGAAGATCCTCTTGGCTACCAGCGCACCGGTAAAAGCGTGAAGGACCTTGGGATTTTTACGGGAGAAATCGTCGATCTCAACACCGTACTGCCGGCAAAGTTCAATCTGC
Source organism: Faecousia sp. (assembly GCA_045601585.1). Classification (GTDB taxonomy): domain Bacteria; phylum Bacillota; class Clostridia; order Oscillospirales; family Oscillospiraceae; genus Faecousia. The sequence goes on along the minus strand of JAZRZW010000187.1, from coordinate 16,041 downwards.
TGGGGGCCGTCCAACGCTTTGGTGATGTCGTGGAGGATACCGGCTCTGGCCGCATCGGTTTCATCGGCACCCCATCGCTTTGCAAGCTCTACTGCCGTATCCCGGCAACCCAGAACATGGGGGATCCGGCTGGGCTTGAGCAAACTCTCCAAGTCCTTTTGCAGTGCAGCCATCGGCAGTGCCTTTCTGGGTTTGCTGCCGGCATAGAGAGCGTTTGACTCGATGTACTGCGCAACAGCCGGAGGAAGATAACTTTGGGCGCAGTCGAAAACGATCATTCGTCGCAGATCGGAGGAGGAGATCTCTGTGACCGGGTTTTCCAGTACATAGATCTTCGCTCCCAACGCCTCCAGCACCGGGATCTTCGTCCGGATCTGTTCCCGCTCTCCCCTGTCTCCGCGGCACATCACCGCAAGGGCAGCGTTTTGCAGGATCCGCTCCGGGGATCGCCAACGATCAAAGGACAGGAACATATCTGTTCCCATCAGCAGGATCAGCTCCCCATCCGGGTATATACTGCGCACCTGCTCCACCGTTTCGTAGGTATAGCTGGTACCACCGCGCCTGAGTTCAAGATCAGACCCTTCCATTCGGGGATCGGTAGCCGCTAAACGAAGCATCTCCAAACGCTGGGAAGGATTGGGAGAATTTTCAGGCAGAGGCTTGTGGGGAGAAACGCAGGAAGGTATCATTAAGAGCCGTTCAAGCTCCAGCGCCTCCAGGGCATACTTTGCCCCTGCAATATGGCCAATATGTGGCGGATTGAATGCGCCGCCATAGATACCGATTCGTCTCACTACTTCCCCTCCCTTACATTATTAACTTGGGATCAGTCGTCGTTATGGAGTTGACGCTCTCTTGCCTTTTCGATGGACTTTTCAATCGCCATCTGGCGGAAATATTCGTTTCTCTGTTCTCGCACCTTACGGGCTGCCTGGCGGCGGGCCTGGGCGCCCTTACGAACGGGATTCTCTTTGGTAGGCTTACGCTTTGCTCGGCCCACCTGGTTGCGCTCCTGCTGCAACTTCTCGCTGAAGCGGTAGATCACAAACTTGGTGCCGATCACCGCAACGCCGTCTGCACCGGTTGCCTCACAAATGGCATCACTGACCTCGCGAGGGGTCATCATTGCGCCTTCCAACACCTTGCCCTTGACCAGTTCCCTGGCTGTGAGCTGGGTCTCGGCTTCGGCGATCACAGAATCGGTAACGCCACCTTTTCCTACCATCAATGTGGTATCCAGTGTATTTGCCTGGCTGCGCAGTTCTGCTCTTTCTTTACTTGTCAGCATAGCCGGCCTCCTTCATCTTTTCATAAAACAATTTCAGTGCATTGCCGCGATGGGAGACTTCATTCTTCTCCTCCGGAGCCAATTCCGCCGTGGTCTTACCCAGAGGCGGATAATAGAAAATAGGATCATAGCCGAAGCCGTTTTCCCCTCGTGGTGCACGGGTCAGTTCACCGTGGATCTCACCACGGGCCTGGATCACCTTGCCCTCAGGGGTTACAAAGGTAATCACGCAAACAAACTGCGCCTGGCGCTGACCATCGGGAACATTTTCTGTATTTTTCAGCAGCAGCTCCAGTCTGCCCCAGTCATCCAGGGATTCGTCAAAGCCATAGCGGGCAGAGTACACACCGGGCTCACCGTTGAGAGCATCCACCGCGATACCGGAATCGTCTGCCAGAGCAGGCAGGCCGGAGGCTTTCATTACCGCCTCTGCCTTCAGGAGAGAATTCTCTTCGAAGGTAGTGCCGGTCTCTTCCACATCAATATCAATCCCCAGTTCGGACTGGAGCACCAACTCCATATCGAATTTCTCGGTGATCTTGCTGATCTCACGAAGCTTATGGGGATTTTTACTTGCAAGAACTACTTTCATCATAACAGCGCCTCCACAAAAGCTTCTGCCTCGAAGGGCATCAGGTCCTCAGGCTTTTCGCCGACACCAACGAACTTTACAGGGAGCTGCAGGCTGTCTGCCACAGCAATAACGATACCACCCTTAGCGGTGCCGTCCAGTTTGGTCAGGGCCACGGCAGTTACGCCGGCGATCTCTTTAAACTGCTTTGCCTGGATCAAGCCGTTCTGACCGGTGGTGCCATCCAGCACCAACAGGACCTCGCGGGAGGCGTTGGGGAGTTCTCTCTCCACAATGCGGCTGATCTTACCTAACTCATTCATCAGGTTTTGCTTGTTATGCAGACGGCCGGCAGTATCGACCAGGATCACATCCACACCCTTTGCCTTGGCAGACTGAATGCCGTCATAGACAACAGATGCAGGGTCTGCACCCTCGTTCTGACGAACAATGGATGCCCCGGAACGCTCCGCCCAGATCTCCAGTTGATCCGCTGCAGCAGCACGAAAAGTGTCGCCTGCCACCAGCAGGACTTTCTTTCCCTCCCGAACCAACTGGGTAGCGATCTTGCCAATGGTGGTGGTCTTACCCACACCGTTAACACCAATCACCAACACCACGGAAGGCTTGGTACTCAGATCCAGCTGGGAAGAACCCACGCTGAGCATCTCCACCAGGATCTTCTTGAGAATCGTCTTTGCCTCTTCGGCACTCTTAATATGGTTGGCACGCACCTCTTTGCGCAAGAGGTCAGTGGCCTTGAGGGCAGTGTCCATGCCAAGATCCGCCAGGATCAGGCATTCCTCCAGCTCGTCGTAAAAATCGTCATCGATCTCGGAGGCGGTGAACACATTTGCCAGGGTTTTGCTCAGGGCGTCCCGGGTTTTGCCCAGGCCCGCCTTGATCTTATCAAAAAAACTCATGCTGACTCCTTTATTCGCTGATGCCAAGGTACTGCTCCATTTGGTTCAGATCCAGGCGGATCAGCTTGGAAATACCCTGTTCCTGCATCGTCACACCGTAGAGCACATCGGATGCTTCCATGGTACCACGGCGGTGGGTAATGACAATGAACTGGGTCTTTTGGCTCAAATTCCGCAGGTAGGAAGAGAAACGCTCAACATTTCGATCGTCCAGAGCTGCGTCGATCTCGTCCAGCATACAGAAAGGTGTGGGACGGACCTTCAGGATGGAGAAATACAGTGCAATGGCAACAAATGCCTTTTCACCGCCGGACAGCAATGTGATGGTCTTAACCTGCTTTCCGGGAGGCTGCACACGGATCTCGATGCCGCAGGTCAGAGGCTCCTCAGGATCCTCCAAAAGCAGCTGGCCCTTACCGCCACCGAACATTTCCTCGAATACCTTACCGAAATGCTCATTGATCTTGGCAAACTCGGAAACGAAGATGGTTGTCATCTCCTGGGTAATATTGCGTATAATGCTCTCCAGCTCGCGCTTAGAGGTAAGCACATCGTCACGCTGACCGGTAAGGTATGTATAACGCTCGTTGACACGGGCATATTCCTCGATGGCGCCCAGGTTGGGAGTGCCCAAAGCGGAGATCTTCCGCTTGAGTTCTGCAATCTGGCGGGTGCCGGCAGTGACGGATTCAATCTGGCCGCGCTTTTCCACTGCAGTACTGGGTGTCAGCTCATAGGTATCCCAGAGCTTGTCGATAATGGTGCGCTCCTCAATTTCGGCAGTACCCTTCTTGTTCTCAAGCAGTGCGCAAGCGCGTTCCATATTCAGGATAGATTTGTTCTTCTCCTGGATCTCGATCTCAGTCCGGGACTTCTTCGCCTCGTTCTCAGCATACTCTGCCAGAGCCTGGGTCAGCTGATCCCGAACCTTCTGGGTCTCCACGGCATTTTCAGCCTGACGAGCCTCCTGGATACGGATCTCCTCTTCCAGACGGGCAATATCGGAACGGATGACTTCGATATCTTCCAATTTCTTATTGCGGTCGCCCTCTGCGGCACTTTGCAGCACCCGCAGGTCAGCAATATGGCTACGAGCGGGATTCCGCTCAGCATCCAATGCAGCGGAATCCTGGCGCAGCAGGTTCATGGTATCGGTAATCTTTTCCACGGCCTTATCAGCATCCAGCTGGCTGCCTTCCAACGCGGCAATGCTCTCACCGATCTCACGGATCTGGGCCTCAAAGATCTGGATCTGGCCACGGATGGCAGCTGCCTGCTGACCGTCGCCGGTATTACGCTGAGAAATGGACTCCAACTCTCGCTGCGCAGCGGCCAATGCCTCGCTGACAGCCTGGTGCCAGATCTCGTGCTGCTTTACATTGCCCTCCAGAGTCAGAACCTGCTTTTCCGCTTCAGCCAGCTGCTCTCTTGCGGCAGTCAGCTGGAACTCCACCTGGTCGGCAGAACGCTGTGCTTCCTGCAGATCGGCTTCCTGGATCTTTAGCTTGTCCTCAAGGCTCTTCTGCTGGGATACCAGGCGCGCCAGCTCGTTGGCACGGCTGAGAATGCCCGCATCCTTACTGACAGAACCGCCGGTCATAGAACCTCCGGGATTCATTACCTGGCCGTCCAAAGTGACGATCTTAAAGCGGTTATTATATTTCTTTGCCATTGCGATGGCGCTGTCGATATTCTCTGCAATCACCGTTCTTGCCAGCAGGTTCTCCACCACGCCGCGGTAACGATCGTCGCAATTTATCAGGTCCGAAGCAATGCCCACATAGCCACCGCAACGATCCAGGCCGTTTTCCTGCAGAGTCTTACCCTTCATCACGGACAGAGGCAGGAAGGTTGCTCTGCCGCCACCTGTGCGCTTTAGGTAAGCAATGGCGGTCTTGCCGTCCTGCTCGTTATCTACCACAATATTCTGCATAGCAGCACCCAGAGCAATCTCAATGGCAACCGTGTATTCGTCATCGGTACGAATCAGCTGAGAAACGGGTCCGTGAATATTCCGCAAAGCACCGCGCTTGGACTCCTGCATCACCTGACGAACGGACTTGTGGTAGCCCTCATAGTCCTTCTCCATGGCACGGAATACATTGACCTTGGCGGTAATGCTTTCCATCTGACTGCGAAGCTTCTGGACTGCATCACTAAGTTCATCACGACGCTTCAGGCGGGTGGACTGACGGAGTGTATAGCCGGAAATGGCATTTTCCGCTGTCAGCACCTCTTCCTGAGCTTTTTTCAGGTCGGCACGGCAAGCTGCCAGGTTATTCTCTGCTTCACGAACACGGCCGTTGCCGGCGGTGATCTCTTCGTTAAGCTGCTCGATGCGCTGACCGCTCTGCTCCATATTGGTGGTGATGGCCCGGAGGTCCGCCTCACGGACTGCCAAGTCGGAACCCAATTTTACCTCACGGGAACGCAGTTCCATAAACTGACGGGTCAGTCCTTGCGCCTCAGCGGTCATGCGATTCAGCTGCTCCTGAAGGCCTGCCATCTGGGCGGACTTGTCAGCAAGGAGTTGCTCGATCTCAGCAATCCGGAGATTCGCCTGCTCCATCTGGCTCAGGATACCGCTGGCGCGATCCTCCTGACCCTGCAGGTCCTCTTCGTTGCGACGGATGTTATCCTGGTTGTTCTGCACAGTACTGCGCAAAACAGCAATCTGGCCCTCGATCTGCTGATGGGCGCCATCCAGCATACTGATGGTCACACGCAGATTCTCCAGATTTTCATTTCGGGTGCGCATATCAGCAGAGAGCTGCTCAGACAGAGCATACTGGGACTCCAGATCTTCCTTTGCCTGCTGCAGAACAAATGCTGCAGAAGTGTAGTCCTCTTCTGCCTTTCTGGCATCTGCAGACAGCTTCTCCAGACGGTCCAGCCACACAGCCACTTCCACGCCCTGGAGTTCTTCCTTCAGGGTCAGGTATTTCTTGGCCTTTTCGGACTGCTGGCGCAGAGGGTCCAGCTGCATTTCCAGCTCAGAGACCTTATCGCCGATACGCAGAAGATTGTCCTCAGTGTGTGCCAGCTTGCGCTCGGTTTCTTCCTTGCGGTGGCGGTACTTGGAGATACCTGCAGCTTCCTCAAAGATCTCACGGCGATCTGCACTCTTCAGAGACAGAATCTCGTCGATACGGCCCTGTCCGATATTGGAGTAGCCTTCTCTGCCCAGGCCGGTAACCATAAACATCTCATGGATATCACGGAGTCGGGCGGACTGGCGGTTGATATAGTATTCGCTGTCGCCGCTGCGGTAATACCGGCGGGTGATCATCACTTCGTCCGCATCATACGGCAGTGCACGATCGCTATTGTCAAGAGTCAGCGTTGCTTCGGCAAAGCCAACTGCTGCACGCTTCTGAGTGCCGCCGAAGATCACGTCTTCCATTTTGGCACCACGGAGAGTCTTAGTGCTCTGCTCGCCCATAACCCACAGAATGGCATCGGAAATATTGGATTTACCGGAACCGTTGGGACCAACAATGGCGGTGATATCATCACCGAACCGGATCAGGGTCTTGTCCGGAAAAGACTTAAAGCCCTGCACTTCCAAAGATTTTAAATACACTGTTCTACCTCTCATTTGATCATAATATCGCAATGTATAGTTTTATCAGTTTATTATACTTGTAAAGACCCTAAAATGCAAGGATTTCTTTTGATTTTCCAAGGCTTTTTCCACGCAAAAAGGATGTGTTCCGAAGAACACATCCTTTCAGACAGATTGGGATATTAAGGATTGCGAGTCCACTCGGTGATCAGCAGGCCGGGGATCAACCAGACAAGCTGATAGAGGAACATATTTGCAGGAGTCAGATAGTGCAGTGCGCCCAGAAGGGTCAGGGCAATCATCATTGCAATACCCAAGGCACCGCCGATGATACTGATGATCACACCGGCACGAGTGCTGGAACGCAGAGTTCTTGCACCGGCCACTGCAAATGCATAAGGTGCAAGGCCTTCGGTAGTCACAATAGCCAGGGGTTTTGCCTCCTCAGAAGGCTCCACCTGCGCCAACGCTGCGCGAACCTCCTGGTCCGGCAGGTGCAAACGCTTGGTATTGACTTTCAGTTTGCCGCGAATGAAGCTTTCCGTCAGCACGAAATCGCTTGCGGTCAGCACGGGAGTAAGGCCACGCTGATTGCAAACAGCATTCATACCCTCATAGGCATCCTTAAAGCGATCCAGGCTCACTGCGAACAAACCGCAGAACTCACCCTCGATGGCAACGCAAACTGCCTGATTGACGCGGACCCCCTCAGGCGTCTTTACGCCCATACTCTTAAGGAAAGACAGAGAACCAACCAGCACCTGCTCCCCTTCCACAGAGGCGCCGATACCGCCGTCATAGCGAGTCAGATCATGGGCAGTATAACGAATCGCGTTACGGCTATCCAGTACCTGGGTGAACAAGCCGGCAAGTCCGCCGTTTTCTGCTTCCATCAGTGCTGTGCAGTAGGAAACGATCTCATCAGGATCCCGGCTGCCGAAGAATTTTACACCGTTCATACGGCAGGAACCTGCAGGGAACAGATCTTCAAAACACAGAGGAAACGCTGCCTTGTCGCACAGCTTCTCGACAGCCCGCCATCCGCAGATCACCGCACCGGCCTGGTGAAGCTTGCGCTCCAGAACACCCATAGGACGGCTAATAGCTATAAAAGATGCCACAGGAACTGCCGCCAGTAAGGTCACCGCAAAGACCTGGAATCCGGCAGAAAGGGCAGGCACAATGTCGCTGAAACCCTTGAGTACAAAAGCAACTACGCCGGTGCTCAAGCTCAACAACGCAGCGATCAATGCGTAAACATCCAGAGTTTTTGCAGGACGGGGCAGATCATTGTAGGTCTCCATAAAATCTTCCACTTCGCCCTTGCCGCGGATAAAGCCCTTCTTACCGTCGTAGTAATCCGGCTGCTCCACCACGCTCTCCAGATGGGTAGCCTTGCGCATTGTGTCCATCTGACCCATTTCGGTATTTCTGCGCTGATATGCGCCCCAAAGAGACATGGTCATCTCCAGACTGAAAGCTGCACAGCAGGGCACACGCTGCTCCTGCAGACAGAACAAGCCGTCCACCAGGCAAACAACAAAGGTCAGTGACAACAGCGTATTGAGGCTGAAGCGCTTACGAAATACATTCGCTACGCCATCGATCAGCTGATTGCTGCCCAACAGCGCAGAGACCATCATGGCCAGGATCTGACCAAAGATCATCAGCTTCATTTTGTTGGGACTAATCAGATTAAAGGCGTGCAATGCCGTGGTAGCAGCAGAGATCAGCACCACAACCAAACTAAAGAAAATGGCAGCCTGCAATTTACCAAAGCCGGACTCTGCCAGCTTATAATAGCGCTTTTCAGGCCCCTCTACCAGTTTCTTCTTCAGCTCACGCAGTCGGGAACGGGGATGAGCAATAATCTGTTGGGCAGGAACATATTCGCCCATGGGCTGCTCATACTGAGGCTCCCACTTATCAGAGAATGCTTCCTCTTCTTCATCAACGATCCGCTGGGCATTACGCACCTCAGCTTTTGCTACAACTGCAGTATCCAGACGGATGGTGTCGGAAGTCACATTGGCGGCCACACCCTCACAGATCTTTACAGTATCCAAGCGGATGGTATCGCCGGTGACTTCCTCGACGGGAGTCTCCGGTTCATCTACAATCGGATCAATGCGAATGGTGTCGCCGGTCACAATAGGGTCAATACGGATCGTGTCATCACTAACCACAACGGAATTGGGTTCCTCCGCAGGCTCATCCACCACGATAGGATCCATACGGATCGTGGCCTGCGTAACCGGTTCCGCAGGCTCCTCAACTTGGGGTTCTTCAGGTTCCTCGGCCTGATCCGGAGTCTCCTGCGCAGGCTCTGCCGGTGTTTCCTCGCCAAAGACCTTAGTCGTCCATTCCTTCAGTTCTTCATCCGGGGTCTCGTCCTGGCCGGAGCCGAACTCCTTCATAATATCTTCCAGGTTAAGTTCCAGATTTTCCTTTTCGTCCATAGGATACCTCCTTGCTCACAAGCGCTGCCGCACCGCCTCATACAGTAGTATGGATGCGGCTGCAGATGCGTTAAGGGATGTGATGCTGCCTTTCATGGGAATGTGAACCGTCACATCGCAGTTCTTCTGCACCAGGCGGCTCATGCCCTCGCCCTCTGAGCCAATCACAATGGCTGCGGGGACGGTCAAATCTGCTTTATACATAGGGATGGAGCCTTCGGCGGCTGTGCCAAAGATCCAAACACCCTTTTGTTTCAACTCTTCGATGGTAGTGTTGATGTTGGTAACTCTTGCTACCTTCATGTACTCCACAGCACCGGCAGAAGCCTTTGCAACCACTGCCGTCAGACCAACGCTGCGGCGCTTGGGGATGATCACACCATGGGCTCCGGCACACTCCGCAGAACGGATGATCGCGCCTAAGTTATGGGGATCGGTAAGCTCGTCGCAGATCACCAGAAGAGGTGCTTCTCCCCTACTCTCTGCCTCAGCCAAAATATCGTCGATAGAAAAATATTCTCTTGCTGCCGCCAATGCAATCACACCCTGATGTGCCCGGGTGATACTCATTGCATCCAGCTTTCTTCTGTCCACCGGAACTACCACTGCGCCGGCATCCTTCGCCTGAGCAGCCAGACGCTGCAGCGCCCGATCCGTCTCACCGGAGGCGATGAACACCTTATCAATGGTGCGACCGTTCTTTAGTGCTTCAGTCAGGGCGTTTCTGCCTTCCAGCTGACCTTCGTTCACTTCCTGCTCCTGAGGGGCAGAACGCTTATTATCCCGGTCAAACCGCTTATACTGTGCCAAACACATTCACTCCATTCGTACGAGTTTCCATATCTTTTTATATTATAACAGATTTTTTATCATACCACAACAGAAAATTTCAGAATATCTCTCATATCATTCACAGAAAATTTACGGGATTCGGCGTAACATTCGTTGCAGTGGGAGAAAATATGTGATATGATAGTGAAAATATGTCTCAAGGAGGCAATCCAATGGATCAAAAAGACAACAATAAAAAACCGCCTAATGACTCAAGGCGTCCTAAGCGGTTGCTGCTGACACTGCTGATCACCATCGGTATCGTCATTACGATTCTGTCAGCCTACAATATGATCCGCAACAGTCAGTACGAGGAAACCAGCTACTCCCAGTTCCGGGCAGATCTGGATGCCGGCAACATCAAAGAAGCCCAGCTCCAATTTGATCGGATCGAGTACTACACTCATGATATGACCGAAAAGCCTGAGGTTGAGCAGAAAGCCTACTACACCGGTCTTCCCTCCGGCGGTGACGCCCTGGCCCTTGCCGAAGAAATGAATGCAAAGGGCGTGGATGTCAGCCAGGTAATCGTGGAAGACAATTCCGCTTTCCTGTCCATCTTGTATTATGTGGGTATGTTCGGTCTGTTCTTCCTGCTGATCAACATGCTCACCAAAAAGATGGGCGGCGGCATGATGGGTAACATTGGCTCCAGCAAAGCCAAAATGTATATGGAGAAAAAGACCGGCGTCACCTTCAAGGATGTGGCCGGTCAGGACGAAGCCAAGGAATCCCTCCAGGAGATCATCGATTTCCTGCACAACCCCCAAAAGTACACCGAGATCGGCGCAAAGCTTCCTAAGGGCGCACTTTTGGTCGGTTCTCCCGGTACCGGCAAGACTCTGCTTGCAAAAGCCGTGGCCGGCGAAGCCAATGTGCCTTTCTTCTCCATCTCCGGTTCTGACTTTGTAGAAATGTTCGTTGGCGTTGGCGCAAGTCGTGTCCGCGATCTGTTCCAGCAGGCCGCTAAGGTTGCCCCCTGCATCATCTTCATCGATGAGATCGACGCTGTAGGTCGCTCCAGAGATTCCCGCTATGGCGGCAATTCCGAGCACGAGCAGACGCTGAACCAGCTTCTGGGTGAGATCGACGGTTTCGACTCCTCCAAGGGTATCGTGTGTCTGGCAGCTACCAACCGCCCCGAAATTCTGGACAAGGCACTGATGCGCGCCGGCCGTTTTGACCGTCAGATTATCGTGGATAAGCCCAATCTTCAGGGCCGTCTGGACACGCTGAAAGTCCATACCAGAAAGATTAAGCTGGCAGAGGACGTGGATCTGCGCAAGATCGCCCAGGCTACCGCAGGTGCGGTAGGTGCCGACCTGGCTAACTTGGCAAACGAGGCTGCCCTGCGCGCGGTTCGTAAAGGCAGAAAGGCCGTCAACCAAGAAGACCTGATGGTCTCCTTTGAAACGGTGATCGCCGGCACAGAGAAGAAGAACACCATTCTCACCGATGTAGAAAAGCGGATCATCGCTTACCACGAAGTCGGTCACGCTCTGGTTGCTGCGCTGGAGAAGAACTCTCAGCCTGTTTCCAAGATCACCATTGTTCCTCACACATCCGGCGCATTGGGCTACACCATGCAGATGCCCGAGGAAGAGAAGTATCTGCATACCACACAAGAACTGATGACCGAGCTGCGTACTCTGGTAGGTGGCCGTGTGGCAGAAAAACTGGTGTTTGGTATTCAGACCACCGGCGCTTCCAACGACATTCAGCGTGCAACATCCCTGGCAAGAAACATGGTAACCCTTTACGGTATGAGCGATGCGCTGGGTCTGATGGCCCCCGCTTCTGTTCACAACAAGTACCTGGAGGGTCAGGCATATCTGGATTGCTCTCAGGAGACCGCCGCTCTGGTGGATAAAGAGATCCAGAGACTGCTGGATCAGGCATACAACGATGCCATGAAGCTGCTGACCGACAATCGGGATCTGCTGGATGAGATCTCCATGTTCCTGCTTGGCAAGGAGACCATCACCGGCGACGAGCTGATGGCCTTTGTAACGAAGAAGAACAACCCCACAACTGAAGAAAACTAAGAAAAAGAGCCGCCTTAGGCGGCTCTTTTATTTACATATTTACGGCATTTATTGGGTTTCCCGCCAAAAACGCATCGATATTCTTCTCAACACAGGTCAAAATTCTCTGCCTGCTATCTCTGGGCGCCCAGGCCATATGGGGGGTCAGGATACAGTTGGGTGCACCCAAAAGCGAACTATCGGCAACAATGGGCTCCTGGGTCACCACATCGGCAGCAAAGCCGGAAAGTTTGCCGTTTTCCAGTGCCAAACGCACCGCGTTTTCATCTACCAACGGACCTCTTGCTGTGTTAATCAGCATGACACCATTTTTCATTTTTTTGATGGCATCGGCGCTGATGATACCATTGGTTTCCGGTGTCAACGGACAATGCAAAGAGATCACATCTGCGGTTTTGAGCAAGTTATCAAGATCCGTATATTCGCCGATGGCCTCCCCTTCCGGGCAACGGCTGCGGTTATAGGCAAGCACCTTCATTCCCATTGCTGAAGCGATCTTACCAACTGCTCTGCCAATGCTGCCAAAACCGATAATGCCCATGGTCTTGCCGGCAAGTTCCACCTGAGGCGTATCCCAGAAGCAGAAATCCGGATTCCTGGTCCATTTGCCACCGTGGACCGCCTGGGAGTGGTATCCCACAGCATTGCAAAGCTCTAAAAGCAACGAAAAAGTAAACTGGGCAACTGCCGCTGTGCCATAGCCGGGGACATTGCACACCGGAATCCCCCGCTTTTTCGCAGCATCGCAATCTACCACATTATAGCCGGTGGCCAACACGCACACAAGGCGCAGTTGTGGACAAGCTGCGAAGATATCATCCGTGAGCGGGGTCTTGTTGGTCATCACTATCTGGGCATCCCCAATGCGGGCAGCCACATCCTCACCAACGCTTCGCTCATATACGGTTACCTGGCCAAAACGGTTCAGAAATTCCCAGGATAAATCGCCGGGATTTACCACATGGCCGTCAAGGATCACTATTTTCATATTATTCCTCCTAAAAACTTGCAAACAACGCTCCAATTTGTTAGGATAAGAAAAAATGAAAGGAGCGCCTATGGAGATTCTATATCAGGATGCAGACATTGTTGTAGCTATCAAACCGCCCCGTGTACTGTCTACCGATGAGCCCGGCGGAATGCCGGAGCTTGTACGAAATGCATTAGGTGATCTAAGCGCAGATATCCGGACTGTGCACCGATTGGATCGGGTTGTCTCCGGTTTGATGGTGCTTGCGCGAAATCCGGAAAGCGCATCGGAGTTATCCAGGCAGATCCGGGAAGATTCTTTTGGCAAAGAATATCTTGCTGTGCTCCATGGTACTCCCGCCCAGGACGAAGGCACCCTTCGCGACCTGCTGATGCGGGATAAAAGGGAGCGAAAAACCTATATTGTAGATACTCCTGCAAAGGGCGTGCAGGAAGCGATTCTGGACTACACCATTATTGGAAAGGCCCAGGGCTTTTCCAAGGTTGCCATCGTGCTGCGCACCGGTCGAACCCATCAGATCCGGGCTCAGTTTTCCGGCCGTGAACTACCCCTTGTCGGTGACAGAAAATACAGCCTTTTAGAAGATGATTGCGAAATCGCGCTGTGGTCCGCACGACTGAGGTTCCGTCACCCTAAAACCGGCAAAATGTTAGACTTTTACCGAGAACCACCCAATTTTTACCCCTGGACACTGTTCTGAAGTAAGGTTTTTAATGCGCTGTAAAACGCTTCATTTTGCTGTTTTTGGCGCTTATGTGGGCCTTTTGTCCGGCCGCCGGATGCCCGGAATTTGCGGGATTCGTGACGAGAAAACAGCAACGCATCGATATTGTATTGGGTGTATAGCCAGCCATCCTGGTGGAGAACTTTCGCCTCTTTTGCAAGGCACATCGAAGCAAGACCATAGTCCTGCGTGATCACCACATCCCCGGCACAAGCTCGCTGCACCAGCGCAAAATCCACACTGTCAGCGCCCTTATCAAACACCAGCGTGGTTGCTCCTTCCCTGCACATATCATGGGCCGTGTCGCAAAAGAGCAGGCACTCCAAAGCGTTCTCGCGGCACAGTTTCACTGCAATATCCACCACCGGACACGCATCAGCATCAATGAGCACTTTCACAACATCCCCCCTTTATTTTCGTTATTATACCAATTCATTCCGGAAAATGCAATCCGAGAAGGAGCGAACAATGGCTAATTACGACTTTTTTCAAAATAAGAATTGTGCATATTTCCCCTGTCATAAGGTAACCGATACCGGCGATTTTAACTGTCTGTTCTGCTACTGCCCTCTCTACGCTTTAGGTGATCGGTGCGGCGGCAATTTTACCTATACACAGGACGGTGTTAAGGACTGTTCCGGCTGCTTATTCCCCCACAAACGGGAGAACTACCGGTCGGTTTGCAACAAGATGTCTGCCATTATGGAGATGGCAAAGAAAACCTGCAAATAACTTGATTTTTCCATAGTGCATTGCTATAATAACCTGGTCATTCGGAGAGTTACTCAAGTGGTCGAAGAGGCGTGACTCGAAATCTCGTAGGGCGTTTATAGCGTCGCCAGGGTTCAAATCCCTGACTCTCCGCCAAAACGCCCCCCATCTTTTGATGTGGGGCGTTCTTTTGAAAGGAAAACCATATGGTTCAGACAGATAAAAAAGCAAAGCTTTTGATTCTGCTTTGCTCCCTGACTTATTTTGCCAGCTATGTCACCCGCAACAACTATGCTGCGGTTCTTGTGGAGCTGATTGACAATCTCAACACCACAAAACAAATTGCCAGCATCGGCGTTACCGGCAGCTTCATTACATACGGTCTGGGTATGATCCTCTCCGGCTGGCTGGGTGACAAGTTCCCTGCAAGACTGATGATTACCATTGGTCTTTTAGGCAGCAGCGCTATCAATCTGTGCGCCGGCTGCTTCAGCAACATCTATTTCATCACCGGCCTATGGTGCTTTAACGGATTGTTCCAATCTATGATCTATCCCCCTCTGATGCGACTGATGGGTGATAATCTCAGCAATCAGGATCTTGTTGGAGGCATTACACTGGTGACCGTTGCAGCCAACATCGCAACAGTGCTGATCTATCTGGTGTCCCCGGTGCTGATCACCTGGTCCGGTTGGCGACTTGTATTCTATGTTTCCACTTTTGTAGGTGTTGCCGTTACCGCTGCATTTCTGCTGGGCACACGAGATGCCAGCAGCGGCAATCCACAAACGGATACCCCGGAGGAAAAAGCTCCCATTGACAAGATCATTATGCAGGCAGGCCTGATCCCCCTCTTTTTTGCCATCATTATTATGGGTATCCTGCGTGACGGCATTCAGACCTGGATGCCAAACTATGTTTCCGATGTGCTGAAGCTGGACAATTCCTCTTCCATCCTCACCGCCGTGATCCTGCCTGTTTTCAGCGTGATCAGCGTTACCCTCGCGAAGGTTCTTTACAGCAAAGTACGCAATGAGATGCGCACAGCATTTCTGATCTACGCCATTGGCACTGCAGCATCTGTGATGCTGGTCTTTACCTTCCGGTCTCTGCCTGCTTTTGGTGTCTTGATGCTGGCGTTGACCAATGCTTCTATGCACGGTGTCAACCTGATCCTGATCTCCATGGTGCCTGCAAAATTCAAGCGATTCGGCAAAATTTCCACCTTCAGCGGTCTGATCAACGCCTTCGTTTATGTGGGTGCAGCGATTTCAACCTACGGAATCGCCGTGATCTCGGACAAGTTTGGTTGGAAAGTAACCGTTATTTGTTGGGCCTGTCTTGCGATCATCGGCACGGCGATCTGCCTGGAACGCATTAAGAAATGGACCAAATTCGTCAACAACCAATAAAAAATCCCCCGATAGGCTCGCCTATCGGGGGATTTCATTAGATTTCTTCGACTTCTTCTTCGATTTCAGCTGCGGCTGCTGCGATTCTGGAGGCCGGAGTCTCACCGGGCTCGTAATCGCGGTATGCCATCAGACCGGAACCGGCGGGAATCAGCTTACCGATCAGTACGTTCTCCTTCAGACCGACCAGATGGTCGGCCTTACCCTTGATGGCAGCATCGGTCAGGACCTTGGTGGTCTCCTGGAAGGATGCGGCGGACAGGAAGGAATCGGTTGCCAGAGCGGCCTTGGTGATACCCAGCAGCATTGCGCTGGCTTCAGCCTTGCGCAGCTCGGTCTCGCCGGCATCGATACGCTTCTGAATGGCCTCGTTGGCATCCTCATACTCGAACAGGTCAATGGAGGTGCCGGTGAGCAGGTTGGTGTCGCCGGGTTCTTCCACGCGGACCTTACGCATCATCTGACGGATGATAACCTCGATGTGCTTATCGTTGATTTCAACGCCCTGCTGACGATAC
>JAZRZW010000186.1:0-3035 GCA_045601585.1 Faecousia sp. | reverse complement strand
ACTACGGGTTCGGGGTGTGCCGGGGCGATCTGCGTATGGGCTATCTGGCCGCGCCGATCCTGGGTGCGTTTGGGTTTGACAGGACCGTGGGACGATGGCTGGTGCCTGTTTTTGGGGAGTTTTGGAAACTTTTTGCCGCCATTTGGGGTTTGTTACGAAAAAAATTTATAAAAGGCAGGGATTTTGCAAAAATTTTGTTTGCAAGATGGAAAAAATGCAGTACAATAAAACGGAAGAAACATCGGCAAAACAGGACGCAAAAGAAAGGGGAAAGCCATGGCCGCAAAGAGAAATCCGTTCAGCCATATCCGCATCGTGTATCGGCGCAGTTCCGTTCTTCTCAAGTGCGCGGTTTTGACCGCCGTCGTCCTGTCCATCGCAGCGCTGACGATCATTCGCATTTCCATTCAGAACACCAAATCGGTGCAGGAGCAACTGCAGTCCCAGATCAACAGTTTGTCCCAGGAAAATCAGCGGCTGACAAAGCGCATCGCAGAACTGGGCACAGTAGAAAGCATACAGCGCATCGCAACCGAAGAACTGGGTCTGGTGAATCCAAACGGCCAGTTCTTCACCCCAAACACCAGCGCTGATTAAATGGAGGAAGCAAAAAAATTTATGGAGTTAACCGTCGGAGCCGTTTTAGAAGGAAAAGTAAAATCTATCACCAATTTCGGAGCATTTATCAGCCTGCCTGAGAACAAGACAGGGTTGGTACATATTTCGGAGGTGGCCAACACCTATGTCAGCGATGTGCGGGAGCACTTAACCGAAGGACAAGATGTGAAAGTAATGGTCATCAGCGCAGAGCCGGGCAAAGTGAATTTGTCCATCAAGCGGCTGGAGGCCAAGCAGGAAACACGCCCTGTCCGGGGGCGCGCGCCTGTGCCCCGTCCGGCAAGCGCGCCTACGCCACCGCCCCAGCCCAAATCGGCAGACCAACTGTTTGAGGAGAAACTTAAGCAGTTTATGAGCGAATCCGACAGTAAGCTTTCCTCCCTCCGTCAGTATTCCGATCATCGGACACGCAGTCGCAGAAGATAAAAGCGCACACTGCTGCCCACCGGCGGCAGTGTTTTTGCAAGGAGATATTATGGCAAATGTAGTGATCACCGGCGGCTCCCGCGGCATCGGCCGCGCAGCGGTGGAGGCATTCACCGCCCGGGGAGATTCTGTCTGGTTTCTTTATGAAAAATGTCACGATGCGGCAAAGGCTGTGGCAGAAGATACCGGCGCCACCGCCATCTGCTGCGATGTGGCAGACGGGGAGGCCGTGAAGGCGGCTTTTGCCCGGATTCCGGATATCGATGTGCTGATCTGCAATGCAGGCATCAGTATTTCGGGTCTTCTGCAGGACCTGCCGGAAAAAGACTGGGACCGGCTCTTCGATGTGAACGTCAAGGGCATGTACCACTGCATCCGGGCATCGCTGCCCGCCTTTTTCCGGAAGCAGAAAGGCAGCATCGTCACCGTCAGCTCCATGTGGGGTCAATCCGGCGCATCCTTTGAAGCCGGCTACAGCGCCACGAAAGGCGCCGTCATTGCTTTGACGCAGGCCCTGGCCAAAGAGCTGGGACCCAGCGGCATCCGGGTCAACTGTGTTGCCCCCGGCGTGATCCTGACGGATATGTGCGCTACCGTGGCGCCTGAGATTCTGCAGGAAATGGCAGAAGAAACACCCATTGGAAGAAACGGCACAGCCGAGGATGTGGCAAAGGCCATGGTCTTTCTGGCAGATGCCGAGTTTGTCACCGGACAGGTTTTGCCGGTCAACGGTGGCTACCTGATATAGGAGGAAATACAAATGAAAATTGCAATCGCTTGTGATCATGGCGCGCTGGATCTGAAAAACGCCGCCATCCGCCATTTGGAAGAAAAGGGCCACACCGTGGTAAACTTCGGCACGGACACCCTGGATAGCTGCGACTACCCCGACTTTGCCGGCGCTGCCGCAAAGGCTGTGGCAGCCGGCCAGTGCGACAGAGGCATCGTGCTTTGCACCACCGGCATTGGCGTATCCATCACCGCCAATAAGGTCAAGGGCATCCGCTGCGCGCTGCTCTCCGACCTGATGAGCGCCCGCATGACCCGGGAGCATAACGATACCAATATGATGGCCATCGGAGCCGCGGTCACCGGTCAGATGCTGGCGCTGGAGATCATGGACACCTGGCTGGGCACAGAGTTCTCCCAGGGTCCCCGCCACCAGAGACGTATCGATAAGATGATGGCACTGGAAAATGAATAAAAAAGAGAGGGTTTTTACCCTCTCTTTTTTATAAATTAAAATATGAAAATGAAAAATTTATAGTGTCATTGCGGCACGCCGTTGCCCCCGCCGCATCGCCGGCAGAGAGTACAATGTATCGGTGCTGAAAAGACAGTTGACGATACTCAGTACAACAGAACGATACCGAGCAAAACAGGAGGGGTGACGATTATTTCTGCACCGAGCACGCATTGACACCGGCGGCACGCCGGCACGCTGTTGCCTCCGGCGGCTGTCTTTCTTGTTCCGGCAAGAAAGACAGGAAAGAAGCCGGCTTAAGGGGCGCTACGAGCAAATGCGCCCCCTTAAGAATCCCCCGCCGCATCGCCGGCAGAGAGTACAATGTATCGGTGCTGAAAAGGCAGTTGACGATACTCAGTACAACAGAGCGATACCGAGCAATATAGGACGGGTGACGATGCCTACCGCACCGAGCACGCATTGACACCGGCGGCACGCCGGCACGTATTGTCAGCGGCGACTCGCCGCATGCTGGACAATAAAAAAGAGAGCCTGTTACAGGCTCTCTTTTTCCAGTTTCCGGATCACTTTCACCAGTGTTTCCACGAAGCCCCACACCGGCGGCTCCAGCCATTTATCGTAGAGAATGCACATGTACAGCGCCTGGTGCCAGTTGGACACCTGCCCATAACGGATCTCCCCCCGGGGCTGGGCGCACTGCCGGGGCAGAACGCAGATCCCCACCCCCGCCGCCACCAGATCCAAAGCAGCCTGGGCGGTATTGACGGTGCAGCTGACCCGCTCC
>JAZRZW010000185.1:0-6072 GCA_045601585.1 Faecousia sp. | reverse complement strand
CAAAACTGCAACGCACCTATAAAGGGCGGAGATTTCTGCCCACCAAGGCAAAAAGCACAGAAATACTTTGTGTATTTCGAGCATTTTTAACGCAGGGTGGCGGAAATAAACGCCATTTATAGGCAATTTATCAATGTGGTGTTCCGCCCAAGGGCGGTTTTTTTGCTTTGCAACCAATAGTTGCGGAAAATGAAAAGCAGAATTTCTTGCGGGTTGTCACATTTCTGTGGTATGATAGACCCGAAAAGGAGGAAAGAAATATGACTCTTGAAATTGCGAACCGACTGTGCGCCTATCGAAAACACCGAGGTCTTTCCCAGGAAGATCTTGCTGATCGCATTGGCGTTTCCCGTCAAGCCGTGTCCAAATGGGAGCGGGCCGAAGCCTCGCCGGACACAGATAACTTGATCCTGCTGTCTAAGGAGTACGGCGTCACCTTAGATGATCTCCTATACAAAGACCCTATTGATACCGAGCCGGAAAATACAGACCAACCAAAGAGAGCCAAAACCACTGTTTCCTTTAAAGACGGTATCCATGTGGATACCCCGGACGAATCTGTCCATATTGACCTGCACGGTGTCCATATTGATGACGCAAAGGATCATGTGCATATAGGCTGGGATGGGGTCCATTCCAAGCCCAAGCGTCCCTGCACCATTGTGATCGACGAAGATGGCAACGAGCTCTACTACGATGATGACGGCGACGAGATCGACCCTGAAGAGCTTTGGAGAAAACCCGCGAAATGGTACGACATCTGGCGCAATTTCCCCTGGCCTGTTCTTTGCGCCACCGGGTATCTGCTCATAGGGTTTCTGATCCCCGGCGGCTGGGCCTGGGGCTGGCTGCTGTTTCTAACCGTTCCTCTATACTACTCCCTGGGCAAAGCCATTGTACGCCGGGACCCCCGTCGCTTTGCTTATCCGGTGCTGGTGACTCTGGTATATTTGGCATTAGGCCTGATGCTACATTTGTGGCATCCCTACTGGCTACTGTTCCTCACCATCCCGCTCTACTATTCGTTCTTCTCCCTCCTGAAGAAGAAATAACCGACAAGACCCGGAAAACTCCGGGTCTTGTTTCTTTTTCCTTTGTTTGTTATAATAAGAAAAAAACGCAGGAGGTTCATCCTATGAAAATTGCAATCGTTACCGGTGCCAGCTCCGGTATGGGCAAAGAATTTGTGTTACAGCTGGGTTCTTATGTTTCCGTAGATGAGATCTGGGTGATCGCCCGGCGTACCGATGCCCTGGCGGCACTCAAGACGGAGGTCAGCATCCCCGTGCGCCCCATCTCCCTGGATCTTTGCAAAGAGGAAAGCTTTACCGCCTTTGCAGAACTGCTGGAAGCAGAGAAGCCGGAGGTTGCCCTTCTGGTCAACGCCGCCGGCTTTGGCAAATTCGGTGATTTCCGGAAGATTCCTCTGGAGGACGATCTGCGAATGATCGACCTAAATTGCAAATCCCTGGTAGCAATGACCCGGATCACCCTGCCCTATATGGGTCCCGGCAGCCATATCCTGCAGCTGGACAGCTTGTCCGCCTTCCAGCCTGTGCCTTACATCACAACCTACGGTGCCACCAAGTCCTTCGTGCTGAGCTACACCCGGGCTGCAAATGCAGAACTCAAGGGCTCCGGCATCCGGATGATGGCTATGAACCCCGGTTGGGTCAAGACAGAATTCTTTAACCACGCCTTCCAAACAAACAAGGACAGCAAGGTGCAGTACTTTAACTACCTGTACGAGGCAAAGGATGTGGTGGCCACCGGCCTTCGGCATCTCTACAAGACCAAAAAGGAGTACAGCGTCCACGGTTTCCCCATTCGCAACCAGGTACGGCTCGTAAAGCTCCTGCCCCACAATCTGGTGATGAAGGTCTGGATGAATCAGCAGAAAAAACCCAAAAACAATCAGGGTCTCACAAAATAAGAAATCCCCGAACACTAATGTGTTCGGGGATCTTTTTTAAGAATTAGACCATGGTCTCGGGGTTGAGAAGTCTTGCTACTTCTTCCTCGGACATGATCTTCTTGCTCTTGAGGATCTCACGGACAGACTCGCCGGTCTTGATAGCGGTCTTTGCAATGTCTGCAGACTCAGCGTAGCCCAAAGTGGGGCAAATAGCGGTAATAACACCCACAGAGCCCTCCACCAGCTCACGGCAGCGCTCCTCGTTGGCGGTGATGCCCACCACACAGTTCTGAGTGAAGGTATCCACAGCACCGGTCAGGACGACGATGGACTCGAACAGCTTGTGGTACAGTACGGGCTCGGCATAGTTCAGCTCCAGCTGACCTGCCTCAGCAGCCATGGTAATACAAACATCGTTACCCATAATGCAGAATGCTGCCTGGCTCATAACCTCGGGAATAACAGGGTTGACCTTACCGGGCATAATGGAAGAGCCGTTCTGCATGGGGGGCAGGTTGATCTCCTCAAAGCCGCAGCGAGGGCCGGAAGACATCAGGCGCAGGTCGTTGGCGATCTTGGAGCAGGAAATTGCACAAGTCTTCAGCGTAGCAGAGACGAACGCAAAGGTGTCCAGGTTCTGAGTGCCGTCCACCAGGTCGATCGCCTTTCTCAGGGGCAGGCCGGAGATCTCGGCCAGAGTGGGTGCCAGAGCGTCCACATATGCGGGGTTTGCGTTCAGCGCAGTACCCACAGCGGTACCGCCCATATTGATGGATTCCATACCCTTCAGGGCCTTGGTGCAGCGCTTGATATCACGAGTGATGGCTCTGCTGTATGCGCCGAATTCTGCGCCCAGACGGATCGGCACAGCGTCCTGCATCTGGGTGCGGCCCATCTTGATGATGTTGAAGAATTCCTTTTCCTTTGCCAGCAGCGCTTCGTTCAGCACAACCAGCTTCTCGATGGCCTCCTTCATCAGCTTTGTGGTGGTCATTTTTGCGGCGGTAGGAATCACGTCATTGGTGGACTGGGCACGGTTGACATGGTCGTTGGGATGTACGATGGAGTAATCGCCCTTCTGGCCGCCCAGGATCTCGATGGCGCGGTTGGCAATGACTTCGTTGGCGTTCATATTGGCAGTGGTACCTGCGCCGCCCTGAATGGGATCGCAGATAAACTGATCATGGAACTTACCTTCCAGGATTTCATCACAAGCCTGGCAAATTGCGTCCTTGATCTTCTCGTCCAGCTCGCCTACCTCGTAGTTACAGATAGCACAAGCCTTCTTGATCTCTGCCATGGAGTTGATAAACTCTGCTCTTAGACGCTGGCCGGTGATACGGAAGTTCTCGCTGCCACGGAGGGACTGCACGCCATAGTAGGCATCTACGGGAACCTGCTTGGAGCCAATGGAGTCTTTCTCTACACGATACAACATAAAACTTTCTTCCTTTCGGTAAATTTGTACTTAATTTGTCCGTGCAAGATTATACCATATTTTGTTGGTTTGTCAAGGGTTTTGCAACTTTTCTTGCAAAATGCAAGATCCCCCTCTGTGTCTTGCACGCAGAGGGGGATCTTGTATTGCTATCAGCCATCTTTTAGTTCTTTGACGGTGTGAGTTTCGCCAACAGGCTTCTCAATATACCGCAGAAGCTCCGCAGGATCATCGATGGTGGCGTACAGGTCTGCACAGTTCTCCCGCACAAAACTCTTTGCCATAGATGCTTCCATCATTTTGTTCAGCTCATCGTAGTAACCCCGGATATTGTAAAGGGCGATGGGCTTATTATGCCGGCAGAGCTGCTTCAAGGTCAGGATCTCAAAGAATTCCTCAAAAGTACCGATGCCGCCGGGCACCACAATGAATGCGTCGGCATTGTCCTCCATGATCTGCTTGCGCTGACGCATAGTATCCGGCTGGATCAGTTCATTGCAGAAATCGCAGATCTCTTCTACATTCTCCTCATCGAAGAACTTGGGGATCACGCCCACAATATAGCCGCCACCATCCCGGATACCCCGGGCAGCTGCGCCCATCAGACCGTTACCTCCGCCACCAAACACCAAGCTGTGGCCCCGCTTCGCCATCTCTCGGCCCAGGGCTTCCACTTTTTCGATATACTCAGGATCAATGGTGGGAGATGCCGCACCGTAAACACAAATTCTCATATGATTGCCTCCTTTATTCCTTCCACTTGGCTATCAAGTCCCGAATTTGGGATGTTAGCTTTGCGTTGTCTTTATTGGTCTTTCCCTTTCGGGTCTTTACCAGAGCCAGCAATTTCTCAGCTTCGGCCACCAGTTCCCGGAAGATCTGCTCTGCACGGCTGCCGCCCTGATAGGTCTTGACCCGATCCACAGGCTTTCCTTCCGTGTACACCGTCATAACGCCGTTTTGCAGATCGTATTGCGTGCCACTGTAGGGAGCTTCTGTCCGATAACCCTTCTGGCTCAGGAGATTCTTGAAATCCTCCACCGACTCGTGGTCGCCGTGGTTGACAAAGACCATAGACGGCTTTTGGGTAAAGCCCTCCAGCCAGCTCATCAGGCCTGCCTGATCCGCGTGGCCGCTGGTGCCCCGAAGCGTGCCGATATGGGCATTGACGGTAACCTCTTCGCCAAACAGAGTCACCTGCTTTTCCCCGTCCTGGAGTCTTCTGCCCAAAGAGCCCTCCGCCTGGTAACCCACAAACAGCACAACCGCATTGGATTTCCACAGATTATGCTTCAGGTGATGGCGGATTCGGCCGGCTTCGCACATACCGCTGGCAGAGATGATCACCTTAGGGGTAGGATCCATATTGATCTGTTTGGATTCCTCGGATGTTACGCTCATCCGGATCCCATCAAACCACAGTGGGTTGATGCCGGCTTTCACCAAGGCCAATGTTTCTGAATCCAGGCATTCGTGGCTGCACTGCATAAAGATAGCTGTGGCCTCGGCGGCCAAGGGGCTATCCACATAGACCGGGAAGCCGTCATGGCCCTTTACGAGGCCCTTTTGCTTGATCTCCCGGATGGCATAGAGCATCTCCTGGGTGCGGCCTACAGCAAAGGACGGGATTACCACATTGCCACCCCGGTCCATCGCCATCTGGATATAGCCGGCCAGTTCAGCCACTACATCTCCCCGGCTCGCTTCGTGGAGGCGGTTGCCATAGGTGGACTCAATCACCAGATAATCCGTCTCAGCGACGGTCTGGGGATCCTTGATGATCCGCTGATTGGTATTGCCCACATCGCCGCTGAACACGATCTTCTTGGTGGTATCCTGCTCGGTAAGCCACAATTCTATACAACCGGAACCCAACAAGTGGCCGATATCTGTAAACCGCAGCTCCACACCGTCGCCGCAGCGCACACGCTCGCCGTAACGGCAGCGACGGAATCGGGAAAGAATATTGCGGGCATCATCGGTGGTATATACCGGTGCCACAGGCGCCAGACCTGCGCGTTCCGCCTTGCGGGAACGCCACTTAGCCTCCGACTCCTGGATATGGGCGCTGTCCATCAGCATAATGGCACAAAGATCACTGGTACCTTCCGTAGCATACACTGCGCCACGGAAACCGTCTGCCGAGAGCTTCGGCAGCATACCGGAGTGATCGATATGGGCATGGGTCAAAAACACTGCCTCAATTTGATTCGCCGCAACCGGCAGGGAGATATTCTGGAATACATCCTTGCCCTGCTCCATACCGCAGTCCACAAGGTAGTATTTCCCATTCACTTCCAACAATGTACAACTTCCGGTGACCTCATGGGTCGCACCGATAAATTGGATGCGCATTGCGATCCCCCCTTTCTTTTATCATAGCACATCCACATCCTGTGGACAAGTGTCTTTATAGAAAATTTACATTTTGCCGGCCTAAAAGAAATATGCACCTGGGGAGGCAAATATGACAAAAGAAAAAGGTGTACCTTTCGGTACACCTTTTATTCATAAATGCGGATTAGACCAGCTCGATGACTGCCATTTCAGCAGCGTCACCGCGGCGAGCGCCGATACGGGTCACACGAGTGTAACCGCCATTGCGCTCAGCGTACTTGGGAGCGATCTCCTTGAACAGCTTTGCCACCACAGCTTCCTTGGTGATGTATGCCATAGCTCTGCGGTAAGCGGCCAGGTCGCCCTTCTTACCCAGAGTGAT
>JAZRZW010000184.1:0-2028 GCA_045601585.1 Faecousia sp. | reverse complement strand
GAAGGTTTCCCGTCTGAAGGTGCTGCAAGTGATCGGTAAATATAAGGCAGGAAAATATAAGGACCTTCCTGATTTGATCCGTCATTTCCGGACGGATAAGTTGAAGATCACCTGCGATAAGCCTACCAGCGTTAATCTGGACGGCGAGCTGCGTACGGCTCAAACGGTGGAGATTTCCATAGCTCCGGAAAAGATCCGTTTCTTCTACCCCAAAGACCTGACCTGGAAAAAGGTCGATGCCCAAGAAAAAGCACCTGCCAAGGTGTAATTACGGAGGAAAATTATGGCAGCAACCTGGCTGAAAGATGCGGTATTTTATGAAATTTATCCCCAGTCCTTCAAGGATACCAACGGCGACGGCATCGGTGACCTGCAGGGCATCATCGAAAAACTTCCCTACATAAAGGATCTGGGCTGTACCGGCCTGTGGATCAATCCCTGCTTCGATTCTCCTTTCCACGATGCCGGTTATGACGTCCGGGACTATAAGAAGATTGCCCCCCGTTACGGCACCAACGAGGATATGGCACAGCTTTTTAAAGAGGCGCATAAATATGGCATTAAGGTCTTGCTGGATTTGGTGCCGGGCCACACCAGCGAGGAGCATCCCTGGTTTCTGGAAAGCGTTAAGGAAGAGGAAAACGAGTATTGGCATCGGTACATCTGGACCAATACTGCCTTCAAAAAGCCCAAGGGCATGGCCTTCGTGGCCGGCGAATATGCCCGTGACGGCGCCTATATTATCAACTTCTTCCAGTGCCAGCCGGCATTGAACTATGGTTTCTATAAATGCGAAAGCAGCTGGCAGCAGAGCATCAACGACCCCGCACCGCTTTCTACCAGAGAAGTTATTAAGGACATTATGCGTTTCTGGCTGGATATGGGCTGTGACGGCTTCCGTGTGGATATGGCAGAGTCTCTGGCAAAGAACGATCCCGATTACGAAGGCACAAAGATCGTGTGGCGGGACATTCTGGGAACGATTCACGCAGAGTATCCGGACTGTGCCATTGTTGCCGAGTGGGGTATTCCCGAACATTCCCTCGATTGCGGCTTTGATATGGACTTTGTTCTGGACTGGCACAACGACACCACCAATGTGATGATGCGCAAATTCCATCATAACCGCAGAACCGGTGAAATTACCGATAACAAGAGCTATTTTTCCAAGGATTCCACCGCCGACGGCACGGTATTCCTGCCGGATTATCTGCACCAGTACGAAGCCACAAAAGACAAAGGCCTTTGGTGCTTCATCACCTGCAACCACGATATTCTCCGCTCCTCCGCCGGACTGACGGAGCGGGAGCGGAAGCTGGCATTTTCCTGGATCTTTACCATGCCCGGCGTGCCGTTCCTGTATTACGGCGACGAGGTAGGTATGGAGTACAGAAATCTGCCCACCAAGGAAGGCGGCTACCACCGCACCGGCTCCCGTACACCCATGCAGTGGGATGACAGCAAGAACCTGGGCTTTTCCGATGCCCCGGCAGAAAAACTGTACCTGCCGGTAGAGAGTAATGCCGCCCATACCGTGGCGGCCCAGCTGGGTGTGAAGGGCTCTATGCTGGAAACGGTCCGGGAACTGATCGCCCTGCGTCGGGGAGAAGAGGAGCTGCAAAGCTACAGCCCCTTCCATATGTATTTCGGTCAGGCGGGCAGCCGTTTGCTGGCCTATAAGCGTGGCGAGAATATTCTCGTGGCCACCAATCCCGGCACCGGAACAGAAACCTGCGAGCTGGACGGCGATTACAGAATCCTCTATACCATCGGCCAGCCCGTGGTGGAGGGAAAGACGCTGCGCCTGCCGGCACAGAGCTTTGCGGTGCTGAAAAAGTAAATAAATACGCCGACAGAACCCAGTTCTGCCGGCGTTTTTTATGTCTTTTTAATGAACTTTTCCCTGCATTTGGGGCAGCGGATGGAAATTTTACCTTTTCCCTTGGGGACACGCACCTGCTGACGGCACTTGGGGCAGCGGTAGTAGCGGTGATCCCGGTCGCGGAGGCGCTGCAGGAGATTCAGGTA
>JAZRZW010000183.1:0-2571 GCA_045601585.1 Faecousia sp. | reverse complement strand
GGATGCGGAAATTCGGGAACGTGTGCCTTATGTGCTGGAGCTTGTAGGCTTGGAAACCAAGAGCCGCCGTCACCCTCATGAGCTTTCCGGCGGTGTGCAGCAGCGTCTTGCCATTGCAAGAGCACTGGTCAACAATCCTTCTACCATTATTGCCGATGAGCCCACCGGAAACCTGGATCCCGCTCGTTCCTTGGAGATTATGAGCCTGTTGCAGGAGATCAACAATCTGGGTACTACCATTTTGGTGGTTACCCACGCACGGGATTTGGTGGAACGGTTCGGAAAGCGTGTTATTGTACTGGATGAAGGCCTTGTGGTCAGCGACGGAATGGATGGGTATTACAGCTATGAAGATCAATAATCTAAAATATCTTTTGAAAGAGGGCATCCGTGGGATCTTCCTTCACGGCTTCATGTCCTTTGCTGCTGTTTGTGTAACGGTGGCCTGTCTTGTGATCGTGGGCAGCTTTTCTGCCATCGTCTACAACGGAAATATCCTGGTAGAAGAAATGAACAAGACAAACCAGATCATTGCCTATGTGGATATTTCCTATCCGAAAGCAGAAGCCCAAAGTGTAGGAACACAGATCAATCAAATCGAGAATATTCAAAATGCAGTATTCGTGACGAAGGAAGAAGCCCTGGATGCGTTTTTGAAGGATTATGAGGGCAATGAGTCCTTTTCCGGTGTTGTGGCGGAGGATCTTCGCTTTCGTTACGAGATTACGCTGATGGACAACGCCAAAATGGAAGAAACCATTGCGGCAGTTCGGAACGTACCCGGTGTTGCCCATATCAGTGCAGCTGTTGAGATGGCGGAGGGCTTTGAAACGATTCAAAGCGGCATGGCAATCTTGTCGATCGCTGTAATTGCGGTATTGCTGGTGGTTTCCCTGCTGATTATTTCCAATACGGTTAAGATTGCGATGTATGATCGCCGGGATGAGATCGCCATTATGAAAATGGTGGGCGCCACCAATGGCTTTATTCGTCTGCCCTTTGTTGTGGAAGGCTTCGTGTTGGGTATGGCTGGTGCCATTATTGCCTTTGGAATTGAGTGGGTGCTGTATGATGTGGTGGTTGCCTGGGTGGCGGCCGAGGATACACTGCGGTTGTTCAGCTTTGTGCCCCCCTTTACCCGGCTTTTGTGGCCCATGATCGGTACGTTCTCCGCCGCGGGTATGTTTGTTGGTATTGTAGGTAGCTGGAATTCCATCCGGAAGTTTATGGACGTATAAAGGAGTCAATAATGAGAAACAGAAAACTATGGGCATCCCTCCTGGCAGGACTTCTGGCAGTGATTTTGGTGCTTTCCCTGGTTGCAAGTGTGCTGCCGATGTATGCGGATGCTGCAAGCCTCAGTGAGTTGGAAAAGCAGAAAAACGAACTGGCGGCGGAAAAAAAGGAGATCGATGCGAAGATCGCCGAGTTGGAAGGCCAGCTTTCCGACAACCTTAGCGATATGCAGGCCATCGTCAATCAGAAAAATACCATTGATCAAGAAATTTTCATGCTTTACGAGCAGACGACCAACCTGAACGAGCAGATCGCCACCTACAGTCTGCTGATTGCGGACAAGCAGGACGAGTTGGACAGGGAAGAGGCCTGTCTTGTAGAGTTAAATGAAAAGAATAAAGAGCGCATCCGCGCTATGGAAGAGAACGGCGACCTTTCCTATTGGTCTGTGCTTTTTAAGGCCAACAGCTTTATGGATTTTCTGGACAGAGTGAATATGATCCAGGAAATTGCCGCAGCGGACCAGCGCCGCTTGAAGGAGATCAGCGACACGGCCAAGGCTGTGGAGCAGACCAAGAAGACACTGGAAGAGGAAAAGAAAGGCTTTGAAGCTACAAAGGTAGAGCTGGAAGCATCCCAGGTAAAGCTGGAGGAACGGCGCGCTGAAGCAGATAAGCTTTTGGCAGATTTGGTTGCCACCGGCGATGAGTACGAAGCGCTGCTGCATGCTGCAGAAAAGGACGCGGCGAAGATCGGTAAGGAGTTGGATGCAGCAGAGGATGCCTACGACGAGGCAGAGCGCCAGCAGTGGCTTTCCACCTCTGAAGCCCCCAGACCCAACCCGGGCGGCGCCAGCAGCAGTACCATTGTCAACGGTTTGAAGTGGGTCACCCCCTGTAGCTATGTTCGCCTTACCAGCCCCTTCGGCTGGCGCGTTCATCCCATCTATGGAGACTGGCGTTTCCATTACGGCGTGGACCTGGCAGGCCCTATGGGTACGCCCATTGTGGCGACCCGTGCAGGCGTGGTGGAGACCACTACATATGACTCCTCCTCGGGTTATTATGTAACACTGAATCACCAGGATGGCTTTAAGTCCAAGTACCTGCACTTGACCCGCTATATTGTCTCCCCAGGTCAATATGTCAGCGCAGGTCAGGTAATCGGCTATATGGGTTCCACCGGCGCATCTACGGGCTCACACTTGCATTTCAGTATTTTGTATAACGGATCCCATGTGAACCCCATGGATTATATCTCATAATAGACAGTTGTGATGATTGCGAACCGGTATGTACACCGGTTCGCAATTACAATATTTTTAAAAGACTGGGC
>JAZRZW010000182.1:0-10102 GCA_045601585.1 Faecousia sp. | reverse complement strand
TGCTGGAGCGCAAGTACGGCACCGATGGCGCCGGGAAGCGTACATACGCCATCACCGACCCCTCCAAGGGTGCGCTGCGGCAGATGGCTACGGAAGAAGGCTGGGAGACCTTTGTGATTCCCCCCAATGTTGGCGGCCGTTACAGCGTGCTGACCGCAGTGGGCCTGCTGCCTCTGGCAGTGGCCGGCATCGATCCCATGGAAGTGATGCGCGGTGCTGCTCAGGCAAAGAAGGATTACGACATCCGCTCCTTCGAGAACCCCGTGTGGCTGTATGCTGCAACCCGTAACCTGCTGTACCGCAACGGCAAGGCTATCGAGATCCTGGAGTCCTTTGAGCCCGGCTTTAAAATGATGGGCGGCTGGTGGCAGCAGCTCTTTGGCGAGAGTGAAGGCAAGGACGGCAAGGGTATTTTCCCCGTTTCTGCTGAGTTTACCGCAGATCTGCACTCCCTGGGTCAGATGATCCAGCAGGGCGAGCGCAATCTGTTTGAGACCATGGTTCGTTTTGATGCGCCTGCCAACAAGCTGGTCATCGGCGGCGACTACAAGAACCTGGACGGCCTGAACTACCTGGAAGGCAAGACTCTGGACTTCGTGGACGAGAAGGCATTCCTTGGCACTCTGGCAGCCCATGTGGACGGCGGCGTTCCCGTTATCACCATGGATATGGGCGAGCTGACCAACGAAAAGCTGGGCGAGATGTTCTATTTCTTCGAGCTTTCCTGCGGCGTGTCTGCCTATATGCTGGGTGTCAACCCCTTCAACCAGCCCGGTGTTGAATTCTATAAGCGCAATATGTTCCAGCTCCTGGGCAAGCCCGGCTACGAAGTGTAAGTTTCCAAAATTTTCGCAATTTACTGTTGCAAAACACAGAGAATGCTGTTAAAATACTTCTAACAGCAAAATCTGCTGCATAGCAAAGGAGGATATTTCCTATGATTCACATTATTATGGGCCTGAAGGGCTCCGGTAAGACCAAGAAGCTCATCGATTCCATTAAGGATACCGTTGTCAACGCACACGGCGATGTTGTTTGTATCGAGTATGGCCAGAAGCTGACTTATGATGTACCTCACAAGGTTCGTCTGGTAGACTCCAAAGAGTACGGCATCAAGAACCCCGATATGCTCAAGGGTCTGCTCAGCGGTCTGCACGCAGGTAATTTCGATATCACCAATGTGTACATCGACAATCTCTATAAGACCATCGGCACCGACCGTGCAGCAGGTGAAGAGTTCATCCTGTGGTGCGCAAAGTTTGCTGAGGCAAACTACATGGAGATTACTATCACCGTTTCCGACGATCCCGCTGAGGCATCCGACGAAATCAAGGCTTTTCTGTAATCCATGAAAACCAACCCCGTGGGCATTGCCCACGGGGTTTTTGTATCCACTCTGGGAAAACATTCGTTTTTCGTACAATCACACAAGCAGAAAAAGAAAAAAGGAGGAAAGTTGGGTAGATTATCCAAAAAATGGGGAAAGTCTTGGGATACAAAGGGTTTTCCTTGACATAAGCACCAAAAAAGGGTATCATAGTACGCGTATAGGTATAGGCTGTGGGCGTGCATTTTGCCCTCTTCCGGAACCGAAAACCGATGGTTTCATACACTGGTATGTAACGATACAGTAAGGAGCTTTCCCCCATGCGTCAAAGTGGCATTTTAATGCATATTACCTCCTTGCCCGGGCCTTACGGCATCGGCACCATGGGTAAAACTGCCTATGATTTTGTGGATTTTCTCCACAGTGCAGGGCAGACCCGGTGGCAGATTTTGCCCCTGACCCCCACGGGCTACGGAGATTCCCCCTATCAATCCTGTTCCACCTATGCCGGCAACCACTATCTCATCGATCTGGATCTGCTCGTAAAGGACGGACTGTTAAAAAAAGAGGAACTGGCGAAATTCTCCTGGGGTGACGACCCCAAGCGGGTGGATTTTGGCAAGATCTATGAAAACCGCCTTCGGGTGCTGAAGATGGCGTTTGACCGATTTGCCCAGGGTGCAGAGTTTGAGGCGTTCTGCCGGGATAACAGCAGCTGGCTGTCTGACTTTGCCCTTTTTATGGCCCTGAAGGATACCCACAACGGCAAACCCTGGTATGAGTGGGAAGAACCCTTAAAGCGCCGGGATCCCGATGCCCTTTGGGAGATTCGAAAGACCTTGCGGGATACGACCCGATTCTATAGCTTTATCCAGTATCTGTTCCACAAGCAGTGGGAGGCACTGCGGAAATATGCCCACGAAAAGGGTGTGCTGATCATTGGCGATGTGCCCATTTATGTGCCTTATGACAGCGCCGATGTTTGGGCAAGTCCGGAGCTTTTCTGGCTCAATGAAAAGTTGGACCCCGTGGCGGTGGCCGGTTGTCCCCCCGATTGTTTCAACGAGGACGGCCAGCTCTGGGGCAATCCCCTGTACCGCTGGGATGTCCACAGTGAAGACAAATATAACTGGTGGATCCGTCGGCTTGCCGCTGCCGGCCGCCGTTATGACATTATCCGCATCGACCATTTCCGTGGCTTTGAAAGCTACTGGGCTGTGCCCTATGGCGACCCCACCGCCCGTGGCGGCGAGTGGCTCAAAGGACCGGGGATGGATTTTCTGGGCGCAATCCGCAAGGCACTGCCCCAGGTGGAGATGATTGCCGAAGACCTGGGCTTTTTGACCCCCGAGGTGAAAAAGCTCCGGGATGATTCCGGTTACCCCGGAATGAAGGTGCTGGGATTTGCCTTTGATTCCCGGGAGCCTTCTGACTATTTGCCCCACACCTACACCCCCAACACCGTTTGCTACACCGGAACCCACGACAATATGACCACCCGCCAGTGGTTTGAGACGGTTGAGCCGGATGCGGCAAAGTATGCAGCCCAGTATATGGCGCTGACGGAAGCCGAAGGCTATGTTTGGGGCACTATCCGCACCGCAATGGCCAGCGTATCGGAGACTTGTACCGTGCCGATGCAGGATTACCTGAACCTGGGCGGTGAGGCAAGAATGAATTTTCCCGGTACCCGTACCAGCGACAACTGGACCTGGAGGGCAACCGATGGATTTATCAATGACGCTCTGGCAGAGAAGATCTGCGCCATGACCAAGATCTATGGCCGAATGAGCGAGAGGGAGAACGAAAATGAGTTATAATTGTTTGAATATTCTGAAAATGACCGAGGCGAAGCTGAAGTACACCCATGACGTGTCCTTGCAGGAAGCTTCCGCACAGGAGCTGCATCAGGCCCTGGGTGAAGCGGTGATGATGGCCATTTCCGATCAGTGGAATCATTCCAAGCGTACCCGTATGCACAACCGTAAGGCATTCTACATTTCTGCAGAATACCTGGTTGGCCGTACCGTGTACTCCAACCTCTACAACCTGGGCATCCTGGATGAGATGAAGCAGCTCTTTGCTCAGCACAATGTTGACCTGGCTATCCTGGAGGATATCGAGGATGCTGCTCTGGGTAACGGCGGCCTGGGCCGTCTGGCAGCCTGCTTCCTGGATAGTGCCGCTTCCATCGACATTCCTCTGTCCGGCTACGGCCTGCGCTATAAGTTCGGTCTCTTCAAGCAGAGCTTCGACGATCACGGCAGCCAGAAGGAGAACGCAGACGATTGGTCTAAGTTCGGCGATCCCTGGTCCTACCGCCGTTATAACCACACCGTAAAGGTAAAGTTCCCCGACCAGACCGTGCTGGCCGTGCCTTATGATGTTCCTGTGATTGGCTACGGCACTCAGAATGTGGGCACGCTGCGTCTGTGGCAGTGTGAGGCTGAGGAAGAGCTGGACTTTAACGCTTTCAATGATCAGGACTATCTCCGGGCTCTGACCCAGAAGAACCAGGCGGAGGATATCACCCGCGTGCTGTATCCCAACGACTCCACCTGGGAAGGTAAGCGCCTGCGTGTCAAGCAGCAGTATGTGCTTTCTTCTGCATCCCTGCAGGATATGATCCGCGTCTATAAGAGCGTCCATGGCAACGATATGAGCCACTTTGCGGAGAATATCGCTGTGCAGCTCAACGATACCCACCCTGCAATGTCTATTCCCGAACTGATCCGCCTCCTGATGCTGGAGGGTATGGATTTTGAGCAGAGCTTCCAGATGGCACAAAAGACCTTCTCCTACACCAACCACACCGTTATGGGTGAGGCGCTGGAGAAGTGGAACCTGGATCTGCTGCGCAGCGTGGTTCCCGAGATCGTGGACATCATTCTGCGCATTGATGAGCGCCTGAAGCGTGAGCATCCCCACCTGTTCATCGTCCGTGACAACACCGCTCATATGGCAAATCTGTCTATCTATGTGGGCAGCTATGTCAACGGCGTGGCTGAGATCCATTCTCAGATTCTCAAGGACGATTGCTTCCGGGATTGGTATCAGGTGTTCCCTGAGCGCTTCCAGAATAAGACCAACGGTGTCACCCCCCGTCGCTGGATGGGTCTGTGCAACCCCGAGCTGACCCAGCTGATTAAATATCGCGTGGGCGCAGACTTTTTGAAGGATCTGGATAAGCTGGCGAAGCTCAAGCCCATGATCGACGACGATATGGTCCGTCAGTTCAACGCCATTAAGCGCCAGAAGAAGGGGCAGCTCTGCAAGATCATCCTGGAGAAGGAAAATATCAAGCTGAACCCGGACTTCTTGTTTGATGTCCAGGTCAAGCGCCTTCACGAGTATAAGCGCCAGCTGCTGAACGCACTGTCTATCGTGGATATCTATTTCCGCCTGAAGGACGGCAGCCTGACCGACTTCCAGCCCACCGTATATCTGTTTGGTGCAAAGTCCGCTCCCGGCTACGCCCGGGCAAAGGCCATCATCCGCTATATCAACCGGATCGCCCGGATGATTAACAACGATCCTGATATGCAGGATAAGATGAAGGTCGTGTTTGTTCAGAACTACAACTGCTCCTATGCTGAGCATATCATTCCTGCCGCAGATATCTCTGAGCAGATCTCTCCCGCAGGCACTGAGGCTTCCGGCACCGGCAATATGAAGCTGATGCTCAACGGCGCAGTGACCCTGGGCACCCTGGACGGCGCCAATGTGGAGATCGTCAAGGAAGCCGGCATGGAGAACAACTACATCTTCGGCAAGACTGTGCCGGAGATCAATGCCTGCAAGGACAGCTACAACCCCCGTGGTATCTACGATTCCAACTCCCGTCTCCACAGAGCCATCGACACCTTGGTGGACGGCACTGTCCCCACCGACGATGCCCAGAGAGACCTGTACCACGCACTGCTGGACGGCACCGCCTGGCATAAGGCTGACCACTATTTCCTGCTGCTGGACTACGAATCCTATGTGGATGCAAAGCTCCGTGCAAATAAGGATTACGCCGACCGCCTGGGCTTCGGCCGCAAGTGTCTGATGAATGTGGCATCCGGCGGCAAGTTCTCCTCCGACCGTACGATCCGTCAGTACGCAGAAGAGTTCTGGCACATTGAACCCACACAGTACTAAGAAAAAAGAACACCATAGGGCGTCCTATGGTGGTCTTTTTAGGTGATTGGGAAATTGACAACCGTCCGTGGCGGTGCTATAATAAATCCCGACAACGAAATACTGCCTTGTGGCATTTGGGGCGTGTGGCCCCACTTGCTTAAAAAGAGAATCGGGTGCAAATCCCGAACGGTACCGCCGCTGTATTTGCCTTGACGGATGCTTGGACTTTTGTCCTTGGTGAAAGCCGGCCACTGGGGAGACCTGGGAAGGCTGTGTCTGTCTTGCCCCAGGCATAAGTCAGAAGACC
The DNA here is from genome assembly GCA_045601585.1 of Faecousia sp. Taxonomy (GTDB): domain Bacteria; phylum Bacillota; class Clostridia; order Oscillospirales; family Oscillospiraceae; genus Faecousia. Next base: position 4,343 of record JAZRZW010000182.1, on the reverse strand, counting down.
TACATGGCAGATTCTCCTTCCTTCTGCGGAAATTACAGGAGGGCGTTTGTCACGGAAAACCGGCCGTGGCGCACTTTTTGTGCGTCGCGGAATTTTTGTTTTTAGGAGGCATCTATATGCAAGGAAAGAAGAAAACCAAACTGATTATTGGCATCGTCGCGGCTTTATTGGTGATCGCTGTGGTGGCAGGTGCCTGGATCTATCTGCAGTCCAGAAATAAACCCGCAGAGCCCCAGATCCCCACCACCCAGGCCGGCAAGGCGTTTACTGTGGTGGTGGTTCACGCAGACGGCAGCGAAAAGACCTTCCAGTATCGCTCCCAGGAGGAATATGTGGGCACAGTGCTGCTGGAAAAGGGTCTGATTGAAGGCGATCAGGGTGAGTTTGGTCTGTATATTAAGATCGTGGACGGCGAAAAGGCGGTCTATGAGGAAGATAACGCTTATTGGAGCTTCTATATCGGGGAGGAATACGCCACCACCGGTGTGGATATGACGCCCATCACCGATGGCGCGGTCTATAAGCTGGTCTATACAAAAGCATAACGAAAAGGACGGGTGGGGCACCCGTCCTTTTTAGCAGAGAATGACCTGTTGTCAGGGGCGGCGCCCGGATGCCTGAAATTTGTTCACAAATATTTTATATACAGGGGTATTGACTTTTTTAGCACTCTCTGTTATAGTGTGCTTAGCACTCAAGGGTATCGAGTGCTAAAAAGAGAGGAGGATACTTGTGGAACTGACAGAACGAAAGAAAAAAGTCCTGCGCAGCGTGGTAGATCTTTACATCCGTACCGCAGAGCCGGTAGGCTCCAAGGCCATTACGGAGCTGCCCGATATGCAGTATTCCTCCGCCACCATTCGGAACGAAATGGCCGACCTGACGGCTATGGGCTACCTGGAGCAGCCCCATACCAGCGCAGGCCGCGTGCCCTCCGCTGCCGGCTACCGGCTGTATGTGGATGAGCTGATGGCGGACTACCGCCTGAGCCTGGATGAAACCCACTCCATCAATATGGCCATCGAAGAGAAAATGCAGCGAGTGGATAAAATGGTGGAAAAAATGGCAAAATTGGTATCGCAGGCCACTGACCTGCCTGCCATTTCCATGGCCTCCCATTACGGCGGCGCTACGGCCAAGCATTTTGAGCTGATTTTGGCTGGCCCCCAGAGCGTGATCTGCGTGGTGATGCTCACCAACGATGAGGTGGTCAACAAGCTCATTAAGCTTCCGGTGAATGCGTCGGACAGCGATCTTCGGATCCTTTCTGCCGTGCTCAACGCCACCATGACCGGTCTCAATGCCGAGGACTTCACGCCGGATCTTCTGGAGCGGGTGATGCAGTCTGCCGGTGCGGCTGCCAGCCTGGTGCCGGTAGTGGTAGAGTTCACCGTGGAGACCCTGAACCGTCAATCCACCACCAATATGGCTGTGGCCGGACAGATGCGGCTTTTGGGTCAGCCCGAATACCGGGATGTGGATAAAGCCCAACGGCTCATGTCCTCTCTGGAGGAAGATGCCCTGACCAACTTACCTGCGATTATGCAAAATCAGAACGGCACCCGGGTGCTGGTGGGTCCTGAGAATGTGGCCCAGGAGCTGCGGGATACCAGCGTGGTCATGACCAAGTTCGATATCGGCGACGGTATGCAGGGCATGATCGGTGTGGTCGGCCCCACCAGAATGGACTATGCAAAGGTCACCGCAAGACTTTCCTACTTTGCGGAGAGCCTTTCCAAGATGTTCGCAAAGCCGGAGCAAAAGAGCCTGCCTGCCAGCCAGGCTGAGGAGGAATAACCGTGGCAAAGAAGAAGGAAGAAAAGCAGGAGTTGCCTGCTGAAGAAACCGTAGAGGAAACCGCAGAGGTTGCGGTGGACCCCTGGGAAGAAAAGTACAACGCCGAGCACGACAGCTACCTGCGTCTGGCGGCGGACTATGATAATTTCCGTAAGCGTACTCTGAAGGAGAAGGAGCAGTCTTACGGTAACGGCAGAGCCGACACTCTGGAAAAGCTCCTGCCGGTGTACGACAATCTGGAGCGGGCGCTGAATCAGCCCTGTGCAGATGAGGCGTTCAAAAAGGGCGTGGAGATGACCATGACCGAGCTGCAAAACATTTTTAACACCCTGGGAGTAGAATGTTTCGGCGAGGTGGGCGACCCCTTTGATCCCAATCTCCACAACGCCATTATGCATAACGAGGATGACACTCTGGGCGAGAATGTGATCTCCCTGGTGTTCCAAAAAGGCTTCCGCATGGGCGATAAGATCATTCGTTTCGCCATGGTGCAGGTTGCCAACTAACATTGTTAAAAATTTTAGTTTCATATAGGAGGAAAATATTATGGCAAAGATTATCGGTATTGACTTGGGTACTACCAACTCCTGCGTGGCAGTTCTGGAAGGCGGCGAGCCCGTCGTCATCGCCAATGCAGAAGGCGGCCGCACCACTCCCTCTGTGGTAGCATTTTCCAAGACCGGCGAGCGTATGGTAGGCCAGGTGGCAAAGCGTCAGGCTGTTACCAATGCAGACCGCACCATCGCTTCCATCAAGCGTCATATGGGCGAGAATTATCACGTTTCCATTGACGGCAAGAACTACACCCCCCAGGAGATCTCCGCAATGACCCTGCAGAAGCTGAAGGCTGATGCTGAGGCTTACCTGGGCCAGCCTGTAACTGAGGCTGTCATCACTGTTCCTGCATACTTCTCCGACGCACAGCGTCAGGCTACCAAGGACGCAGGCAAGATCGCCGGCCTGGAGGTCAAGCGTATCATCAACGAGCCCACCGCTGCAGCACTTGCTTACGGCCTGGATAAGGAAAATGAGCAGAAGATCATGGTCTATGACCTGGGCGGCGGCACTTTCGACGTCTCCATTCTGGAGATCGGCGACGGCATTGTGGAAGTCCTGGCAACCGCAGGCGACACCCGTCTGGGCGGCGATGACTTCGACCAGAGAATTGTGGATTACCTGGTTGCTGAGTTCAAGAAGGCCGAGGGCATCGATCTGGCGAACGACAAGATGGCTATGCAGCGTCTCCGCGAGGCTGCTGAGAAGGCAAAGATTGAGCTCAGCGGTATGACCAACACCTCCATCAACCTGCCTTATATCACCGCTGACGCTACCGGCCCCAAGCACCTGGATGTCTCCCTGTCCCGTGCTAAGTTTGACGAGATGACTGCTGACCTGGTGGAGCGCACCATGAAGCCCGTCCGTCAGGCAATGCAGGATGCAGGTCTGAAGCCCAGCGATCTGGATAAGGTGCTGCTGGTTGGCGGCTCCACCCGTATCCCTGCCGTTCAGGAAGCCGTTAAGGGCATCACCGGCAAGGAAGGCTTCAAGGGCATCAACCCCGACGAGTGTGTGGCTCTGGGCGCAGCCATTCAGGGCGGCGTGCTGACCGGCGACGTCAAGGATGTGGTCCTGCTGGACGTGACCCCCCTGTCCCTGGGCATTGAGACCATGGGCGGCGTGTTCACCCGTCTGATCGAGCGCAACACCACCATCCCCACCCGCAAGAGCCAGATCTTCTCCACCGCCGCAGATGGCCAGACCTCCGTTGAGGTCCATGTCCTCCAGGGCGAGCGGGAGATGGCTGCCTACAATAAGACTCTGGGCCGCTTCCAGCTTTCCGGCATCGCTCCCGCACCCCGCGGCGTGCCCCAGATCGAAGTCACCTTCGACATCGATGCCAACGGCATCGTCAACGTTTCCGCCAACGACCTGGGCACCGGCAAGGAGCAGAAGATCGTCATCACCGCTTCCACCAACCTGAGCCAGGACGACATCGAGAAGGCTGTCCAGGAGGCTGAGCAGTTCGCTGCTGAGGATAAGGCCCGGAAGGACGAAGTGGACACCCACAACATGGCCGACCAGACCGTCTACCAGACCGAAAAGACCCTGAACGAGCTGGGCGACAAGATCAGCGCCGACGAGAAGGCTTCCATCCAGGCAGCTGTTGACAAGCTGAAGGAAGTGAACAAGGGCACCGACATTGCCGCCATCAAGGCTGCAACCGAGGAAGTCCAGCAGGCCTTCTACAAGGTCTCCGAGAAGCTGTACCAGCAGGCTAACCCCAACGGCGCCCAGGGCGCTCAGGGCGGCTACACCCAGCCCGACGACGGCGTGGTGGATGCTGACTACGAGACCGTCGACTAATTGACCCCATAAAAAGGGGCGGCGAACCGCCGCCCCTTTTCGGTGTATTTATAGTGAGGTGAAGCTTTATGCAGGGAATGACAAAAAGAGAACTGCAGATTACAGACGAAAAGCAGATCAGAGAGATTCTGGATACGGCCAAGGTGCTGCATCTGGGCCTGTGTGTGGATAACGAGCCCTAT
>JAZRZW010000181.1:0-1788 GCA_045601585.1 Faecousia sp. | reverse complement strand
GTTACTTCGTCCGCGCTGTGAACTACAAGAATAAGAACTATGCAGTCATGTGGTCCCAGGTAACCGACTCGAAGATCCACGCACCGGAGAACATGTACCCCATCGTGCTGGAGCGCCGGGAGGAATTCCCCTACCTGACCGAGGAAGATATGGAGGCTCTGGGCAAATTCGCGCAAACCGGTGCCGGTGGCGGTCACGCAGACTGGAAAGAGACCGCACTGATGATGCATTATTATCCCGATACCGTTGCCCCCGACCGTTTCGATGCGGAAAGTGGTCTGTCCGTCCACCGTGTGGATCACCTGGAGGCGGCAGGGCTTAAAAGCGGTCTGTTCTGGCCCACCAACTTCCCCAATGCCTACCACGGCTATCCTCCCTTCGGCTGCTCGGCAAATATCGGCCGGGCTATGGCGCATCTGCTGGTGGAGCGGCTGGTGAAGATGTTTAAGACCCTCAAGGAAGACGATGTCCTTCTGGAATGTGTGGATGAGCGCTACAAGGCAAGACTGTAAAAATAGGAAGCTGCTGCAGGATCGCAGGATCTTGCAGCAGCTCTTTGTTTTTCACTCTTGCCTCAAAGAAGGTCGTCCAGGGCCTTTTTCATAATGGGCGCAAGCACATCGTAGCCTGCCTGATTCAGATGGACCCCATCCTCTACGAACAGCTCCTTGCGGATGCTGTGGGGATCGCCTGCCGCCCCCTCTTCAAAGAAGCCCGGCTCCTTCCACAAATCGATGAAGGTGGTATCCCCATGGGTCTGGGCATAGAGGGAGAGCAACTGGTTGAACTTATTCTTGCGGTGATAGTAATTGACCCATTTGTCCGGCAAATTTGTGTTCTGTGTGCTGGGATGGGGATGATCGCTGACCAAAAACAGCCGGATGCCCGGGAAATCCGTTCTGGCCCAGTGACAGATCTTGGACACATTCACCATCACATCCTCGGGGCTGTAGCCATACATGCCGTCATTGGCAAAGGTCATGAGCACCAGCGCCCTGGGCTCCCAAGGGCGGACCATACGGGGATAATAGTACAAAAGCTCCTCGGAGGTGGAGGTGCCGAAGCCGTGGTTCACGCAGGCAAGTGACCCATCCTTATTGCGGATCTCCTCCTCCAATGGGCGGTGGCCCCATTTGTCACGGCTCCACCGGGTGAACATGGAATGGCCGTAGAACAGGATCTTCCCCTTCTCAATGGGCATCTGTTCGTATTCCAGGATCTTACTTTCCAACCACTTCAAGTCGATGGGGATATCGTACATTGCCAGTCCCTCCTTTTCCTCTAATATAGCACGGCACACCGGAAAACAAAATAGACATTTTGCCAAAAGCTGAACAAATTAAAGATAAAATGCCGCCCAGGTAAATGCCGGAATGCCGAATGCCGGAATGTGTAATTCGGCATGTTGTCGCATGGAAATGATGGAGCGGGATATAGAAAAACGCAAAAAGCGGCTTCCCGCGCAGCGCAAATCGGACCTTTTCCAACAACGCCGCATAAAGAAACCACGGCAAGGCCGGGCCTTGCCGTGGACTGTTTGTCTTATGAAAAAATTACACGCGGCGGCGTTTCATAACCAGGGCCATACCCAGAACGGAAGCCACAGCCAGCAGAGCCAGCGCTGCCACGGGCGTTTCATCGCCGGTGTTGGGGTTGGCGGCAGCCTTCAGCTCACCGATATAAACCGTCAGCTTATAGTTTCCTGATTGGTCGCTGCCGGTCATGGACCAGATCACATCGTAATCCTTGCCATTGAGCCGCACCTTGGCTTCCTGGTCGAAAAGATAC
>JAZRZW010000180.1:0-5705 GCA_045601585.1 Faecousia sp. | reverse complement strand
CCAGATGACAAAGCTCATCTTGCTGACGTCGAGATGGCTCAGCTTTCCGAGATCGTCGGCAACGGCGAATTTAACATAAACGGTGGTGCAGGGATCGTCCTTATACTCAATATCTGCCTCTGCCACAGCAGTGGAGCAGTAGGGGCACAAGCTGACGGGCTTCAGGCCCTTATAGATAAACCCCTTATCGAACATCCGGCCAAAGACCTTGACCTCCTGGGCCTCGAAATGCTTATCCATTGTGCGGTAGGGATGCTCCCAGTCACCCACAACGCCCAGACGCTTGAAGCCGCCCATCTGCTTCTGGATGAAATCCTCAGCGAAGGCTTCACAAGCAGTACGGAACTCGGGAACGGTCATATCCTTATTGAGCTTCTTCTTGGAAGTCTCGATGGCACGCTCAATGGGCAGGCCGTGGTTATCCCAGCCGGGAACATAGGGGGTGTAAAAGCCCATCATTGCACGGCTGCGAACAATAAAGTCCTTCAGGGTCTTGTTGAGGGCGTGGCCCATATGGATATAGCCGTTGGAGAAGGGAGGGCCATCATGCAGCACGAAGGGAGGCAGATCCTTATTCTTTTCCAGCATTGCGTTATACAGGTCGCTCTCCTGCCAACGCTCCAGCATACCCGGCTCCCGGGCAGGCAGGCCGGCCTTCATAGGAAAGTCGGTCTTGGGGGTAATAATGGTGTTTTTGTATTCCATTGGAATGTGACCTCCATAGTATAGTCAAAAATAAATGCCTTTGTCTCTTTACTCAAGAGACAAAGTCTTAATATACCTCTGCGGTACCACTCTTGTTCCGGAAAAATCCGGCACTCGATGTGCGCTGTATCGGGCGCTGCCGGCGCAATCTACCACCCCGAGGGGCTTCGGTGCGCTGCTCCGAGGGGATACCTGATCGGCTCTGCCTGTTGCCTCTCACCATCCGGCAACTCTCTGGAAAGCAAAGGTCCGACAGACCTGTCCTCATCTGTGCATCATTATAGAATTATCTCTGGCTGTTGCCCTGATAGTTGGGGCCAAACTGCAGATTGGCAAACTTGCCGGTGGTAGTGGAATTGGGATGCAGGGGCTCGATCAGGGTGGTGGGCTCCTCAGCGGTGCCGACCAAGGCCTTCAAGCTGGCAGAGATCTCTTCTGCCACATCGTCATCCCGACCCTTCAGAGTCTGCTCTGCACGGTCATAGTCGTAGGGCATTGCAGGCACATCAGAAGGTGCATTGGACTGCTGGATCCGCTCCAAAGCCTTGACGCAGGAGGCAACCTGATTCTTCAGTTCCTCAATGCGCTTATAAGCCAGCTGACGAGCCTCTTCAACACGGCCTTCCTCAGCTGCTACCATAGCGTCAGCGCCCTTTGCCTTCTCAGCCGCAGCGGCGCCTGCCTCCTGGAGCATCTGGGTGCACTTAGCTTCCGCATCCTTGACCATATTGTCGCAGGTCTTCTGAGTCTCAGCCAGTGCTTCCTTCATGCTTGCCTCGTTAGCACGGTACTCTTCCAATTTTGCAACCAGAACCTTCATCTTGCTCTTAAGAAGGGCATTCTCCTTAAACAGAGTAATGTAGTCCTCAGTCAGGGGTTCCAGGAAGCTGTCCACAGACTGGGTATCATAACCGCCGAATGTGGCCTTGCTAAATGCTACTTTTTCAATATCTTGGGGTGTGATCATAATTTGCTTCCTCTTTCTGTATGGGGTTGGAAAAATCAGAACTGGCTGTCAGCCTGCAGATTCTCCAGATCGCCCACAACATCCATATTATGGGGGCAGAACAGATAGGTGGCCTGAGCGACCTTCTTCACACTGCCATCCAGGGCGTAAACACTGCCGGACAGGAAGTCCACCACACGGCGGATCAGAGCCTTGTCCACATTCTCCATATTCAGGATCACAGCCTTCTTCTTGCGCAGCTCATCGGCAGCCTTGGCGGCATCGTCGAAGCTCTTGGCGTGGAACAGAACCACTTCCTGACGGCCGGGGTTCATATTCAGCACCTGGCCATTGAAGCCGGCAGCAGCGGGACGGGCGGTAGTGACAGCGGGAGCAGCCTCCAGGGGCTTTGCGGGCTCAAAAGGAGAAGGACGGCGACCTGCACGGGCGCGGGGTTCTTCCTCTTCATAACCTTCTTCTACTTCGTCCTCGTAATCGTCGCTGTAATCATCCTCATCGGAATAGGGCTTTGCAAACTTCTTTACGTTGTCCCAAAAGCTCATGTGTATATCCTCCTAAAATATGTTTTCTCTTATTTATAGTTCCTGGGTCCGAAAATGGCGGTACCCACCCGGATCATCGTGCTTCCGCAGGCGATGGCCTCCCGGTAGTCATCCGACATACCCATAGACATAATATCTACCCATACATTATCGTATTTTTTTGTCGTTATGTCAACAGAAAGGTTACACATTTCTTGAAAAAATTTGCGAGAATCTGCACTTTTTTCGCAAATTGGGGGAATTGCCATCAATCCACGGACCCGAATATGGGAAAAACTACCCATTTTTTCCAGAACCTCGCAAAGCTCCTCGGTGAGAAATCCGGACTTACTTTCCTCCCTGCCGATGTTCACTTCCAAAAGGATATCCTGACAGATATTCTGCTTTGCAGCCTCCTTTTCGATGGCCTCCAGCAGACGCACAGAGCCAACGCTCTGGATCAGATCCACTTTGCCCACCACCTGCTTTACCTTATTGGTCTGCAGATGGCCGATAAAATGTACCGGCGCACCTTCAAAGGCATTTTCGCTGCTCTTTTGCACCAGCTCCTGCACCCGGTTCTCACCACAGCAGTCCACGCCGGCAGCAATGGCCTGGCGAACTGCATCGCTATCATTCATCTTGGTGGCGGCGCACAGCAGAATATCCTCAGGATTTCTGCCGGCGGCAATGGCTGCCGCTTTCATTTCCTCTTTGATGCGGGCAATGTTTTCCGCAATAGACATGACGATCATCTCTTTCTGTTAAAATTCCGCTTGACGCAAAAGGGCGACGAAGCGTTGCTCCGTCGCCCTTTTGTTATGCCGTCGTCGCGGCTTTCAGCGGTCGAATGGGGGCCAGAGTGGAGATGGCGTGCTTGTAGATCATCTGCTGCTTTCCATCGGTCACCAGCACCACTACAAAGGCGTCAAATCCGGTTATGATCCCCCGGAGCTGGAAGCCATTCATCAGAAACAGCGTCACCGGCACTTTCTCCCGGCAGGTCTCCTGCAGAATTGCTTCCTGAAGATTGGTTTGCTCAGACATATGTATTCCTTCTTTCTTTTGGGATACACAAATCTTAGCATGATTCACTTGTCAAAATTGGTAATAATCTGTCGGGCTTGTGCCAATATTTCCCGATTTTTTTCGCCGGTTTTCCGCACCAGCATATGGATCTCAGGATTGCGGCGGAACCAGGTCAGCTGTCGCTTAGCATAGTTCCGGGAGGCCTGGCGAACTTTGTCTGCTGCCTCTTCTATGGTACCCTCCCCCCGGAGTGCCGCCACAAATTCTTTGTAGCCGATGGCCTGCATCGCAGTACATTTTTCCGGTACGCCTTCCTTGAGAAGCTCCCGGATCTCCTGCTCCAGGCCCAGTTCCAGCATCTGGGTCACACGGCCGTCAATGCGGTTATAAAGGGTCTGGCGATCCTCATCGTTGATGCAAAACCAAAGGGCCCGATATTTGGGCGGGATGGCCTGAGTCATCCGGTTGTGTTCGGTGATGGTCTTTCCGGTCTCGTAATAGACCTCCAGCGCCCGGAGAATCCGCTTGCGGTCTGCCAGGTGCAGCCGCGCTGCCGCCTCGGGGTCGATGCTTTGCAGCATTCTCAGCATTGCCTCCATGCCATCGCTGTCCGCCTGGGCTTCCAGCTTCTCCCGCATTCCCGTGGAAGGAAAGGGGGCAAAGTCGTTACCCCGAATGAGAGCGTCCATATAAAGACCGGTGCCGCCGGCAACAATGGCCGTCTTACCCCTTGCCAGAATGTCGTCCACAACAGGGGTTGCCATTTTGCAGTAGCGACTGACGGAAAAATCCTCCCAGGGCTCTGCCACATCCAGCATATGATGGGGGATTCCCTGCATTTCTTCCAGGGTCGGCTTGGCGGTGCCGATATCCATCCGCTTATATACCTGCATGGAATCGCAGGACACCACTTCACCGTTATATAACTTTGCCAGCTCCACCGCCAGAGCGGTCTTGCCGGAGGCGGTAGGCCCCGCAATGCAGATAATCTTACTCATAGTACTCCTTATCAGGTGCGCTTAAATTGCTTTTCCAGCTGCTTCTTGGAAAGGCTGACGCAGATAGGTCTGCCGTGGGGACAATGCTTCAGGTCCTCCCGGCTCATCACCTGCTTTGTCAGCGCCATCAGCTCCTGAGCATCTGTGCGCCAGCCAGCCTTAATGGCAGCCTTGCAAGCCACGGTATGCAGGAGGTTATCCCGCACCTGACTCCGCTCTTCCCGGCGACCGTTCTGCAGGTCGACGGCAATATTTTCCAAAGTATCTCTTGCATCCTCGGCAGACAGGTCCATGGGAATCCGGCGCATCAGCACCGTACCCTCGCCGAACTCCTCGATCTCAAAGCCCAGCTCCTGCAAAAGCTCCGTGTTTTCCAGCAGGATCGCTGCGCTGTCCGGGGTCATGGCGCAATCGATGGGCATCAGCAGCATTTGAGAAGAAATCTCCTCCTGCTGACTTTTGAGTTTTTCAAACACAATCCGCTCGTGGGCAGCGTGCTTGTCAATGAGGAACGCATCCTCCCCCTGCTCCACCAGGATATAGCTGTTATAAAGCTCGCCCACCAGACGCCAGGGAATCTCCGTCACTGCAGTCAGTTCCTTCTGCTCTGCCACCGGCGGCTCCGGCAATTTCATCTCCGGAAGTTTCACTTCCACAGGCTTTGTCTCCGGCAAACGAATGGTCTGCTGAGCCTGCTGCACCGCAGTGCGCTCCACCGCTGCCGCAGCGGCGGCTGCCGCCAGGGGGCTGGGCTGGGGAGCTTTTGTCGTAGCAGCAGAGAATGTCTTATACTCCGCCGGAGTCATAGTCCGGAAGAAACTCTCTTTCTTGGGAGCAGGATGGCTCTCTGCCACCGGGGAAGGCTGGGTGCGAGGCGCAGTAAACTGCACCTGAGGGCGGTCGGGAGTCTTGTTCAGCGCACCCAATACGCCGTAATGCACACAGTCAAACACTGCCTTTTCGTTGAGGAATTTCACCTCGGTCTTGGCAGGATGGACATTTACATCCACCACATTATGGGGAACCCGGATATGCAGCACGCAAGCCGGGAACTTGCCTACCATAATCTGGTTGCGATAAGCCTCCTCCAGCGCCGCCATCAGCAGACGGGAACGCACCGGGCGGTCATTGACAAAAAAGGTCTGCATATTCCGACTGGGTCGGGCATCGGAGGGCTTGGAAACAAAGCCGGTAACGGCCAGATTTTCCCACTTGCTGTCCACCTTTACGATCTGGCCCCACTGACGGCCGAACACGCAATACACCGTATCCTCCAGTTTGCCGCTGCCGGTAGTGGAAAGCACTTCCTTGCCGTCCCGGATAAAGCGAATGGCCACCTCCGGGTGGGCCAAAGCCTGAAGCTGCACCGCAGCGGACACTTTGCCGCCCTCTACGGCATCGGATTTCATAAATTTCATACGGGCGGGGGTGTTGTAGAACAGATCCCGGACGATGATGGTGGTGCCATCCGGGCAACCTGCCTCA
>JAZRZW010000179.1:0-3325 GCA_045601585.1 Faecousia sp. | reverse complement strand
CGACATGGCTACGATCCGACTTCCCAGCTGCGGAACACAGCCTTAACAGCGCCCATCAGCTGCTCAACAGGATCGGAGGGGAAGTCAGCGCCGATCTTGTTCTTGTACTCAGCCTTGAACTGGTTAGCCAGCTCCTTCAGGTCGTCAGCAGTCAGCTCAACGTCCTGAGTAACGCCCTTGCGCTCCTTCATCTCGTCGATGAGGACCTCGAAGTACTTCTTGCCGACTTCCATAACGACGTCGGAGTACATCTGGATGAAACGGCGGTAGCAGTCGTATGCCCAACGAGGGTTGCCGGACTTGGTAGCCAGAACCTCAACAACTTCCTCGTTCAGACCCAGGTTCAGGATGGTGTCCATCATACCGGGCATGGAAGCACGGGCGCCGGAACGAACGGAGACCAGCAGAGGATTCTCCTTATCACCGAACTTCTTGCCGGTGATAGCTTCCAGCTTTGCAACATGGTCCATGATCTGAGCCTGGATGTCGGCGTAGATCATACGACCGTGTTCGTAATACTTGGTGCAGGCTTCGGTGGAAACAGTGAAGCCCTGGGGAACAGGCAGACCGATGTTGGTCATTTCTGCCAGGTTTGCGCCTTTACCGCCCAGCAGCTCACGCATGGAGCCATTGCCTTCGGTAAACAGGTAAACATACTTGTGAGACATTGAAATACCCCTTTCAAATTCTTTTTTGACGCCACTTAGCGCCTTTTGTTTTTTGGATTATGTTTAAGCCACCTGAGAGTATAGCACAACTCCTCGAAAAAGTAAACTGTTTTGCATACTTTTATGCAAAATTTTCCCTTTTTTGTCTATGTTGGCAGAAGAGAATGGGGTTTTTTGTGCAAAAATAGTTTTTCCCACAAAAAAATATGTCATTTTTACGAAAATGTGCTATAATAAACTGCAATAAACCGTGCTGAGGTATGAGCTATGACACGAAAATGGATACGCTTGACCCTTGTTTTGTTGCTGCTTGCAGTGGCGGGATTTGCCGGCTACAAGTATGTAAGCCTGCAGCTCCAATATAAGCAGGGCGAAAAGACTTATAAAGAGCTGGAAAAGTATGTCCACCTGGAGGGCTACGAGCCCAGCAAAGAGGTGGCCGAAGAGGGCACCCAGAAGCCCTATCTGGATGTGGCAGAGCTCAAGGCTGTCAATCCGGATTTTGTGGGATGGATCTACATCCCGGATACCAATGTGAACTATCCCATTGTACAGGGCACGGACAACAGTGTCTATCTCAATAAGATGTTTGACGGGGCGTATAATCCTGCCGGCAGTATCTTTTTGGATTGCGGCAACAGCGCCCAATGGACGGACTGCAACACCGTGATCTATGGCCACAATATGAAAAATAAGTCTATGTTTGCTCATGTGGAGGCCTACAAGGATCAGGCGTGGTTCGATGCCCATCCTACCGGCCTTTTGATTACTGAGCAGGGTGTTTTCGAGCTGCAGTTTTTTGCCGGCTATGCTGCCAAGACCCACACTCGCGCCTGGGAGCTGGATTTTGCAGGAGAGCAGGCTTATTTGGAGTGGCTGCAGCAGGCGATGGACAATTCTGTGATCGAAAGCGATATCGTTCCCACAGCTGAGGACCGGGTGGTGACCCTTTCCACCTGCACCAACAGCGATACCAATGTGCGTTTTGTCCTGCTGGGGATCCTTAAACCGATTGAATAACAAAGCACCCCTCCGGGGGTGCTTTGTTATGGGTAAAAAAAGACCTTGCAATTTCTAAGAAAGTATGATACATTCTGTCAGACTGTAGAGGAAGGAGGAGCGTTATATGACCCGACTGCAAAGCAAAAATTCTTTTGATCTCAAAGTTTTTTTGAGAGCTGTGATTTCTCTGGCGCTCCCCATAGCGCTGCAGAATCTGCTGGTAACCACCGCCTCAATGGTGGATACCATTATGATCGGAACCCAGGGCGAACTGGCGGTGGCGGCGGTGGGCATTTGTTCCCAGATCTCCTCGCTGTTCTTTTCCTGCTATTTCGGATTTGTTTGCGGCGCGTTGCTATACTTTTCTCAGTATTGGGGCGCAGAGGACCACAACGGCATCAACCGCACCTTCGGTCTGTCCCTGCTGACGCTGATGGCGGTGGCAATTGCTTTTAGCGGGGTGGCGATTTTTGCGCCGGAAAAGCTGTTGTCTATCTACACAGATAAGAAAAATATCATTGACTTGGCGGTGCCCTATATTCGCATTGTGGGCTTTTCTTATCCTATTTTGGTGCTGAACCAGATCATGAGCTTTTTGATGCGCTCCACCGAGCGGGTAAAAGCTCCTTTGATCGCATCCGTAATTGCGCTGGTGATAAATTTTTGCCTGAACTGGCTGTTGATTAACGGCAACTGGGGCTGTCCCAGAATGGGCCCTTCCGGTGCTGCTGTGGGCACGCTGGTATCCACTTTGGTGAGCTTTGTGTTTATTCTGGTGTCCCTGTTGCGGGATAAGAGCTCTGTTGTTCTGAAAATCCGGAAAATGTTTGATTTTTCCGGTGGTTTTGTGGGGGAATACTTTAGAAAATGCCTGCCGGTCATTGCCAATGAATTTCTTTATGGCGTAGGCCAGATGCTCATCAATATGGTCATTGGCCGCCAGGCGGAAAGCGCCATTGCAGCAATGGCGGCCTATCGAGTGCTGGAAGGCTTTGTATTTGCGTTCTTCGGTGGACTTGCAGATGCTTCTTCCGTTGTGGTGGGCAGGGAAGTGGGCGCAGGCCGGCCTATGAATGGCTACCGTTATATGAAGGGGTTTGCCATTTTGTGCCCTGCGATTACATTCCTGATTATGGCGACCTTCCTGTGCTTCAACCGGTCCCTGCTTGGGCTCTTCGGCTTAGGCCCGGAGGCCCTCAATTACGGCAAATATATGATTATGATCTTTATGTTTGCCGGTGCTGTGCGTACCTGTAACTATATTATGAACATTGGTTTCCGTGCCGGCGGCGAGGCGGTGTTCGGTACGGTGGTGGAGATCGGTGCACTGTTTTTGATCAGCGTTCCGTTGACCTGGCTGGCCGGTATGGTGTGGCAGCTGCCTTTCCTGGCGGTGTTCGCTTTTGTGTATACCGATGAGCTGCTGCGTTTTATCATTGAGATCTTCTATGCCCGCAGTTGCCGGTGGGTCAAACCGGTTACGCCCCAGGGGATCGCGGCAATGCCTTCCTTCCGGAAGGAACTGGCCGATCGCAGAAAGTAACAAAAGCGGCCCAAGGGCGGAGCGCCATATAGACAAAATGGTTTTGAACGGCCCCCTTTTTCTGCTTAACTGCATAAAAAATTACCGGAAAGTAAGCTAGATTTGTGAATTA
>JAZRZW010000178.1:0-2823 GCA_045601585.1 Faecousia sp. | reverse complement strand
TTTACCGGCTATCCCAAGCTTGCCATCCAGTTTTGGGAAAAGGGGCTGCTTACCGATTTGGACAACTACTTCACCGAAGACGAGCTCTCCGCTTATGTTGAGGCCTTCGTGGAGGAAGGCCGTCTGTCGGACGGCGGCTTGTATGTGTTCCCCATTGCGAAGTCCACCGAGGTTCTCTATGTCAACCAAACCTTGTTCGATCGCTTTGCCGATGCCACCGGCGCGTCCGCGGATATGCTCTCCACCTTTGAGGGGATCGCGGAGCTTTCTCAAATGTACTATGAATGGAGCGGTGGAAAGCAGTTTTATGCGGCAGACTCCTGGTTCAACTTTGTCGAGGTCGGCATGGCACAGCTGGGCGGCAGCATCTTTGAAGGAGAAGCGCTTTCTCTGGATGGCGACGGTTTCGCCCATATCTTTGAAACGGTCTACGCCCCTGCGGTCGAGGGTGGCATTGCCATCTATGACGGATATTCCTCCGACCTCTCCAAAACCGGTGACCTTGTATGCTCCACCGGATCTTCCGCAGGTATCCTGTTCTACGGCGATACCATTACTTATGCAGACGGAACGGTTGAAAATGTGGAGTACAGCATTCTCCCGTATCCCGTTTTTGAAAACGGCACAAAGACCGCCCTCCAACGCGGCGGCGGTCTGATGGTAGCCAAGTCAGAGGAAAAGAAAGAATATGCCGCCGGTGTGTTCATCAAGTGGCTTACAGCTCCCGAACAGAACATGAGCTTTGTTGCCAACACCGGTTATCTGCCCGTTACCAGGCAAGCATTTGAAAACGAACTCAGCACACATATGGATACGGTGGAAGATCCCCGCATCCGCAAAATGCTGACCAGCGTCCTGGCTATGTATGAGGATTACAGCTTTTTCACCGCGCCGACCTACGCCAATTTTGACAGCGACAGCGATGCCTTTGAGGAAAGCTTCAAGGATCTTCTGGTGGAGCACCGTGACAGATATCTGGAAGGAATCGATAAGATATTCCCTGCCTCTGAGGCGCTGAAAGAACTGATACAGTAATCACAAAGGATGCTTTAACGAGAGGAGGTGTCGTGCCTTATGTTCAAGCAGGCGATTGCTTTATGGAAAAAAGAACGTGACAGAAAAGGGACAACCCTGCACCGCAGGCTGCTGCTCTTTTTCATGCTCGTTTCCGTTTCTCTTGTCCTTGTATTCGCGCTGCTGCTTAGCCTGTTCGGAATTACAGGCAGGGAGGCAAAGGCGGTAAAAAGCCACATCGACACCGAACTGACCATTATCACAGATAAGATCAACGATGAGTTCGGCCGGTTATCTCTGGGCGGTATTTCCATTGCGGAAGACCTGACAGAACGCAGCGAAGATTTCTTCGATGAACATGAGATCACCGCTGCTGACCTTCAGAACAATCCGGAACTCATCGAACCGCTCCTTGCGGAGTATATGAATACGCTTGTTTCAACTGTGAACAACCGTTACTGCGGCGGTGCTTTCGTGATGCTTGATGCAAGCATCACAGATAACCACGAAACGGCAAAGGCAGGTGTGTTTATCAAAAAAACACAGCCCACAGCAACGAATGCCGTGGGCGTACAGCTCCACTATCTGCGCGGTCCCGCACAGATAGCCCGTGATAACGAAATCATGCTGCTGGGGCAGTGGAAGATGGAGTTTGATATTGCGGGGCAGGACTTTTTTACAAAAGTCATGGACACAGCGAGAAACAACCCGGAGCTTGACCTCTCCCGCCTGTACTACTGGTCGGGCCGCGTTGTACTGAAAGGAAACAGCGAAGCGGGCTTCCTGCTCTGCATTCCTCTGCGCACGTCAGAGGGCGAAGTGTTCGGTCTCTGCGGTCTGGAAGTCAGCGATCGTATGTTCAAGTCTTTGTACAAACCGGAAGGCGGCAGCTTTGAAAGCATTTTCACCGTCATGGCTCCGGTCTGCGAGGACGGACTGTGTACATCCAAAGGTCTGGTCGCAGGCAATACTTACCTCACCGGAACGCGCTGGGAATTTGACCTGGCGGAAGAAGAAACCCATGATGATTTCCACCACTATTCCGGTGGGGACGAGCTGTACGGCGGCAAGACTGCCGGCCTGCACCTGTATCCCCACGGCTCGCCCTATGCCGATCAGCAGTGGTCAGCATCGATCCTGATGCCGAAGGAGATCTTGTACACAGCGGTAAAGGGCAGCGCCTCCTACTTCACCTATATCATTATTGCGCTGCTCGCGATCAGCGTAATTGCTTCCGTGATCATCAGTCGTCAATATCTGCGTCCGGTCAACGAGGCTTTTGATCAGATCAAAAAGAACGCTTACAGTGACATTAGCGGAAGTGACGTCTACGTCGAGATCGGCGACTTGTTCGATTTCCTGGCACAGAAGGATCGGGAACACGACCTTGCGCTGAAGCAGCAACAGCTGCAAATGGATGCGCTGCAGGATGAACATCAGAAGGCACAGACGGAGATCAGCCGACTGGCCTATTCCAGAAAGACCGAGATCGATCCCGATAACTATCGGGTGTTCCTGAATAATCTCAAAACACTGACCCCCACCGAGCAGCTCGTGTTTGAACATTATCTGGGCGGAAAGAGCGCGAAAGAGATCATGGCGATTCTGGACATCAAGGAAACCACTCTGAAGTACCATAACAGAAACATCTACGATAAGCTCAGTGTATCGTCACGCAAGGAACTGCTGCGGTATGCGGCACTGATGCGCCAGGAAAAGGAGGACGGAAAGAAATGAACTTGGCCGCCCGCTTGAATCAGATAATTAAGGAACAAAAGCTGACGAAAAAAGAATTTGCCGCGAAGCTGG
>JAZRZW010000177.1:0-7857 GCA_045601585.1 Faecousia sp. | reverse complement strand
TCATTTATTAATCTGACAATATTTTTTGATTGATTTACAGAAATCACAAAAATAATAATAAAACACAAAATAGAAACTGCAAGCACAGTGGATATTATAATTAAGATTTTCTTTTTCATCAAATCACCTTCCTTTTTCATTATATCACAAAAAGAGAATAACCGCAACTTGTATCAAGATTACTGTAAAAATGAAATATTTGCCTTGTGGCAAACGTGAAATAATTCACTTCGTGAATTGTGAAATTTGATGCTACGCATCAAGTGAAATGAAATAAATCCACTCACGCCCGCAGGCATTTCACATTGCAAAGCAATATTTCACACGCGAAGCGTATTTCACAAATCCCGCAAGGGATTTATTTCGTTGAAAAAGACCTATGCTTTGATACAAAGCATAGGTCTTTTTCTGGCAGAGGATGAGGGATTCGAACCCCCGCGAACGGAGTCAGAGTCCGGTGTGCTACCGTTACACTAATCCTCTATTTGTTAGGCACGGATTTTATTATACGAATAGTTTTGAAAAAGTCAAGCACTTTTTTCCAATTTCTTGGTGTTTTCTAAAGATTCTTCTAAAACAGGTCATTACGAGGATTGCACAAAATTCGCAAGGGTCCCCATGTTGCAAGGAATCGCGAGGTGGCGCTTGCCATAGTCGCTACGCCAACGAGTATTATCCATTTTCCGGAGGGAAGGGTTTGCCCTTGAGCACCACCTGACGGATATAGCGAAAGGTCTCCCTCTCGCCCTTATCTGCCAGCATTTTCAGCAGGTACTCCAGCTCCTTGCGCAGCTGGGGGTGCATCAGGTGCTTTTCCCGGCTCTTGTCATAGTATTCCCAGGCAGAGGACGGATGATACGCCTTTCCCTGATAAGTCATACAAGCTGCCCGGCGGTCCATCACCATCTCCACCAGATACTTGCGGGGCATAGGCACCGACACATACTGCCGGGTAGCCATATCCATATCCGTCCAATACTCATAGTGATGACGATTTCTTCCCTTATGGTGGATCCAGGACTCACTGAAGCCGTGATCCTCCCGCTCTGCGGCATTGGGACTGCGGTTGCCCTGGTAGTACTTTGCGCCCACAAAAAACTCCGTGGGAGAGTACTTGGAAAGGTCGTGGGTCAGGCCCTGCCAGATAAGTCCCACGCGAAAACAGCCGCCCATCACCAGAAAGCGGTGCTTCGTGATGGTAACAAAATGCTTCCACGCATGCATGGCCTTTTCCCTCCCTCTCAGTGTGCTAATTGCTGATATGCTGCCTTGGCAGCCTCCTGCTCGGCACGCTTCTTGCTGCTGCCAATGCCGGTACCCATAGTTTCTCCGTTGATCAGCACCGCAACCTGGAAAGTTTTGGCGTGATCCGGGCCGGACTGGCTCAGCAGTTCGTATGCGATCACCTGATCCTTCTTTTGCTGCACCAGCTCCTGCAGCGCCGTCTTGTAGTCGCCGTTGCGAGGACCTTGCCGGACTGTATTATCCAGCACAAACCGGTGGATAATACCCACTGCGGCGTCCATACCGCCATCCAAAAATGCTGCAGCAATGACAGACTCCATAGCGTCTGCCAGGATAGACGGCCGGTTTCTGCCGCCGCCCTGCTCTTCGCCGTTACCCAGCATAAGATGCTCACCCAGGCCGATTTTCTCTGCTGCGGCCGCCAATGCGCCCTCGCAGACCAGGTCTGCCCGCATCCGGGTCAGGTCGCCCTCAGGGCAATCCGGATGCTTATGGTACAACACCTCTGCCACTACCATATCCAACACCGCATCGCCTAAAAATTCCAGGCGTACGTTGCTTCTGAGGCCATCGTGCCAACGCTCATTGGCATAGGACGAATGGGTCAATGCTTGGGAAAGCAGGGTAATATTCCGGAATCGATAGCCGATTACAGCCTCCAGATCCTTAATCATTTCTTACTCCTCAGCAGCGAGCATTTTCAGCCCCTGCTCCAACTCCTCGGAAAAATCTCCCTTGGCTGCCTCTGCCGCCTGACGGACCGCATTGCGGAACGCAAGGGCATCGGAAGAACCATGGGCCTTCACAACGGGCTTCTTAATGCCCAAAAACAGAGTACCTCCGGTCTCCCGGTAGTCCATCATCTTCTTGATCTTGTTAACACCGGACTTGCAGAACAGCGCACCCAGCATGGTCAGAATGTTTTTCTTGAACATCCCCTTCATCAGGCTTGCCATAAAGTAGGCAGTGCCCTCGATGGACTTTAAGAGAATATTGCCGGAGAAGCCATCTGCCACCACCACATCGGCGCCGCCCAGAGGCACATCTCTTGCCTCGATATTGCCAATGAAATTAATGAGGCCCTTGTTGCCGGCATCTGTCAGCAGCGCATAGGCTTCCTTCTGCAGGGGGGTACCCTTGGAATCCTCGGTGCCGATATTGAGAAGTCCCACAGTGGGGTTCTCAATGCCCAGCTGCTTGCGGGCATACAGCGTGCCGATCAGGCCAAACTGCAGCAAAAATTCAGGGGTGCATTCCGCATTGGCGCCGCAGTCCAGCAGCACAGTCTGACCGCCCTTTTTGTTGGGGATCAAGGGGCCCATAGCTGCACGGCGAATCCCCTTGACTCTCTTGACCACCAAAGTGGCGCCGGTGAGCAACGCGCCGGTGCTGCCGCCGGAAATGAAGGCATCACCTTCTCCGTCAGCCAGCATCTTCAGGCCCAGGATCATAGAAGAGTTCTTTCTGCTGCGAACCACAGTGGCAGGATCGTCGTGCATATCCACCACATCGTCAGCGTGGGCGATCTCCAGGTCCTGAGGCAGATCGTCGTAGCCCAAGGTCTTCAGGGCCTCCAGGATCTCCTGACCGCGACCCACCAGGGTCACAGGGATCCCAAACATCTTTGTGGCCTCTACTGCGCCTTGTACCGGTGCCAGAGGTGCATTGTCGCCGCCCATTGCGTCCAGAATAATTCTCATAAATTGCCTTCTTTCTATATACCCTTTGCTACCATCTCGTCGATGATCGCCAGGGAGCGGTTGGCTATCGCCAGGTTTTTCTCTGCTTTTTTGCGAATTCTCTGCTCCAGGGGAGCAATGATGCTGAAATTGATGTTCATAGGCTGGAAGTTCTCAATGCGGCTATCGCTGATGTACAGACCCAAGGCACCGATCGCAGTCTCCTTAGGGAATTTAGGCACCTGCCTGCCCTGCACTCTGGCGGCCATAGACACTGCAGCCAGGAAGCCGGAAGCCGCACTTTCCACATAGCCCTCCACGCCGGTCATCTGGCCGGCAAAAGCCACCATAGGGTCTCTGCGGTCGGCATATGTCTCATCCAGCAGCTTGGGTGACTGGAGGAAGGTGTTCTGGTGCATCACGCCGTAGCGGACAAACTCCGCATTTTTCAAAGCAGGGATCATGGTGAACACTCTCTTTTGTTCGCCGAACTTCAGGTGGGTCTGAAAACCTACCAGATTATAAACGCTCTTTGCGGCATTATCCTGCCGCAGCTGCACCACCGCATAAGGCTCTTTGCCGGTCTTGGGATCGGTGAGGCCTACGGGCTTGAGAGGACCGTAACGCAGGGTGTCCTGACCCCGACGGGCCATAACCTCCACAGGCATACAGCCTTCAAACACATTCTTATCTTCAAAGCCGTGGACAGGAGCTTCTTGCGCACTGACCAGCTCCCGGACAAACGCCTCATACTGCTCTTTGTTCATTGCGCAGTTTACATAATCCGGAGTACCCCGATCATATCGGGATTGCCACCAGGCCAGATCCATATCCACCGAATCTGCGGTCACCAGGGGTGCCGCCGCATCGAAGAAATGGAGGTAATCCTGACCGAAATATTTGCCGATGGCCTCACTCAGAGCATCGGAGGTCAAAGGACCTGTGGCTACGATCACCGGGCCCTGAGGCACTTCGGTAACCTCGCCGGGGATCACTTTAATATTGGGGTGATTTTTGATTTTCTCTGTGACCAGATCGGAGAAACCCTGGCGATCCACAGCCAGACAGCCGCCGGCCTCCACCCGGGTCTCCTCTGCACAGGAAAGGATCAGGCTGCCCATACGCCGCAGCTCTTCCTTCAAAAGACCTACAGCATTTTCCAGGCGGTCACCCCGCAGGGAATTGGAGCAAACCAATTCGGCAAAGGTATCCGTATGATGGGCAGGGCTCTTCTTTTCCGGCTTCATTTCATAAAGCTCCACAGAGATTCCCCGCTGTGCCAGCTGCCAGGCTGCTTCCGCGCCGGCCAGACCGGCACCGATCACCTTTACCGTATCCATTGGTTTACGCCTCCTTCTTTTTTCTCCTGGTCTTTTTTGCGTTCTCTTTTTCCTGCTCGCCTTCCGCGGGCTTTTTGTAGTAGCCGCGCTTATCTTCCGGCAGGAACTTTTCGCAAGCCTCATTGATGCAGAAAGGCTTCATTCTGCCGCGACCGGCCTTCTTAAAGAGGGTCTGGCCACACTTGGGGCAATCCTCTGCGGTGGGCACATCCCAGCTCATAAAGCCGCACTGGGCACCCTTTTCGCAAGCATAATAGGCATAGCCACGCTTGCTCTTGCGCTTAAACAGGGCGCTGCCACACTTAGGACAACGGCCGGGCATCTTCTCGACGATGGGCTTGGTGTTGGTGCATTCGGGGAAACCGGGGCAGGCAAGGAACTTGCCGAATCTGCCGATCTTGACCACCATATTCCGGCCGCAGACCTCGCAAATCTCCTCAGTGACCTCATCGGGCACCTTCACGCGAACGCCGTCCAGTGCCTTTTCCGCCTCCAGCATCTCCTGATGGAAGCCCGCATAAAAGTCTGCCAGAACCTCTTTCCAGTTCCGCTGGCCGGCTTCCACATCATCCAGCTTATTTTCCATATTGGCGGTAAATTCCACATCAATAATGTCCCGGAAGCGCTCCATCATCAAGCCGGTGACCACTTCACCCAAAGCGGTGGGAGCCAGACGGCGGTCGGCCTTATTCACATATTCCCGGTCCTGGATGGTGGAAACGATAGATGCATAAGTGGAAGGTCTTCCCACACCCTTTTCTTCCATAGCCTTGACCAGGCTTGCCTCGGTGTACCGGGCAGGGGGCTGGGTAAAGTGCTGCTGCTGATCCAGATTGCGGCAAAGAGCGCTTTCCCCCTCCTGGAGATCAGGCAGGGTATCGCCTACCTCTTCATCTTCCTCGTCTCTGCCCTCCTCGTACACTGCCAAAAAACCTGCAAAGCGGACACTCTGATGGGTGGAACGGAAGATGTGCTTGTCGCACTGGGTATCGATAGAAACGGTATCGTACACCGCATTTGCCATCTGGCTGGCCAGGAAACGGCTCCAGATCAGCTTGTAGAGACGATACTGCTCCTTGGTCAGGCTGCCCTGGATAGAATCGGGATCCAGCTCCACATGGGTGGGACGGATTGCTTCGTGGGCATCCTGGGCACCGGATTTGACCTTAAAGGTATGGTGCTTACCATAATAATAGCTCTTTCCGTAGCGATCCTTAATGAAGGTTGCTGCCGCACTCATTGCCTCGTCGGAAAGACGCAGGGAGTCGGTACGCATATAGGTGATCAGACCCAAAGTGCCCCGATCGGCCACATCCACACCTTCATACAGCTGCTGCGCGATGGCCATGGTGCGTTTGGGGGTCATATTCAGCTTTCGGGAGGCCTCCTGCTGCAAAGTAGAGGTGGTAAAAGGAGGTGCAGCAGTACGCTTCTTGTCTGCCTGCTTAACGCTGACAACCTTAAAATCCTTACCGGTAATGTCAGCGATCACCTGATTCACCTGCTCCTCGCTCTCCAGCTCCTTCTTTTTGCCGGGGCCGTAGTAACGGGCCTTAAAGGTGCCGGGCTTGCCTACCCGCTCCAGGGTAGCTTCCAGGCTCCAGTACTCCTTGGGTACGAAAGCGCGGATCTCGTTTTCACGGTCCACCACCAGTCGGGTTGCCACAGACTGAACGCGACCTGCAGACAGACCGCGGCGCACCTTCTTCCACAGCAGGGGAGAAAGCTGATAGCCCACGATCCGGTCCAGGATCCGGCGTGCCTGCTGGGCATCTACCAGATCGGTGTCGATGGCGCGGGGGTTGTTGATAGAATCCAGAACCACCTTGCTGGTGATCTCATTAAAAGTAACGCGATAGGTCTTATGATCCGGCAGCTCCAGCAGCTCCTTGAGATGCCAGGAAATGGCCTCACCTTCACGGTCAGGGTCGGTTGCCAGATAGACGGCTTCGGCCTTTTTCGCGGTTTTCTTCAGTTCGTCGATAAGCTCTGCCTTGGTCTCCAGGGGGACATACTGAGGCTCAAAGCCGCCGTCGATGTCCACGCCCATCACGCTCTTGGGCAGATCGCGCAGGTGACCCATACTTGCTTTTACAGTATAGCCTGCGCCCAGATATTTACCGATGGTCTTCGCCTTGGAGGGCGACTCCACAATGACAAGTTTCTGCGACATAAGGTTCCTCCGAATGGTTATTTCAGGCGGATGCCTTCACCGGGAATGTCTTCCAACACGCCGGTCAGGGTCAATTTTGTAATGATAGAAAGTGCCTTGCCTGAAGGCATATCCAGCTCTAAAAGCACTTGATCCGAGGCCCGCGGCACATCGGAAAAGTAGCTGCAGATCAGCTCCTCCTCCGGACTCAGCGCAGGACGCTCAACGGGGATACTATAAGAGGATTTCTCTTGCTTGTCAATAAAATTTTTGTAACCTTTGTGATTTTCCTTCTTGTTCCCTTCGGGAATTTTGGTGTTTTGTGCCACATAAAGAGGCTGCTCATCCCAGTAAAGATCGGTGCTTCCCGGTGCCTTTTCCACCCGGGGAAAGAGGCTCTCATAATCCTTCATCAGATCCCAGCCGCACATCACCGCAGCAGCACCGTTTTGCAGCAGGCGATTGCTGCCGGCAGTGGTTTCCATACCCACGCCGCCGGGAACCGCATACACATCCCGTCCCTGGTTTTTCGCCTGCTCCGCAGTGATCAGTGCCCCACTGTCCTCCGGCGCTTCCACCACCAGAACAGCATTGGAAATGCCGCTGATGATCCGGTTTCTCTGAGGGAATTGCCAGGGTGCGCCCTTGGTGCCGGGAGGGTATTCCGACAGTAGGCATCCCTGTCGGGAAGTCTTTTCCAAAAGAGCTTCGTTGACTCTGGGATAGAACACATCCGGGCCGGTGCCCAAAACGCCAACCACAGGTTTGCCTTCGCTGAGGGCGCCGTCCATCGCCAGAGCGTCCACGCCCAACGCACCGCCGGACACCACGATCCCGCCGCAAGCGGCGATCTGCTTACCCAGACGCAAAGCGTTGCGTTCCCCGTATCCGGAAAGCTTCCGGGTACCAACCACTGCGATCAGGGGCTGCTCCTCCCACTGGGGCGGTTTCCCTGCACAGTACAGTACCACCGGCGCATCTTCAATACCCCGCAGCCGGGGCGGATATTGGCGATCCCAAAACCCCAGCACCTGGATCCCTTTTTGCCGGCATTGTGCCCAGATCCCCTCTGCCCGGGTCATATCCTTATGATTGACCGCCTCCAAAAATTCTTCCGGCAGACGGTCCGCTGTCCAGAATGTATGAAAAAGTTCCCGGGGATCGGCTACCGTCTCCGCTACTTTCTTTTTCTGTCGTTGGGACAGCTTCAGTAAAGATAACCAGATCCAGTACTTCTCCACGGGAACGCCTTCTTTCTCTCTATACTATCATTTGCCACATGGTAATGGCCGCCGCGATTGCCGCGTTCAGGGATTCGCAGCGCTCATCCATAGGGATGATCAGCTGGGCATCTGCAGCTTCCAGGATCTCCTTGCGAACACCCTGGCCCTCACTGCCGATGACTACGGCCATCTCCCCTAATTTTGCGGTGCGGATATCC
>JAZRZW010000176.1:0-22426 GCA_045601585.1 Faecousia sp. | reverse complement strand
TTCCAGGCCGCCGTTTGCGCACTTGATCTGACCCAGGATCTTGGCAGATGTATCGGGCAGGTAGGGCTCCAGGGCGATGGCTGCGAAGCGGATCGCCTCCAGCAGGTTATACAGAACCGTACCCAGGCGCTCCTTCTTGGATTCATCCTTAGCCAAAGCCCAGGGCATGGTCTCGTCGATATACTTATTGGCACGGCGCAGCAGCACGAAGATCTCGTCGATGGCGTCGGCCACCTTCAGCTCATCCATCTTCCCTTCTACCTTGCCGGGCATTGCCAGAGCAACGGCCTTCAGCTCCTCGTCGAGGGCGTCCGGTGCGGTGGGTGCCTGGACGATGCCATCAAAGTACTTATTATTCATGGCGATGGTGCGGTTCACCAGGTTGCCCAGAATGTTGGCCAGCTCGGAGTTGATCCGCTCGATGATCAGCTCATAGGTCATAATGCCGTCGGAAGCAAAGGGCATCTCGTGGAGCACGAAATAACGCACTGCATCCACGCCAAACAGCTCCACCAGGTCGTCGGCATAGATCACATTGCCCAGGGATTTCGACATCTTATCG
Organism: Faecousia sp.; assembly: GCA_045601585.1. GTDB lineage: Bacteria > Bacillota > Clostridia > Oscillospirales > Oscillospiraceae > Faecousia. The sequence goes on along the minus strand of JAZRZW010000176.1, from coordinate 21,864 downwards.
CCCTTGACCAGCAGCCAGGGATGGCCAAAGACCTGCTTGGGCAGCTCCTCGCCCATGCTCATCAGGAAGATGGGCCAGTAGATGGTGTGGAAACGGACGATGTCCTTGCCGATCAGGTGCAGGTCAGCAGGCCAGAACTTCTTATACTGGTCGCCGTGATTGCCGTCGGGATCGTAGCCGCAGAAAGTGATATAGTTGCTAAGGGCATCCAGCCACACATAGGTGACATGCTTGTCGTCAAACTCCACGGGAATGCCCCAGGTGAAGCTGGTGCGGGATACACACAGATCCTGCAGACCGGGCTTGAGGAAGTTGTTGATCATCTCGTTCTTCCGGCTCTCGGGCTGGATGAACTCGGGATGCTCTTCAATGTGCTTCATCAGCTGATCGGCATACTTGCTCATACGGAAGAAATATGCCTCTTCCTCTGCGTCCACGCACTCCCGGCCGCAGTCGGGGCACTTGCCGTCCACCAGCTGGCTCTCAGTCCAGAAAGACTCGCAGGGAGTGCAGTACTTACCTACATACTTACCCTTGTAGATATCGCCCTTTTCGTACATCTTCTTGAAGATCTTTTGCACCTTTGCCTTGTGCTCAGGATCGGTGGTGCGAACAAAACGGTCGTAGGTGGTGTTCATCAGATCCCAGATCTCCTTGATCTGACCTGCCACATTGTCCACATACTCCTGGGGTGTGATGCCGGCAGCTTCTGCCTTCTGCTGGATCTTCTGACCGTGCTCATCGGTGCCGGTCTGGAAGCATACATCGTAGCCAGCCTGGCGCTTATAGCGGGCAATGGCATCGGCCAGCACGATCTCGTAAGTATTGCCGATGTGGGGCTTTGCCGAGGTGTAGGCAATGGCGGTTGTAATATAATAGGGTTTCTTTTCGCTCATAATGTTCCTCCTAATAAAATGAAAATCGTCCTTGCAAAACGCAAGGACGATAATGTTTACCGTGGTACCACCTTGATTCGCAAAACTACCGGCCATCTGACGGAGATCGGCGATCTCCTCCGGGATATGGCAGCAGGTTTTGCCTCAAAAACGCTTTAACGGGCGCACCCGAAAATGCCTACCTATCGGCATTTTGGCTCCAAGACCATGTTCGGCCGGGCAAACTGTACCCCATTTCACCAACCGGGGCTCTCTGAACAATCCCACTCGACTTACTCTTCTTTTCGCAGCCTTTTCCTATAATATGGGTATTATAACCACAAATGCGCATTTTTGTCAAGAGGCTCGCATTGCGGTCATTCCGCGCCGGTGTGCGCACCGGCGTGGGAATCCCATCTTTTGTGGGAGATTGCCGCAGCTTGCAGAGAAACCCCGTAATGACGGCCAAACCATCAATGCTTCATTTTTCTGGTCATCAAAAGGGCAACGGCTACAGCGCTAATGCCGCCCACCAATTTCCCTACGATCACCGCCGGGAGCATCTCCGGAGAAAATCCGGCGGTAAAGCCCAGATGGTCGCCGAACACAAAGGCCGCTGACACCGCAAAAGCAATGTTTACCACCTTGCCCCTGGGATCCATTTTCTCCACCATCTGGAAGGTGGCAATGGAGTTGGCAAGGGATGCCACCAGGCCGGCTGCCGCCGTATCATTGATCCGGAGCAGTCCGCCCAATTTCAGGAGGGGCTTTTTCAGCAGCTTTGTGATCACAAACACCAGCGGAAATGCACCGGCCAGCACGATGGCAATGGCGCCTACCGTCTGGAATCCCTCTGCAATGGGCGTCAGACCGGGAATGATGGTAAAACCGGTCAGGGTCTCCACAATGGAAGCCGCCAATGCTGCGGTGATCAGGGCGATGATCCCTTTACCAAAGAGAGAAAAGCCTTTGATCATCCATTTTTCCCCTTTCCAAAGGCCAACGGCGATCAGCGCCGCCAAAAGGACGATGGGCACTAAATTTCGCACCACTTTGATAAAGGGAAAGCCTGCCACCAGGCCTCCTGCCAGCACTCCCAAGGGAATGGTAACGATTCCTGCCAGGATGCCCTTTGCCAAAAAGGGTCTGTCCGACCCCTGTAAAATCCCAAGGGCCACAGGAATGGTGAACACCACCGTAGCACCCAGCATACTGCCGCACAGCACGCCGCCCAAAAGCGCTGCCTGGGGGTCATCGGTAAGGGAGCTTGCCAGAGAGCCACCGCCCATATCGCAGGCGAGGATCGAACCGGCAAACATCGCCGGGTCCGCTCCTAAGAATCGGTACACCGGCACTACCACCGGGCGCAAAATATTTGCCAGCACCGGAGCAAAGGTAATGATACCCACCATGGCCAGAGCCAATGAACCCATGGCCAAAATGCCGTTTTCAAACTCCTGGCCGATGCCGAACCGGTTGCCGAAAATCCGGTCTAAGGCGCCCAGCACCGCAAAGAATGCCATCACCGCGATGAGTATTTCGTGGATAGACATACGCTACCTCCTGATTTTGATGTATTGACAGCAAATCGCCCCTCCAACCCTTCCCCGGGGGAGGGGATTTTGCCGTTACAGATCATAGTTGTCAATTCTCTTTAGGGTCTAAGATTCCCACCACGGCGGCATCGATGGGGGCTTCCATACAAAACCGGGATGCCACCGTGCCGCACACCAAAAGCACCCGATCTCCGGTGCCGGCCCCTACCTGGTCCGCTGCTACCACTTCTCCCTCCGGGGTCTCCACCACCAAAAAGGTCTGCCCCATCAGACTGGGGGCTTTTCGGCTGGACCATACCGCCCCGGTTACTTTTCCGATCTTCATAAACTCATCCCTTATTTCCAATCTAAGATTTCCCGGGCCAGGGGCGTCAGCACTGCCCCGGGGCCGGGATGTTCTCCCCGCTGCCGCAGGATCTCTGCCTCACGGGCGGTGATGAGCCGCTTTTGCGCCCCATCGGTGAACACCACACCCCAGTTCTTCAGCTGTCGCCTTGCCCCGGCTAACGCTGCCGCCAACGCCCGGTTGCCGGTCTGGGGCAGACCGGGGGTATAGAGGATCACCGGCAGACCTTTTGCCAGGGCCTCCAGTGCCCGGTCATCCCGAAAATACAGCAGCTCTCCCACCGTCAGTGACCCAACCACCACGGCCTCATAAGGTGGTTCTTGCACAAATTCATAGCCCCCCAACCGGGGCGGTTTGCCGATCAACAACGCTTTCACCTCAGGATCCTCCCCAGGTCGCCGCCTTGATAGCCGCAGGCATTGGCCTCATCGTAATCCAGATGGACATAGGTGCGAAAATCCGGGCTGACACGCACCACCGTATCCCGAAAGACCACCGGCCGGGCTGTATAGGTCTGCAGTGCCACCACATCTCCATCTTTCACCCCAAAATGGGTTGCATCCTCCGGAGTCATATGGATATGGCGCTTGGCAGCAATGACCCCGTTTTCCAGTACCACCTGACCCAAAGGCCCTTGCAGGGTGATGCCCGGGGTGTCCTTCACATCCCCGGAAAGACGCACCGGAGGACGAACCCCCAAAAGCTTTGCGTCCGTGAGAGAAACCTCCACCTGGGCCTCTTTTCGCTCCGGCCCCAGCACCGCCACATTGGCAATGTCGCCCTTAGGGCCTTTCAGAATCAGGCGCTCCTTTGCCAGGAATTGCCCCGGCTGGGAAAGGGGTCGCGCCGGGGTCAGCCGATGGCCAAACAGCGCCGCTGCCTGGAGCACCGTCAGGTGGACATGGCGGCCGGAAGCCTCCAATTCCACAAAATTTTTCTGCAAAATGGTTTGCACCAGGTCGTTCATTTTCCTTCTCCTTTTTTGCGGATCATCAGAAGATATACCATGCTGCTCATCCGGTTGAGAACTCGCACCAGATCCGGACGGAGGCAGTTGTTTTCCCGGTCGGCAAAGGCGTCGCAGGCGGCCAATTCCGCCATCCGTACCCAACACCGCACCCGATTCAACGCCAGAATTTCTGACCCATCGGTTGCCGCCGGCATAAAATGGGCAATCCCATAGTAATCCTGGGGCCTGTGGGAACGAATGCGGATCTCATCCGCCGTCAGTCCGCACAAGGGCGCCTGCTTTGCCGGCTCGTCCAGCACATCCCAACGGATCACATTCCGGGTAAGGTCCAGGATCTCCTGCAGTTCCCCCCGGCAATCCGGCACGGTCTGCATACACCAAAGGATCTCCGCCTCCAGCATGTCCACCACCCCACGGAATTTTATCCGGGGGTGGGTCTTTTTCACCAGGGTGTCGCCGTTCAGGTGGGTCATATCCTCCCGCTTTTCCTCGGTAAACCCCCCGCCCGGCAGTTTCCACCGGGCAGGCTTTGCCTCACCGGCGGGGAGGATCTCAATCCCCTCCCGGGTGAGAAAGGAGCGGGCATCACTGGTGAGCTGATCGCCTTTTCCCAGGAAGAACACCCTCTTTCCGTCCCGGTTGCGGAGGTTCTCCTGCACCGCTTTTTGGGTGTAGAGCATTATTTCGCCGCGGTGCTGCCGCCGCTTTTGGTGTGGGGCAGGATGTTATCCACTTCGGTGTGGGGGCGGGCGATGACATGGACGGAAACCAGCTCGCCAACCTTCTCCGCCGCCGCTGCGCCGGCGTCGGTGGCAGCCTTGACTGCACCCACATCCCCGCGCACCAGCACGGTGACTAAGCCGCCGCCTACCTGCTCCTTGCCAACCAGCTGAACATTTGCGGATTTCACCATGGCATCTGCCGCCTCAATGGCACCCACCAGACCCTTGGTCTCGATCATTCCCAATGCATTCGTGTTCATAAAATTTCATCCTTTCACTTCAGTCGTTCCAAAATTTTTGCAGTTAAAATTTCCACCAGGTCCGCAGGCACGGAAGTGTCTGCGGTTTCCTCGCTGCCCCAGGCTACCCGCCGGATGTTGATAAGATCCAACGGAGAGATATTGTTGGAGGAGCTGCTGCCGCCCACGGCACCGCAGCCCAAAGTCAGCGCCGCAAACAGACCCGTGGTGGCGCCGATGCCCCCCAATGCCGCCGGGGTATTCACCAAAAACCGGCTCACCGGGATCTCCTTTGCGAATTTTCGCACCACAGAGGTGTCCTGGGCGTGCATAGCAAAGGTATGGCCGCTGCCTTCGTGACGCAGCACCTCCACCGCCTTTTGCAGCACCGCATCTTCGTTATCCATTACGAAAAATGCCAGCACCGGACAAAGCTTTTCCATCGAATAGGGTCGGGTAGGACCGGCCTCCTGCTCCCGTGCCACCAAGATCTTCGTGTCCGGGGGCACAGAAAAGCCTGCCTTTTGCGCCAAAGTAATAGCGGGTTTTCCCACGATCTCCGGATTCAGACTGCCGTCAGGTCTGAACAAAAATCCTGCCAAACGACCGGCCTGATCCGGATTCATAAAGTAGAAACCCAATTTCTCAGCGGCGGATTTCACCTGCTGTTCCAGAGATTTTTCCACCACGATACTCTGTTCGGAAGCGCAGACCGTGCCGTTATCAAAGGTCTTGGAGCGCAGCACACAGCTCAGCGCCTTTTCCACATCCGCGCTGTGGTGGATATACACCGGTCCGTTGCCCGCACCCACGCCGATGGCAGGCTTGCCGGAAGAATAGGCCGCCTTCACCATCGCCGGGCCGCCGGTGGCTAAAATCAGTTTTACCTCCGGCACGGTCATCAGCTCTTTGCACCCCGCCATGGAGGGGATGCTCAGGCAACCCACCGCACCGGCAGGCGCACCGGCTCTCTGGGCGGCCTCTGCCACCAGTCGGGCAGCTTCCATGGTGCACTTTGCCGCCTTGGGGTGGGGAGAAAAGACGATGGCGTTGCCGGATTTCAGGGCAATCATCGCCTTATAGCACACGGTAGAGGTAGGGTTGGTGCTGGGCACAATGGCGGCGATCACCCCCACCGGCACACCGATCTCCCATAGTTTCTCCTGAGGCAGCTCCTTTAATACCCCCACGGTTTTCATCCCCCGGATGGCGGAGAGCACCTTTTTGGAGGCAAACTCGTTCTTTGTGATCTTGTCGGGCACATTGCCAAAGCCGGTCTCCTCCACCGCCATTTCCGCAAGGCGGTGGGCCGCGGCGGAAAACACCTCCGCCACAGATTCCACAATGGCATCCAGCTTTTCCTGAGGCATCCGCGCCAAAGTATCCTGGGCATTGTGCGCCGCTTTTGCCAGATCCCGGGCCTCCTGCCGGGCTTTTAAGTCCTTATCTAATTCCATAGTTCACATCCTCTTGTTGTAAATTTCCACGACCCCGAAGCACCCCATTCCCCGGGGGCGGCACGACAAATGACGGTCAATTTCCTTTCGGGTTGGCGGCGATGGCCGTAACTGCCGACAAAAATGCTTCACAGGCAGATTGGCAGGCAGCTTGGGTTCCCGTCAACAGACCACCGCCGAAATTGGTCTCAGAGGGAGGGTTGTACAGTTTACATAACGCAACGTCTGCTGCCTTCAGCGCTGCATCCATTGCCACCATGCTCTCTAACGGCGGGGCAATGAGGTAGGCCAGCGGTGAGCCCTCCGGCACCCCCGCCTCTTTCGCCAGAAATGTGCCGCACCGACTCACCGTATGGGAAAGTACAGGTACCCCCACATCGGAAAAACCGATATTCTGCAGGGCAGAAAGGGTTGCCTCCATACCGCTGCGCACCGCACCGGGGGTCTTGCCTGCCAGAACACCGATCACCTCCCCGGCATAGGGGGTAGAGGCATTGGCGGCGCCGGCATAAAAGCTCCGGCCGTAGCTCACCCGGACATCCGCCGCCTTGGTGGCCTCGTCCAGCGCAATATAGGTGGCATCGTCACAGTCGGTGGTAATCAGCCCCAGACAGGGGTAGCCTTTCGGCACACCCAGGCCCTTGCACAACGATTCGCTGGCCGCCGAAAGATACTGCACCGCCAACACTTTCACCGGGATCATACCGCACCCTCCAGATGCAGCGCCACGCCGGAGACTTTCTTTTGCAGGATCTTCTCAATCAGTTCTGCAATATGGGCGCCGGCCTCCACCGCCGGAGTGCCCTGGGCGTGGATATTGCTGACCACGGTGCGGCTGGATTCCGATACTCCGGTGCGAGGCTTGTAGGTGATATAGGCGGACATACTCTTGTCCGTCACAAGGCCGGGGCGCTCACCTACCAGCATACACACCACTTCGCAACCGATCACATCCCCGATGGCGTCTCCTGCGCCCACCCGACAGTAGCGGACAAACAGCTCCTTGCCTGTGTCGATGCCCTTTGCCTTCAATCCATCCCGAATGGCAGCGGCGCAATCCGGGGCATTGTGCATCACCGCCGCAGAGGAAAGGCCGTCGCCGATAACGATCTGCACCCGGGGGGCTCCGGTAACCGCGGCCCGGAGCTTTTTCTGATTCTCTTCATCCAGGATCCGTCCCCGATCCGGGCGAGTCAGGTATTCTTCTTTATCCTTGCAGCAGGTCTGCAGGGGGACCAGGCCGTGATGCCCGGCAAAATCCTCCGGCACTTCCGAGAACACCGCAACCCGGGCCGCTGCATGGTCCGCCCGGAAGCGGGGCATCGTCGGGGTCTTATACCGGGGACCGGCTCTGCCCGTTCCCAACCGCGCCGGGGTTCGCTCTTTCAGGCGGCAAAAGGCCTGAGGGTCGGCGGCATTTTCCGTTAAATACAGCTTTCGCAAATCCAATTTAGAGATGTCCTCCACAAAATCCCCGGGCTGCAGGTGGGTGTCCACCGGCTGAGGGCCGGGGTCGGTGGGGCGGTAGTCGCTGCCTTTGACCTGGGGTTCATGGCCCATCGTGGCCAAAATCTCCGCCACCATAGCAGACAGTTCATTCTTATTCAATCTTTCACAACCTTTTCCATAGATGGTGCGGCAGGGTCAGGTCTTGACCTGCCCTGTCCAACACATTGGTGCCTTGTTTTCAGGATAGGTCAAGACCCGTCCCTACGCTGTTGTGCGACGGCTAAAAGTTTCCATTGTGAATCAAAACAGCAACACTGAGCCGTCGCCGGCTTTTTTCGTCAGCTTGCCGTTTTCCATAAAGCCCATTTTCTCCAGCCAGGTCTGGAACTCCGGTATAGCGGTCTTGCCGGTAATTTCCCGGAGGGCCGCGGTCTCCCGGAAGCCCGTGGTCTGGTAGTTGAGCATAATATCATCGCCGTGGGGGATGCCCATAAAATAATTGCATCCTGCCATAGTCAGCAACGCCGCCAGATTTTCAATATCGTTCTGATCGGCTTTCATATGGTTGGTGTAGCAGCAGTCGCAGCCCATGGAGATGCCGGTGAGCTTGCCCATAAAATGGTCCTCCAGGCCGGCACGGGTCACCTGCCGGGCATCGTACAGATACTCCGGGCCGATGAAGCCCACCACCGTATTCACAAGGAACGGCGAGAAGCGCTTGGCAAAACCATAGCACCGGGCCTCCATGGTCACCTGGTCGGCGCCGTGGTGGGCATCCGAGGAAAGCTCCGAGCCCTGGCCGGTCTCAAAGTACATCACATTGGGGCCTTCGGCGGTGCCGTGGTGCAAAAGCAGGTCCTTCGCTTCCTGCAAGGTGGCGGCGTTAAACCCGAAGGCCTCGTTGCCCTTCTGGCTGCCGGCAATGGACTGGAAGATCAGGTCCGCCGGCGCACCCTGGCGCACCGCCTGCATCTGATTGGTCACATGGGCAAGGACGCAGATCTGGGTGGGGATCTGCCAATGCTCCCGGATCTCCTGAAATCTGCGCAGGACCTTTGCGGTCTGCTCCGGGGAATCCGTTACCGGATTCAAGCCGATCACCGCATCGCCTGCACCGAAAGAAAGGCCCTCCAACACCGAGGCGGTGATGCCATCGGGATCGTCGGTGGTGTGGTTGGGCTGCAGGCGGCAGGAAAGGGTGCCGGGCAGACCGATGGTGGTGTTGCAATGGGCGGTAACCGTGATCTTGTTGGCGCAGTAAATCAGGTCCAGATTGCTCATGAGCTTACACACCGCCGCCACCATTTCCGAGGTCAGGCCCCGGCTTACTTTCCGGATATCTGCGCCGGTGGTATTGTCGTCCAAAAGCCATTCCCGAAACTCCGCCACCGTCAGGTTGCGGATCTTTTCATAGGTAGGCTCATTCACATCATCCTGAATGATCCGGGTGACCTCATCGGCTTCATAGGGAACTACCGGATTCTCCCGGAGCTCCCCCAGGGTCACCGCTGCCAGCACCACTTTCGCCGCAACACGCTGCTGTGCAGATTCTGCCGCCAGGCCTGCCAGCTGATCGCCGGTCTTTTCCTCGTTGGCCATGGCCAACACCTGCTTCAAATCCCGAAACTGGTATGTTTTTCCCAAAAGGGTGGTTTTTAATTTCATAGTATCCTCCTTTATGACCCCAGCACCAGGGTCTTGACTACCACCGGCATCGCCGGCCCAATGGGCGCTCCCACATCCAGGTAATCCCCCTGGGAGAGGGCCACCCGATCGATGCACAAAATTGGCCGGGTGGTTTGCAGGCACAATGCGTGCCCCACCGCCTTTGCCATATCCCCGGCAAAGCAAATGAAAATCGGCCCCTGGGGAACCCCCCGGACAATGGCCGTTGCCAGCTTTCCCACCTGGGCATAGGTGGCGTTTTCATAACCGGGAAAGGAAAAAATAGGGGAAACATCACAATTTTGCCCCTTTTGCGCCAGAATTTGTGGGAGCTCCTCCATCTCCTGCTCCCGGGCAGTCACCGCTGCCACCGGCAGATTCTGCAGAGGAAAGTCCATCCCCCGATGGAACACCGTGCTGCCGGAAAGGGTGGTGCTGTGGCAGCCCGCGCCAATCACCGTGGCCCCCACGGTCTCTGTGCCAAAACGGTATTCCCCGGCACACAAAAGGCTCTCCCTGATGGCGTTTCCCAGGGCCGGTCCTCTGTCCTCAAAGGCATCGCCGGGATATTCCTGCCGGATGCAATCCGCCACACCCCCGGAAAAAGAGATGACGCAAGGGGATCCGGGGGGTTGCCAACGGCTTGCTGCCTCCCGGGTGTGGAACCGGTCATAACTTTCCCCTATGGGGCGCAGACCTGCCGCCATTTCGAGGCACTGTACCATCTCCCGGATCTCCCCCTTGGCCCTGCCGCCAACATTGAAGCAGCCGGTACGCAAAACGCGTCCCTTTTCGCACAGCGCCAGGTTGCTGGTGCCGCCGCCGATGTCAAAATGGAGCACGGTTTTTCCCGTATCCTCCGAAAATTTCAGCGCTCCGGCGCCCTTGGCCGCCAGCACACTTTCCAGATCCGGACCGGCGGTTGCCACTACAAAATCCCCGGCAAATGCTGAGAGATTATGGAGCACCGTCCGGGCATTTTCCTTACGGGAAGTCTCCCCGGTGATGATCACCGCGCCGGTATTCACATCCTCCCGGCGGATACCGGCTTTTTCGTACTCCCCGGCCACCAATTCCCGGAGTTTTTCACCGTCTACTAAGTCTTTTCCCAAAAGGGGCGTGAAATAAACCGGACTGCGGTAGAGAATTTCCCGGTCTGTGATTTCCATTTTCGGCACGGAGAATGCCCCCGCCCGATTTTCCGCTGTCAGCCGGGACAGGATCATCTGGGTGGTTGTGGTTCCCACATCCAACCCTACGGAAAGCAAAGATTCAGACACGGCCTGCCACCTCGCTGAGCACCCGCCGCACCATAAAATCCTCCACCAGAAGGGGGTTGGTCTTGCAGCAGGGATCGGCCAAAGTGGCCGTCACGATCCGGTTGGTCTCCTGCCACAGACGGCTCACATCCACCCCCGCCTGACCCAGTGTGTCGGGCATCTGCAACTCCCGACGCAATCGCTGAAGCCCGTTGCATAAATTTCGCACCGCCAGGGTATCCGCGCTGCCGCCAAAACCGGCGAGCCGCGCTAATTTTGCATACTTTTCCTGGCATTTATAAGCATTGAGCCTGACCACCGCCGGGAGTAAAATGGCGTTGAGCCGACCGTGGGGAATGTGGTAGATCCCTCCAATGGCGTGGCTCATCGCGTGGCAAAGCCCCAAGCCTGCGCTGGAAAACGCCACACCTGCCATAGCTGATGCCTCGTGGATCCGCTGCCGTTTGGAAATGTCTCCATGGGCAGAGGCAGAAAGCCCGTTGTAGATCACCGCAACGGCACTCTGGGCCAGGGCATCGGTGCAGGTGGTGGCACCGGTGGCAACGAACGCCTCAACGGCGTGACTGATGGCATCAAAGCCGGTATCCGCTACCAGAGATTTTGGCATTTTGGTCAGAAGATCCCCATCCAGGATCGCCACCGCAGGCCGCAATCTGGGATCCACAATGGGCTGCTTGACCCCGTTATGGGTCAGCACCGCAAAATCCGTCACCTCCGAGCCGCTGCCGGAAGTGGTGGGAACCGCCACCAAACGGGGGCTGTTGCCGGAGAAATGCACCATCGCCTTGGCACAGTCCAGAGTGCTGCCGCCTCCAAGGGCCACCACCGTATCCGGCCTGAAATCACGGCACAGGGCCGTTGCCTCTGCCGCCTGAGCCACCGAGGGGTCGGGCTGAATCTTGTCATAAAGCTCCACCGTTTCGGCTTTTGCCAGAGCTGCCAAACGCTGGGCCTCGCCGTTGGCAGTAAAATAGGGGTCCGCCACCAGCAAAAGTCGCCGGATTCCCAGATCTCCCAACGCCGCCACACTGCCCCGACCGGAAATCAGCCGGGTGCTGCAAGAAAATTGTTCCATACCTTCCACCGCCTTTTAGGGAAAGGATTTCCCATTTTTGAGAAAATTATGTGTCACGCCGGAATAAAAAACCTGCAACACAGCCTCGGGGAAGTGTCTCACCCGCCGCGTGCGCAACTATACTGATAAAAAATTCCGGGAATGCTGACGCATTCCGAGAATTTATCAATATGGCGCTTGGCCCAAGTTTTTACTGCAGTGCTTTCATGCCGGGAGCGGTCACGGAAAGACCCTTGACCCGGTAGAGGAATTTGGCCGCATCGCTGCGGGTCAGCACCCCTTCGGAGGGCAGCTGGGCGCCGTTTTGCGCCATCACTGCCAGGGCGCTTTCCTCCTGGCTGTCTGTCTGCAGTGCCAGGGCATTTTGCACCATCACCGCCGCATCTTCGGGGCTGATAGCCTCATCCCAGTTCCAGCTTGCAGTGTCCACATTGGCAGTCAGTCCCGCCCGCTCTGCTGCGGCCACATAGGGCTGCAGCCAGGCCGGAACTTCCGCAGTAGTCTGCCCGGAGGGTTCCAGCTCCAGCACTTTGGTGAGCATGGTCAGAAACTCCCCACGGCTCACCGCCTTATCCGGGAAAAAGCAGTCCATCCCCGCCACCTTTTCCCCCTGGAAAAGCCCGGAGTTTCGCAGCCATTCCGCTTCAAACCGGCAGTCCAGTCCCACCGTGTCGGTATACTGGCGGGCATCGGTGGGCTTCAGGATCTGGATCGTCACCGTGGCGGTGCGAGAGACATTCCCTGCCGGGTCGGTGGCAGTATAGGTGAAGGAGTCCACCCCGACCTTGTTCTTTTTGGGAGTGTAAAGGAAGGTGCCGTCCTCACGGAGCTCCACCTGCCCCCGCTTGGGGGCGCGCTGGAGGGTGTAGGTCAGGCGCTCCCCCTCGGGGTCGTTTGCCTTGAGTTTTCCCTGGTTGGGGAGGTTTTTATAGGTCTCCATGGTGCTGTCCAGAGCCTCGGGAGCCTTGTCCTCCTTGCCCCGAATAGAAATCGTCATCACTGTGTCTTTCTCCACGCGGCCGTCATATATAGGCAAATAAGTTACTTTTGCCTCCACATCCTGCTCAGTTCGCAACGGTTTGAAAGTCATTTGCTCCACCTGGCTTGCAGTCAGAATGTCGCCCTCCCGGATCACCCTCTGGCCTAAATACACAGTTCCCTCAGCGGGCAGGCCGGTGATGCAGACCCCTTTCAGCTCCTGGGCATTCACCGCAAAATCCTGGGTGCCGAAGCAATAGGTGGCGTCGCAATCCACCTCCGCCGCCGTGGCCGCCCCACCTACGCTCAGAGCGCAGGCCACTGCTGTCAGCAGGGCATATCTTCTTATCTTTTTCATGTTGACCTCCTTAGATTTGTCTTGCGCTGGTATTGTTTGCAAGAAGGGGAAAAATATGCGTGGAAATCCCGCTGCGGTTATGGTATGATAAAGAAAACGAAAGGAGGCGACGAACTTTTGGCACGACTTACCGACCCCATTACCATATTGAAAGGCATCGGGCCTGCCAAGCAAAAGCAGTTCGCCGCCCTGAACATCCAGACTTTGGAGGACCTGATCTGCCATTTCCCCCGGTACTACGAGGATCGCACCACCCTTCGCACCATCGCAGAATTGGAGACAGACGAACCTGCCTGCTTTAAGGCGGTGGTTATGGGCACACCCCGCACCGCCCACATCCGCAAAGGCCTGGACATGACCAAAATCCAGGTGGGCGACCACACCGCCCGGCTGAACATCACTTTCTTCAACCAAAAGTACACCGCCGAGCAGCTCCAATACGGCCAGGAATACATATTCTACGGCGCTCTGAACGGAGATTTTTCCGGTTATCAGATGACCAACCCGGTGTTTGAAAAGCCCTCGGAAACCCCGGTGGCTACCCGGCGGATCCTGCCGGTATACCCCCTGACCGCCGGCCTTTCCAACGCCACTATGCTCAAGACCATCCAGCAGGCACTGGCTCTTTGTGACCCCCCTTCGGAAATCCTCCCCTATGAGATCCGGGAAAAATACGGCATTTTACCTGCCAAGGATGCCTACTACGCCATCCATCAGCCCCAGAGTATGCGGGAGGCGGAGATGGCGAAAAAGCGGCTGATTTTCGAGGAATTTTTCCTGTTTTCCGCCGGTCTTTCCCTGATGCGCGCCGCCCGGAGCATTAAAAAATCCCGTCCTTATGGGAATGTGGAGCTGGCTGATTTCTTAGAAAAGCTGCCTTTTACCCTCACCGGCGCCCAGATGCGGGCCATCGGGGAGATTCGCAATGATCTGCAAAAGGGTGCGCCTATGAACCGACTGGTCCAGGGCGATGTGGGCAGTGGCAAAACTATGGTGGCGGCTGCGGCTGCATATCTTGCAGTAAGAAACGGCCAGCAGGCGACAATGATGGCACCTACGGAGATTCTGGCAGAGCAGCATATGCGCTCTTTCCAAAAGCTCTTCACACCCCTGGGCATTTCCACAGTGCTGCTCACCGGGTCTATGACCCAAAAGCAGAAGACCCTGGCCCGGGAGGCCATTGAAAACGGCAGCGCCCAAATGATCATCGGCACCCACGCCCTGCTGTCGGACACTACCGTGTTCAAGGATCTGGGCCTGGTGATCACCGATGAGCAGCATCGTTTCGGCGTTGCCCAGCGCTCTAAACTCTCGGAAAAAGGTCAGGATCCTCACCTGCTGGTGATGTCCGCCACCCCCATTCCCAGAACCCTGGCGCTTTTAATGTACGGCGATCTGGAGCTTTCCATCATCGACGAGCTGCCCCCCGGCCGGGAGCCGGTGGACACATTCTGCGTGGACGAAAGCTATCGGGCCCGAATCAACGCCTTTATCCGAAAGCATGTAACCGAAGGCCATCAGTGCTTCGTGGTCTGCCCCGCTGTGGAGGAATCTCTGGATATGAAAGCCGCCACGGTTTGGGCGGAGACTCTGCAAAAAACCGCGTTCCCCGACCTCCGGGTGGCCCTGCTCCACGGCCAGATGAAGGGCGCAGAAAAGGACGCGGTAATGGCAGATTTCGCCGCAGGAAATGCGGATGTTTTAGTGGCAACCACGGTGATTGAAGTAGGCGTGGATGTGCCCAATGCCACCTTGATGGTGGTGGAGGACGCCGACCGATTCGGTCTTTCCCAGCTCCACCAGCTCCGGGGCCGTGTCGGTCGGGGCAAGGCGAAAAGCTACTGCATTCTCACCACCCAGAGCAAAAACGCCGACACCAACCGCCGGCTGAAAGCGCTTTGCAAGACCAATGACGGCTTCCGCATCGCAGAGGAAGACCTGGCCATTCGCGGCCCCGGCGATTTCTTCGGCAGCCGGCAATCCGGCCTGCCCACCTTCCGGGTGGCGAACCTCTCCCTGGATCTGCAAACGCTTAAGCAGGCCCAGGAAGCCTCCGCCCAATGGATCGAGACCCGGGGCGTCGAGGACACCCCCGAGGCAAACGCCCTGCGCCAGCGAATCGCAAAACTCTTCCGCCAAACCGGCACCACAATGAACTAAAAAAGACCGCCTTCGGGCGGTCTTTTATCGTTTCATTAAGAAGGGATAACTAAAAATGATACCCCCCCCCGCAGATTTTTCGGGGGTATTTGTAGGGGCGGGTCTTGACCCGCCCTGTTTTCGTTGGTTTATTTTTGCTGCAATTTAGGGCGAGTCAAGACTCGCCCCTACAGGGTTTGACCGTACTTTCGATCGTGCGGAACAACTGGTCAATGAAAAAGAACGAAGCCTAAGGGCGGCCTATTTTTGCTTATAGTCCTCAACGAGCTGCGTTAAATGTGCAACAAAGGAAATAGGCAAACCATCTACATTGATGGTTTGTGCATCATCCAAACCCAAAAGGTAGTCGGTAGATACCCGAAAAAGCTTTGCTACCCTAACAAGCATATCTATGGAGGGTTGGATATTTTCGTTTTCCCAATTAGAAACTGTCTGCTTGGAAATATTCAATTTTTCCGCAAGCTGCACCTGATTCCACCCAAAGGCTGTACGCAAAGCATAGATTCGTTTTCCTAACATACAACGGCCCCTTTTGTCAAATATTACAATACTATTATCCGTCGTTTATTGACATTGCATAAATACTATGGTATTTTATTATTGGACCCAAGCTTTCTATTTTAGAAAAAACAATAACGATGTGGCATCCCTGACTGCATCCATAACGGCCTTAAATACAAAAAGAAAGGTGATATCTCTCAATGAAAAAACTGATTTCTGCACTTTTACTCTTAACCATGACTCTTAGCCTCTTTGCCTGCAGCAACAAAAGCTATGCCGGCGAAGTATACAGCGACAACAATGCGGATGGCTCCGCGCAAACCGAAACCGTCTGGCTGATTACCAAAGAAGTCCTATACGACGAAGAAGACGAAGGCTACAGTGAAGTCCATGAGTATATCTATAATGACAACGGTGTTATAATCAAGGAATACGGCGCTGAATCTTTCGATTGGAGCCTGTACACTCATTGGACATCAACCTACGACGATCACGGCAACATCACAGAAGATTTCAGTTATTATTTCGATGAGCTGCAAACTTACAAAAAATACACCAACGAATACAGCGACGGCAAACTTACCTATAAAACCACATACGACCACGACGGTAATGTCTTGGGCTTCTGCGCCTATGTCTATACTGATGGAACGCTATCTCAAGTAAACTTTTGCGAAGAAGACGGCACCATTGGAAAATATACCAGCTATACTTATAGCAACGGAAAACTGAGCAAAGAAAGCACATACTATATCGACGGCACGCTAAAAGGAGAAACCATCTACACCTACAACGAAAATGGCATTATCGCCGAGAAAACCGAATCTGACTACATCAATATAGAGCAAACCTCTCATCAAACCTATATATACAACGAAAGTGGAAATCTGGTAAAATTCAGCAGTTGTTTATTTGAAAATGGTGAGCCGTATGGCATGGGAAGCACCACGGAATACACCTACAACGAAGCCGGTCAGCTGATAAAAGTGGACGAATATTACGGACAAACGCTGGTAGACACAACCGTCTTCCGCTATAGCGAAGATGGCGCACCGGTTTCGTGCACCATAACCGATTCTGACGGCTATACATACCGTGTTGAATTCACCGCCATAAAAAAAGAAGTGCCTGCCTCCCAATCAAAAGAATTGGAAGAACAGCAGCTTTCTCTGTTACAGCGCTGGGTTTAAAAAAGACATAGGCCTCTCCTATCTTTTCATTAAGAACTGATAAATAAAAATGATACCCTGCAGATTTTTCGGGGGTATTTGTAGGGGCGGGTCTTGACCCGCCCTGATTTCTATGGTTTATTTTTGCAGCAATTTAGGGCGAGGCAAGCCTCGCCCCTACAGGGTTTGACCGTACTTTCGATCGCGCGGAACGAATGGTCAATTAAAAAAGACGGGCTTTTCAGTCCGTCTTTTTTTCTGCGTTCAGGGCATCCACCACGATGTCCGGGTAGGGGTTGACGATGGCGGTGCGGTAGTTATGGTAGATCACCATACCGGGTTTGCCCCCGGGAATTTTCTTTACCTGCCGCACGGTGGTTACATCCACCGGGATGTTCTGACCGCCGGCGGTCTCGGCATAATGGGCGGCCAGCTGGGCCGCCTGGGTGACGGTATCGTCGGGCGGAGTGGTGCCACCGCAATCGATGATCACATGGCTGCCGTGAACTTTGGAAGCATGGCACCAGATGTCATCTTTTCGGGCAGATTTGAAAGTGAGCTCCTCGTTCTGCCGATTGTTTCTTCCAACATAAATGGGGTAGCCGTCCGTGGAAACAAAGCGCATCGGGGGCAATTTCCCAACTTTTACCCGCTTTTTGCCGGTGTCCTTTTTCACATATCCGCCGTCCTGCAGCTCTGCCCGAATTTCCTCCAATTCCCCATCGCTGCCCACCCGGCGCAGCTCCTCCAGCACACTTTGCAGGTACTGCAGCTCCTGGCGGCCGATTTCCAGCTGCCGGGTCAGCTCTTTTTCCGCATTCTTCATCCGGGAATAATTTTTATAGTATCTGGCCGCATTTTCCTGGGGAGAAAGGGTGGGTGACAGCGGGACCTGGATTTGCGCCATATTCTCATCATAGAAATCCTCCACCGCCACCGTGGTCTGACCCTTTTTCATCCGATGGAGATTGGCGGTGAGGATGTCGCCCAACTGGCGCAGTCGCTCCCGGTCATAGGTCTCCAGAAGCTCCTTTTCCTGAATGGCGATTTTTCGCTGGAGTCGGGCGCAGAGATTCTGCACCGTTTTGCGCAAGGCGCCGCTTTTTTGCTCCATCATCTCCCGCTTCTGCCGGGAGACATAGAAAAGATCCATCAGTTCCGCAAAGGTAGCCGCCTCCCGGCAAGGGCCGTAGAGCGTTACCGGACAGAACGCAAACTGCTTGGGTTTGCCCTTTGCGTCCTGATAATAATAGGGCTTGGGATTTTCCAAATGGGTGCGGAAAAATCGCTCCAATTTTTCTGCGGTTTGAGCCGGATCACAGCCGCTCACCCGGCCATCCGGGTCACCCAGGGCAGCCATTGCCGCCTCCCGGCACACCAGGGGCGACAGGCCTCCCAAAGTGTCCATCAGGCGGTCTGCCAGGATATCTACTCCGTCGAACTCCAGTATCTCACGAAAATCTGCGTTCCGGGGGTTCTTTTTTGTCACCTCATCGGGAAGCTGATAGAACATACCCGGCAGCGCAGGACGCTTTTGCGTCTCGTCCAGACCGATGCGCCGCAGGCAGTCGAGAATCCGGCCGTCTGCCCCCAAAAGGTACAGATTGCAGGTTCTTCCCATCAGCTCCGCCACCAGTTTCTTTTGCACCCGGTCGCCCATTTCGTCGGTGCATTCAAAGGAAAATACCGCGCAGCGCTCCATATCCGGCTGGGAGATCTGGCAGAGTCGGGCGCCGGAAAGGTGCTTTCGCAGCAGCATGCAGAACATAGGGGGCGTATCGGGATTTTCCGGGGTGGAGGCGGTCAGATGCAATCTGGGCGCAGCGGGGTTGGGAGCAAAGAGGAGCTTTTCTCTTCCCTCCCGGGTCTTGAGGTGCAAAAGCACCGTATCCCGCGCCGGCTGATGGATCTTCTCCACCCGGGCGCCGATGATCCTTTGCCGCAGGTCCTCCAGGACCGCGCTCAGGAAAAACGCATCAAATGCCATTTAGGTTTCCTCGTTCATCATTACTAAAAACAGCTCCTGCAGACGGTCTTTCCGACCCAGCAGATACAGCGCGCCGAACAGGGTCTCAAGACCTGTGGCGGCGGCATATTCCTTTCGGGTGGCCGCCTTGGGGGCAGCGTGGGTATGGGTATTTTTGCCTCTGCGGTAGAAATCACTCTCTTCCTCGGTGAGGATAGGTAAAATTTTCTCGGCGAAGCGGGCCTGGGTAGTGGCCTTTACCAGCTCCACCGTATCCCGGTGGAGGGTGCGGACTGTTCGGTCGCCGCCCACACACAGATAGGTGCGGCAAAGCAACTCATAGATGCCGTCGCCGATATGGGCAAGGCCAAGATTGGATACGGCATTTACCTGCTGCAAGGTAAAGCCGGGGAACAGCAATTCTTCCACAAATTTCTCCTTTAGGGCAGGGGGCGCAGAACGCCGTAGTCATTAAAACGGGTGTCGTGAAGCTCTGTCAGGAACACCAGATGGGTCTGGGGAGTCTCCAATCCGGCCTCCTCCACTGCGTTTTCCACCAATGCGGCCGCCACATTCCGGCGATACATACGGCTGCGACCCTGAGGCAACTCAAAGGGTGTGTCCACCACGAATGACACCGCAAACCGTTCGGTGCCGCAGGTGGTCACCAGGGTCTTGGCCGCAGAGGAAAGGGCCGCGGTCTTATCGCCGCCAAAGACGATGCCGGTGGTGTCGGGGAAGCGGAAATCGTACAGAACCACCTCATCAAAGCCCAGATCCCGCAGCTCGGTGATGATATTCACCAGATAGGAAATGGTGCCCTGACTGGAGGGGTTCAGCCAGTAGCAGTTGTCATCGTCGATCCACAGCCAGCCGCCGGGGGTGGGCAGACCGTCAGACACATGGTGCAGGCCGTAATGGTAGTCCCGCAGAGCAGGCATATAGGCGATGGTATACAGACCTTGCTTGTCCATATATTCGATGAGCTCGTCCATGGCAGCAGGGTCAATGGCATCAGAAGCCCGATACTCTGCAATGCCGGAATTATAGAAGAAATTACCCCGGATGCTCTTGACCTCCACCATCACGGCAGTTCCCTTGGGCAGGTCAGCAAGACGGGCCTTCACCGAGGGGATATCCTCCAGCTCCCGGGCAGAGATGTAGTAACCGTTCAGCTGTTTGAGCTCCAGATCCGCATCGTGGCCGGCATCTTCTTCCCGATACTCAAACTCCACATTGGGAGCCGGGGGTTCGGTGGCCAATTCGCCTTGGGGCAGAGTGGGATTCAGTCCGAAATCCAGCTGTGCGCCCTGGCGGGTATAGACCACATACCGCTGCAGCCAGATCATCCAGCAGCCCCAAACCAGCAGCGCCACTGCCAGCACGATGGCGGTGATGATGGCGATCCGCCGAATCAGACGGCGGGTGCGGTAGGGGATTTGTTGAAAACGAGAGGTAGGTTTCATTTATGTTCTCCTTTTGGCGCAAATGCAGTGCCAATTTCCCTGTTGCGAGATCTTTGTGAATCCCAGACCGGCCTGCTCCAGCGCCTCCACAACATCATCCAGGCGATCGGTGATAATGCCGGAGAGGATCAGGGTGCTGTCCTTGCTGAGAAACTCCGGCAGCACCGGAGAAAGGGCGATGATCACATCCGCCACAATGTTCACAAGCACCACATCGTAGTGAGTCTCCTTCAGCTTTGCCATCAGCTTTTTCGAGCTGGTGACATCCCCGGTATAAGCGGCAAAGCGGTCGGAGGCAATGTCGTTGTAGGAAAGATTCTCCCGGGCCACATCCTCGGCTTTGGGGTCGATGTCCACACCGGTCGCGTGGCCGGCACCCAAACGCAGGGCGGCAATGGATAAAATACCGCTGCCGCTGCCCAGATCCAGACAATTTGCGCCGGGGGTGATCCGCTTTTCCATCTCCTCCAGAACCATCCGGGTAGTCTCGTGGGCGCCGGTGCCGAAGGTCAGACCGGGATCCAGGATGATGGGGGTACGGCCCTGGGTCTCATGGGCCATCCAATAGGGCAGCACAATGAGATTCTCGCCGATGACCTGGGGCGGGTAGCTGTCCTTCCAGCTCTCCTCCCAGTCGGTGTCGGGCAACAGCGTCTCCGTTACCGTCTCTACCCCGGCAATGGTTTCCACCAGTCGGCCCAGACGGGAAAGTTCCTTTTCATCTCCCTGCTCCACATAGAGCTTGATAGAGGACATATTTTGGAGGTTTTTCTCCAAATCTTCGTCAATATAATCCCAATACGCCCGATTCTCCTCCAAAAAGGCAGAAAAGCCGTCGCCATCCTCGATCACCAGTTCCGGAAAGCCGCCGGCGGTGAGGGCCGCGCTCACATCCTCCAGGGCGTGAGGCTGGGTCTTTATTGTAAACTCAATCCAGGCCATAGGTTACCTCGAATCATATCATTAAAAATCAGGCTGAGGGGCTTGACCCGCCCCATTTTGCGGGATGCTGTTTTGTTCTTATTCAGGGCGGATCCTGATCCGCCCCGACAATACACATTCTCTCAGCATACATTTTACCTTATTTTATGGGGAATGGCAACCTTTAATTTCTCCCAAAAGGTTTGCCGATTTTCGTGCTTTTTCACATAGACAGTCTTGTTTATTTGTGTATATAGCCTCTTGAAAAGCTTGTACTTTTATTATAAAATAACATTGGACTATAGCGGATGCTTGCATTCCGCGAAGTATCCGCAAAATATTATTTATTTTTGGAGGTATTTATTATGGCTGGAGGTCCTGGTTCCTACGTATTTGGAGCTGAAGAAAAGAAAGAATTGATGGATGTTATCGAGGCTGGTGCGCTGTTCCGTTACGGCACCGTCGGCGTTGATGGCTTCCAGGGTAAGGTCGCTACTTTCGAGCGCGAGATCGCTGAGCAGCTGGGTCATAAGTATGCTGTTGCTACCAGCTCCGGCACCGGTTCCCTGCTGTGCTGCCTGGCAGCTCTGGGCATCGGCATGGGCGACGAAGTGATCGTTCCCGGCTACACCTTTATCGCATCCATTTCCACCATCGCTATGATGAATGCTGTCCCCGTTCTGGCTGAGATCGACGACTCCCTGACCATCG
>JAZRZW010000175.1:0-3548 GCA_045601585.1 Faecousia sp. | reverse complement strand
TTCTGCATCGAACCAGTAAAGGGCGGCGGCAACCTGCCCATCTACGGTCGGACAGCGGCAGCGGTCGGGGGGAAAGCCGGATTCAAAAAATTCGCCGCTAAACACCATAGGGTCGCCGAAGGCCTGGTGCCAAAGGCTTTTCAGCAGGGGGTACGATTTCCGGGTGGGGGCGTGAATATTCATAGCCGTCCTCCATCAGGGCCGCCCAGTGCTTTTCCACCAGGAAAGCGGGGTTGTAGGAGAGCTTTGCCTTGCGCAGACCCTCAATGCCGAGGTCGTCCTCCCGGTCCAGCCAGCGGAGCTCTGGGTGCTTGGCGCGCAGACACTTAGCAAATTCCTGATTGATCACGGCATAGGCGCCGTCGGCACCGTCGATGGCCTTTTCAAAGTGGATGTCGAAGGTGTCTGCGCACAGTGGGGAGGCCACGGTGGCGGCAATGGGCACACCCTCTGCCAGCAGCACAAGGCCCTCCAGTTCCAGCTCCTGCCAATGGTCCAGCGCCCGCTTTGCGGCAATGCGCTCCATATACACATCGGAATGGGGGTCATTTGCCTCCCGCCCGGCATACCAGCGATCAAAGACCTGCCATATCAGGGGTAGGGTTTCGGCGGTGAGGGGCAGGGTGGTAGCCTCCGGGTTCTGCTGCCAGAAACGGTTGGCGTGATTGCGTTTTTTCTGGAATTTCTTGCCCTTCAGGTCAGCAAGGTCGTTGATATGGTACACATAGTCGAAATTGCTTCGCACCACATGGTAGTGGAATTTGCCGGGGTAGGTGAATTGCAAAAATTCGCAGTCAGCCTGGGAAAGGCTGGTGATACGAAAGGCAATATGCCGCTCCCGGGCGTCCTGCATAAGGGCGTCGATGGTGGGTTTGGGGTCGGCAAATCCGATGGGGAAGGGGTAGACGCTCTGGCCGCTGAACTGGGAGAAAAGGCAGAAATTACCTGCCACCATTGCCGCCTGCTGGCGACCCCAGGCATAGAGATTTACGAAATTATATTCACAGCCCCGATGGCCAAAAGTCTGCAAAATGGGGCCATATTCGCTTATTTGGGAGATATGCAAAGGTTTAAAATCAATCACAGGAACACATCCTTTCGCTTTTTATCATACCATAGTTTTTACCGTTTGAAAAGAAGGTATTACGGAGTTGTTGACAATAAACGCAGATAACTGGTATAATAAGTGCAGTCAATTTTAATTGCGAAAGGCAGGAACGGATGATGAAGAAGTTTTTGGCTGTTCTTCTGGCTCTGGCTATGTTGCTGTCCCTGGCGGCTTGCGGCAAGAAGGCGGATAAAGAAGATAAAAAAGAGCAAGGAAAAGAAGAGGAACAGGAGCAGGTGGAGACTGTCCAGTGGGGCGAATTTAAGTGCGCTGCCACCCAGGAAACGGAGCTGCTTACCAATACGGGAAGCACGATCACGATTGCTCCGTTGGATTATGAAAACGAATATGCAGCGATCCATACAACCTTTCTGAACAATACGGAAAGCACCAAGTACCTGAGCGTGGTTGCTTTTGCGGTAAACGGAATGATGTTCAATGTGGACTTGTATTTCTCCGCAGATTCCGGTCAGGAAGCTTTTGATATGTTTGGCGTGTCGCAGAATGAGCTGAGAGCCAAGGGAATCTTTGAGATCGGTATTGTTGATCTGATGTTCTCCGTTTGTGATGAAGATGGCAATGTGGAAGAGACGCTATCCTGCCGGATCGAGAGTGATGCGGCGGAAAATTATGTGGCAGATCCCCAGGCCTATTTCACCTTTATCAACAACCAGGAAGCTCAGAGCGAGGGAGGCTACAATGTCGCCGCAAGCGTGGACGAGCGGCTTTCCCTGGGCGGAGAGATCTATCTGGAATCTAAGGTCTATGTGGAAAACGCCGGCAACGAGTATCTGCTGCTGGAAGTGGTCAACGAGACCTCGGAAATGTGCTATATGAATGTCAGCGCAAACATGGTAAACAGTATGGTTGCAGAAGGTGCCGGCGAAAGCATTACTGTGTTCCCCGGTGCAAAGGCGATCCTTTCCGTCGACATGGAGTGGGCATTGCCGGAGGCGAAGCGCCGCGCTTTTGGTGTGGAGCAAATCTCTGATATTTCTCTGTATTTCGAGAGCTACAACTGTCTGGAGGACGGCTCCATCGACTGGGAGGCAGAATCTCAGTTCTATAACATCAGATATACTCTGCCCGAAACCTCCGCAACTCCGGATATGTCCGGCACTGTGCTTTATGAGGGCGAAAGACTGCGAGTGACGGCAAAGGCTCCCGTAGACGTGGTTGTCGATGGCATGGGCGAGAGCACTTATGTGTATCTGATCTTTGAAAATGTGGGTCAAACCGATCTGTCTATCCAGGAAAATGGCGCAAAAGACATCGTGGTCAACGGCGATGAGGGAAAAGAGATTTACTTCTCCAATCCCTATTATCTGTACACCGGCGATTATACGATCTGCCATGTAAACGTGGACAATATGGAAGGTGAGTCTGTGTTCCTGCCGCTCCTGATAAACGACTATGAGGACAGCAGCATCCGGTGGGAAGTGGATCTGACCATTCCGTTCTGAATACCAACAAGCACCCCTGCGGGCAAATGCCTGCGGGGGTGAATTTTTTTGTTTCCTTTCTTGACGGTTCGTGATATAATGAGCGTATCCTGCGAGATGAGAGGAACTTTTATGAAAAAGACTAAGAAATTGCTGATTTTGGGCATCTGCCTGCTGTTGGCCTTTGGGCTGTTTACGGTGCTGGTAAAGACCGTGGATGTGCAGGCGGTGAATGTGGATACGCAGAAGACCGAGATCGGTTTTGTGACTGTCAACGGCTGGTTCCGGGACAATGTGGGTTATCACCCCGGTTTATATGATTTTACCGAGGGCCTGGGCTACGGTGTGCTGATGGTGGCGGCAGCGATGGCGCTGCTGGGCCTTTCTCAAATGCTGAAAAATAAGAGCCTGAAAATGGAGCGGGAGCTGTGGTGGCTGGTGGCTCTATATGCTGCCGTGGCAGCGCTGTATGTGGGCTTTGAAATTGTGGTCATCAACCGTCGTCCGGTGCTGATGGATGGGGTGCTGGAAGCTTCTTACCCCTCTTCCCATACCATGCTGGCGGTGTGTGTGATGGGTTCTGCCCTCATCTACCTGAAAAAGAAGATCCCCTGCGCCCGCTGCCGCCGGATCCCCTCACTGCTGGGCACCCTGCTGATGGTGCTGGTGGTGGTAGGCAGAGCCGCCTCCGGCGTTCATTGGATCACGGATATTTTTGCAAGTTTGCTCCTCAGCGGCGGGCTTTTGGCGCTGTATGCTGCAGCTATTGAAAAGGAAGAGAAATAAATGCTGAAACGATTTTTGAAATACTATAAGCCCCACAAAAAGATGATGGCGCTGGATATGCTGGCGGCGCATTTGATCTCTGTAACGGGTATGGTGTACCCGGTGGTCACCAACAAAATGCTCCAGGATTATATCCCCAATAAAATGTATAACTACATTATTATTGCCGGTGTGATCGTGCTGGTGCTCTATATTTTGCGGATGTTCCTGCG
>JAZRZW010000174.1:0-1517 GCA_045601585.1 Faecousia sp. | reverse complement strand
TGGCTTTCTGCCGGAGAAGAAACACTGTATAAGGAACATCTGGCTGCTGCCAGAGCAAGTGACCGGCTTACAGATGAGTTGGCTGCGTTCTGCGACAGTCT
Source organism: Faecousia sp. (assembly GCA_045601585.1). GTDB lineage: Bacteria > Bacillota > Clostridia > Oscillospirales > Oscillospiraceae > Faecousia. The sequence continues at coordinate 1,416 of JAZRZW010000174.1, read as the reverse complement.
GGAAGGAGGGATTTCATGTAACAGAGAAGACTTTTGAGTTGGGTTCTTTGCCTGGTAATGATTATCTCTATGACCTTATGGATGGCTCCCACTGTTTCGGCTGACTATGCCGGTGTGAATTACAGTCGCCTTAACTACAGCACCGACGGTCGGGTATATCCTGCTTCGCTGACCATCGGAGACTTGAAATTCAGCGGCACCCTGCGTTGCACCAACAACTTCCATCTCGGTGATATCAACGATGCCATAGCAGAGGTCTTTGAAGCCACGGGCATTGGCGAACGGGATCTTCTGGATGCCCAGGAGAAAATCAAAGCATCGGAAAAGGATCGTCAGTTCACTTACGAAGACGGTGTCCGTATTGCCTCCAATCTGCTGTCGATTTTCGGCGGAGATACGGCACAGGAGATCGGAACATTTTTGGTGGAGGATATTTGCAAGATTCTGCTTAGTGAAGACAAAGGACAGACCATTGCGGAGTTTGCCATTGATGCTGTAATTAAGGAATTGGGCGAGATTGGCGACAATCTGCAGGATGCCGCTCTTGATGAAGCATTCTGGAAGGTATTCAATACATCCTTTGATTCCTTCGCCGACCAGTTCTCTGTAGACTGGGGGAAAATTGGCAAGGTCAACCCTATGACCATGTTGATCGAAACACTGAAAATCTCTTACAAGGAATATCAACTGGATGTAGAGCGGTGGATGCGGCGTGTGGAAGCGGTCAATGCCAGGGATTTCCTGAATGATTTCTATGATGCGGTCAATCTGTTGCTGTCGCAGCGTGACGGCAGCTCCGGAACCTGGAGACTGAAAATCGTTAGCACCCGGGATCGCTACTTCTCCTTCTGTGGTTCGGAAAACAATTTGCAGCGGTGGAACGTTGTGGTGGATATGTATGGAGAAAGTGTCAATCCTACTTCTCCGAAGGGCGTATTTGAAGGAACCGTCGCCCTGTATGCCAGCCATAATATGCGGCCCTTTGATCAAAAGCTTTGGTACGGCGGTTTTGGCAATTTCAAAGAAGGATGGCTGACAGATGTGATTTCCAGCGGTTTCTATAAAGTGCGCATGAACGGCGGAACCATTATCAACCGATCCATTATTCTGAATGATGCATCCTTCAGAATCACGGCTTCGGACCTGCTCAGCACCTTCTCCAGCAGAGCCAAAGGACTGCCCATGCGGATCAAATTTGACAGTGCCAGCTTTGATGTAGACGAGATAAGAGTGAGTTCTACCCGAAACATCACAGTGGAAACCTCCGTGGGTTTCCAGGATGCGAATGAGAATTTGACCGGTTATGTTGTCGTCGATATGGCGCTTCACGCCGAGGGCATGGAGGGCGGTGGCGATGGTATTCGCATTTATCGTGACCGTGCCGCCGGTGATGTGGGCATGATTATGTTTGGGCAG
>JAZRZW010000173.1:0-2629 GCA_045601585.1 Faecousia sp. | reverse complement strand
AGAAGTCCTCGCTCGCATAGGTTAGTATTACCTATGCGAGCGAAGTAGCAGTAGCAAGAAGGAGAATCGAACTATGTACGAAAGCAATACCCAGTCACGCAAGTGGCAGTTGACCATTAACAACCCCCAAGACCACGGTATGACCCATGATGTGATCATCGACCGCGCACAGAAGTTTAACCCCGACTACTTCTGTATGGCCGACGAGATCGGCGCATGCGGTACATATCACACCCATGTTTACCTCTACTCAACCTCGCCTATGCGGTTCGGCACGCTCAAAAAGCGCTTTCCTACGGCCCACATTGAAAAGGCCATTGGAACATCCCAAGAAAACCGGGATTATACGCGCAAGGAGGGCAAATGGGCAGAAACCGCCAAAGCCGAGACCCGTATTGAAGGCACATTCAAGGAGTTCGGTGTGCTTCCTAATGAGGCTTCTGAGAAAAGCCCTAAAATGGCGCAGCTGATGCAGGATGTAAAGGACGGTTATTCCACCACAGAGATCATTGAAAATGATCCCAGCTTTGCTTTTAAGATCAATGACATTGACGCTCTGCGGGAGAAACTGCTCTTTGAAAGATTCCGTAAGGAAAACCGTCCTGTGAAGGTGAATTACCTCTTTGGTGACAGCGGTACAGGCAAAACCCGGAGTATCTATGAAAAGCACCCTCCGGAGGATGTTTACCGCATCACCGATTACAGCGGACAATCCGGTGCTCGTTTTGATGACTACCACGGAGAGCCTGTGATCGTGTTTGAGGAATTCCATTCCCAAGTACCCATTTCAGCAATGCTGAACTTTTTGGATATTTACCCGCTGAGACTTCCCGCCCGTTACCGTGACCGCGTGGCTTGCTTTGACACGGTTTACATTACCTCCAATATTCCGCTGGAGGATCAGTACCGTGATATTCAAAAGCACGAGATGGAAACCTGGCACGCATTTTTGCGACGTATTCATACGGTAACCGAGTTCCGCCGGGGCATACTCCCACGGGAGGTTCCCCATGAGACGGTTTGAAAAGGAACGGCTGCAACGCCGTTCCAATCTCCGGGAACATTTCCCTAGACCCAGCTCTACCTCCGACGCGCCTGTGAAACTCATTTTTGTCATCCTCTATATCCTTGGAGCGATCCTGGTATGGAGTAAGCAATACGAGATTGTCTTGACCGCTGAGACCACCGCGCTGCTTTCGCCTGTCGCAAGTCTCGTTATGCAGCATATCTTTGCGGTTTATCTGTTGGTGGGTGGAGCATTCCTCACCATACTCATTCTGTATCCCCTTGGAAAGAAGGCGGCCCAGGATCAGCTACGGAGTATCGGACTTGTGAACCATACCGATATGGTTCCTTCTCTAAAACGGAAGTACAAGGACAAACAGAATCCCCGCATTTCAGTTTGGGAGTTCAGTTCTCAGGGGATACCCCTGAAGACCTGGGAAGACAAGCAGGCAGCCATCGAGACCATCCTGGACATCACCATCGTCAAGATGAAATATGGGTCTGGGAAAAGCCGTGTTCTGCTCTATACCGTGCCAGCCAGAACAGATCTGCCGGAAGTGATAGACTGGAACGATAAGTACCTCTCCCAGAAGCCCTTCATACTGGCTTTGGGTGAGAGCTTTACCGGACCAGTCACCGTGGACCTTGTAAAAGTGCCCCACATTCTCTTAGGTGGATCTACGGGCAGCGGTAAGAGTGTTCTTCTAAAGCTACTCCTCATGCAGGCATTGAAGAAAGGCGCTATCGTCTGCATAGCCGATTTCAAAGGCGGTGTGGATTTTCCGCCTATCTGGCACAAGCATTGCCGCATGTGCATTGAGGAGGAATCCACACTTGCGCTCCTTACAGAGCTTGTAGACGAGCTGCAACGCAGGAAAGCCTTGCTGGCAGCCTCCGGGCAACCCAACATTGACCTTTACAACGAAGCCACAGGAGAAGACCTGCCACGATATATCTTCGCCTGTGATGAGATTGCAGAGGTGTTGGATAAGACCGGTCTAGGTAACGATCAAAAAGAAGTCGTCCGCAAAATTGAAAGCAAGCTTTCGATGATTGCTCGTCAAGGCCGTGCCTTTGGTATCCACCTGATTCTTGCCACGCAGCGTCCGGATGCCAACATTCTTTCCGGCCAGATCAAGAACAATGTGAACTGCCGGATCTGTGGCCGTGCTGACACGATCCTGTCACAAATTATCCTGGACAGCACGGCTGCAGCAGAGCAAATCCCCAAGGATGCCCGCGGCAGATTCATTTTGCACGACGGAACGGTATTCCAGGCATACTGGTTTGACGATACCGCAGGCATTACAGGCCTCCATTCTTAATAGAATGTTCTAAGGAAGGGGGCTGTGCAATGGCAAAGCAAGAGGTGCAACTAACCTTTACCTTTGTGAACCCTAACACCCCAAAGGAGTTTGAACGGCAACTTCAAAAGATTTTGATCGACAAGCTGCTCTCTCAATATTGGGAGAACAGGGTAGCTGTTAGTTAACCAACCTACATCCGGAAAGGGGAATGTTTTCGTTCCCCTTTCTTGCTTTTTATGCTATAATAAAAGCAGGATATGGGTTGGTTGACAGAAAGGAGCAACCAACAAATGAAAATAGCTGCATATTGTCGTGTC
>JAZRZW010000172.1:0-3949 GCA_045601585.1 Faecousia sp. | reverse complement strand
CGGCTGTTCCTTCTGGACATGGACGGCACGATCTATCTGGACAACCAGCTTTTTGACGGTGTGACCGACTTTTTGGCCCATATAAAAGCCATCGGCGGCAAATATATGTTCCTTACCAACAATTCCTCCAAAAGCGTGGATAAATACATAGAAAAGCTGGCTTCCCTGGGGATCTCCTCTGCAGCCGGGGATTTTCTTACATCTACCGACGCCACCGTCCTCCATCTGCAGAAAAAGGCGTATCACAAAATATATGCCTTTGGCACGACGCCTTTCAAAGAGCAGCTCCGGCAGGCAGCGCTTCCCATTACTGACCGGCTGGAGGACGATATTGACTGCCTGTGCATGGGCTTTGACACGGAGCTGACCTTTCAGAAGCTGGAGGATGCCTGCATCCTTTTGGGCAGAGGGGTCGACTATGTGGCGACCAACCCGGATTGGGTCTGCCCTACCTGGTATGGCTCTGTGCCGGATTGCGGCTCTGTCAGCGAAATGCTGTATAACGCCACCCGGCGGCGGCCGTTGTTCATTGGAAAGCCTGAGCCTGCCATGGCGCTGCTGGCTATGGAGCAGGCCGGCTATTGTCCGGAGCAGACCGCCCTCATCGGTGACCGGCTCTACACCGACATTGCCTGCGGTGTCAACGCCGGGATCACCAGCATCTTCGTCCTCTCCGGGGAAGGCACGCTGGAGGATCTGAAAACCAGCGAAGTAAAGCCCAGTTATATCTTCGAGAACATCAAAACGCTGCTCCGGGAGCTGCAGACATAGAAATATAAATAAAAAAGGAACTGTCTCGTCGGAAGTGATTCCGTTGAGACAGTTCCTTTTGCCGTTATTCCAGTATTTTATTCCAGGCAGCCTCTATATTTTCAGATCCGCATAGCGTTGGATCTGTGCAACCGTCTTTTCCAGTGTACGGGCATCCCTGCGCCGGACCTCGGGTCCTGTCCTTGACAGCACATTTTCGCAGAAGTCTGTCCGGTAGAAGGTGGTCTCAATATGCGCAGGCTCCGTAAAGCGGATCATTGACACATTCTTGTAGTCAGCCAGCGCTTTCTTGATCGTTTCCACAAGGATCTGGTCTGCGTCGGGGTAGGTTTCCGCCCGGTTTCTGCAGGATGCTTTTTTGACAGCACCTGTGTAAATATCCGGGATATAGGAGCGCGCCTGCTGGCAGGCCAGCTCGTCACCCACGACCGCCACGATGGGAACACCGTACTTGGCGCACAGGATCGCGTGCAGCGACAGCTCACTCATTTCCATGCCGTTATATTTGATGCAGAAGATCTCGCTGGAGTTAAGGGTATGATCCAAAAATCCGCCAATAGTGCCGGCTCTGGCGTGAGCGCCGATCTCGATCTGACAGTCTATCTTCCCTTCCCGCAGGAGTGCCTGCCATTCAACGCTGCTGCAGGGGATCGCGCGGCCGTCAATATTTTCGGGGTTCACGTTTATTTTTTTCCTGCCGCCATGGCCATCCATGTAATAAACTTGCTCCGCACCGCTATCGTAGCAAGCGGCAACAGCCAAATTGATGGAGTGCTCCAACATCTCGCAGGTATTTCGATAGGTATCCTTTGCCTGATCCATCTGCTCGATGTTATCAACTCCGGCGATACCCTCCAGATCAGTCAGCAGAAAAATTCGCATAGAAGTTCTCTTCCTTTCATTCGGTGTGACAATGATCATTGGTCGTTTTTATCCGTAATACGCGCCTGAAAGCTGCTCCACCAGGGTCTTATCCCGCTGGGTGGTAAAAGAAAGCAACCAATCGTAGTTTCTCTCATCAGTATAGACCGCGCCCCAGCAGCTGTGCTCCATATCCGGGAAAAGGATCAGCTCAGCGTGACCGCCGTACACATTCACCGCCTTTGCCATCTGCAGGCTTTCGATGGGATCTACGGTCTGGTCGCGAAGTCCGTGGAAGGCGCGAATAGGAACATCTACCAGGTTTCTTGCAAACACGGGAATGCCGCCGCCGCAAATAGGCATGGCCGAGGCAAACCAGTCCGGGCGCAGGCTGGCAAGCTCCCATGTGCCGTAGCCACCCATGCTGGTTCCAGTAAGATGCACACGGGTCTCATCCACATAGGGGAGCTCCCGGGTCTGTTCCACCAGGCGGATCAGCTGGGACATCCATTCGTTCCAGGTGCCGCCTTTACAAAGGGGCGCAAGGAGGATATAGCCTCTTGCAGTCTGCCGCTGCTTCAGGGTCAGAAAGCATCTTTTTTGCTTACGCAGCTTCTCGGTGGTCTCACCGCGGGTGCCGGCACCGTGTAAATAGATGATCAGGGGATATTTTTTATCCGCTTGAAAGCCTTCCGGGTAGGAGATCAGATATTTCAGTTCATCCAGTATCTTTTCTTCCATAATGATATCCCTTTTAGGTGGCTTATTCGGCCAGGCCCACGATCACATGCTGCTCATTAAACAGGCATTTTACAGTAGCCTGCTGCAGCACCTCATGAGCGATCTCCTCGTTCAGCGCCAGGAATAACCTGAGCTTGCTGCCGTCCAACAAAGCGATCTGATAGAAGCCGTTTTTCACCGGAATGCAAGCCGTCAGATCTCCCACGGCGGGATTGAGGTATTCCTTGCCGTCGGTGTAGGGCTCGAAGGCAGGGGTGATATAACCCTCCGCCTTGGGCTGCTCCGTATAGCCGCCGGTTGCAAACAATTCGTCCAGCATCTCGAGCAGGATCGCCTGCACATTCTCAGCCGTTCCCTTGGGATACTTGGTGATGTCTGCCTCGTAGGTGATCTCCCAGTCAAAGGACGGGGGTGTGGGAAGATACCCACAGCCGTCATTGGAGCAGGAGGCATAGAAGGTCATGGGGAATTTGGAGGTCTCCTTTACCGCCATGGCATTGGTATCAAAGATCTCAAAGGGGGCAAACACAAAGGCCAGATCGCCTATGCTGATGGCATAGAGCTTAACGCCCAGATCACCCTTCACGCCCTCCTGGGTCAGCACGGCAGAGGTCATTTGGATCTTATCCGTCTTGGCAGGCTGGAAGTTGGCAGCGGCCTCAATGGCATGCTTCGCCAGCTTCTCGCCCAGCTCGATGTAATTTGCTGCAATTGCGGCTTCCTCCGGGATCTGAGAGCCGTTGTTCACGTTGCCGGAGCCACTGAGGAAGAAAAGGCTTTCACAGTTCAGCGCTTCTTCCACCTTGGCCCGCAAAACGCCTGGATAGTTGCTGGTTGCGGTGGTATAAGAGTGGGGGGTAGCTCCCTTGGGATGGCCCTGCCAGTTGATCAGTACGATATCCTTGCCGCCCTCCCGGGTGAATTTTACCAGCTGCATCAGGTTATCCGCAATACCGTAATGGCCGATGAGATTGTCCTTAGGTACGCTGCCCACGCCGTAACCCTGATAACTGCCGTCTGCCAGCAGGTAATGCCGCACGGTGTTATAGCCTACCGGACGGCAGATGGTGGTGTGCATCTGGGCAGGCTTCCGGTCTGCCATGGCCTCCGCACAGGCCTGGGGGATCCGCTCACGCAAAATCGCTGCATATACCTGATCGTCATAATCCGGGCCGGTATGGTTGTGGGATGCGGACGCCATAATGTTGCTGACAGGCACACCGGTCAGCTCCGATGCGTTTTTACGGATGGGGTCAAAGGTGCGTGCCTTGCACTGTACCAGATCCGTTGCGATCAGGATCACGGAATTGCCTTCGGCATCGGTAATGGCCATGCAGGTGGCATAAATGGGGTCTGCCACGCCGGTGGACATGCGCTCCGCCTTGGGATCGCCGTAGCCTCTCAGGTATACCGACTGCTCCGGGGAGATGTTCGCTCTGGCGTAGCCTACGGAGGAGGTCTGGGCAGCATCGCCGCGTTCTTCCTTCGAGCCGCCACAGCCCAGCAGGGGCAAAACCATGGTCAAGCACAGGATCAAACTCAAAAACCGTTTCATAATGATCCCTCCAGTTATTCT
>JAZRZW010000171.1:0-2196 GCA_045601585.1 Faecousia sp. | reverse complement strand
TTCTGATTTTTATCCCTGGCGCATGATGCGCTTTCTGGCAATATTGATCGGACCTTCGTTCATACGGTTGATCCAGGAAAGACTCTTGCCGCAGCCGTAGGCTACGCAGGAATCCGGATTGTCTGCCAGTCGGCACTGGATGCCGGTACGCTCTGTGAGCATTTGCTCCATACCTGCCAGTTGGCTGCCGCCGCCGGTGAGCACGATGCCGTTGGTGGCAAGATCGCCCACCAATTCCGGAGAGGTGTCCTCCAGGACAGACATCACTTCGTCGCCGATGGGCTTGGCGACACGGATCAGCACTTCGAAGATCTCTGTAGAGGTGACGCTGAATTCCCGGGGCATGCCGGTCTTGGCGTCTCTGCCCCGAACCACCATGCTCACGTCCTCCTGACGGGGATATACACAGCCGATCTGGATCTTGATATCCTCGGCGGTGGTCATGCCGATGACGATCCCGTATTTTCTGCGGATGTAACGGACGATGGCATCGTCAAAGGCGTTGCCGGCGATCTTCAGGGAGGAGGAGACAGCAACACTGTTCATGGTCAGCACAGCGATATCCGTAGTGCCGCCGCCGATGTCTACTACCATATGTCCGTTGGGCCCACTGATATCCAGGCCAGCGCCCAATGCGGCAGCCAAAGGCTCTTCGATCAGATAGACACGGCGCGCGCCGGCTTCAATGGCGGCGTTGATCACAGTGCGCTCCTCCACCTCGGTGACACCGCTGGGAACGCTGATGACCACTCTTGGCTTGGGAGTAAACAGAGATGCCTTGGTAGCAGAGCCGAAGAGGATCTGAAGCATCTTGACGGTCATCTCGTGGTCGGAAACCACGCCGTCCTTCAGAGGATGCATGGCTGCCACATTGCCGGGTGTCCTGCCCAGCATATTCCGGGCAGCGGAGCCCACCTGCAGGAGCTTGCCGGTGTTTTTGTCCACGGCGACTACAGAAGGCTCACGGACTACAAGACCCTTGTCATCCACGTTGATCAGCACATTGGATGTACCCAGGTCGATACCCATATCATTGGAAAAGAATTGAAAACGCATAAGCTTCACCTACTTATTTTTTATCGTGGGATGCCGCTGCAACTGCGGCGAATATCACTTCTTTAGCGCCGGAAGTCAGCAGGGTTTTTGCACATTCTGAGGCGGTAGCACCGGTGGTGATCACATCGTCCAGCAAAAGAATTCGTTTTCCCCGGATGACCTCAGGATCGCATACCCGGTACGCGTTCAAAATGTTGCCCCGGCGGTGTGCGGCATCCTTGCGCGTGGATTGGGGCGCTGTGTGACGCACCTTTTTCAGCACACCCATAGATGTGACACCCAGCTCTTTTGCCGTAACCGCGGCAATGAGCTGCGACTGATCATAACCCCGGTGCAGCCTTCGCAGGAAATGAACGGGCACCCAGGTGAGGATATCAAAGGATTCCTGCTGCAGCTTCATTGCCAGAAGCTTGCCGTATGTATTGGCGTAGCCCCGGGCGTTGTAAAACTTGAATCTATGAATACTGGAGCGCACATTTTCCTTATAATACCATATTGCGGTCCAATGTGCAATAAAAGGAATGTTTCTTTTTGAATGAAAAAATTCCGGGGAGTCTGTACGGCAGCTGTGGCACAGCTCTGTTTCGTTGGCGCGTAGCAGTCGTCTGCACAAGACGCATTTAGGTGGAAATAAAAGGGAAAACATGGTTTATACCCCACTACCTTGCAGCCGCAGCTTAAGACCGGTATAACGGCGGCCTACTCTGGCGTTTTCCGTCATGACGGCGATTGTTTCTTCTCTGCCCACAATGATCAGCAGCTCTCTTGCACGGGTGATGGCCGTGTATAGAATACTGCGGTTCAGCAGATACTGAGAGCCGTTCCAGGCAGAGAGGATCACCGCCCGGTATTCGCTGCCCTGACTCTTATGCACTGTCATGGCGTAGGCAAGCTCCAGTTCATTGAGCTGGGTGAAGCTATAGTCCGCCTCCCGGTCGTCAAACACAACGGTGAGCATTTCCATAGACGGATCAATGGTACGAATGATACCAACGTCACCGTTAAAGATCCCTGTGCCCACGGCACTGCCGTCGGTCTTTTTCCACATAATATCGTAGTTGTTGCGGATCTGCATTACCCGGTCGCCTTCCCGGAAGGTGATCTCCAAGTCGGAGGCCAAGCGGTCTTTGGAAAGACAAC
>JAZRZW010000170.1:0-8053 GCA_045601585.1 Faecousia sp. | reverse complement strand
CTGACTTTGATCAGCCTGCGGGAAGATTATCCTGATTATATCGAAGTTTTGGAGGTGTAATACCATGCTGAAGATTGGTATTCAGTTTTTCGCTCACCATAAGGGCGGCGGTTCTACCAAGAACGGTCGTGATTCCGAGGCTAAGCGCCTGGGCGTAAAGCGTGCTGACGGTCAGTTCGTTCTGGCTGGCAACATTCTGGTTCGCCAGAGAGGCACTCACATCCATCCCGGCAAGAACGTTGGTATCGGCAGCGACGACACTCTGTTCGCTCTGATCGACGGTACCGTTAAGTTCGAGCGCAAGGGCAAGGATCGTCGTCAGTGCTCCGTGTACGCTATCGAGCAGTAATCACGAATCATTTGGCTAAGAAAGGCTGCTGCAGTATGTAGCAGCCTTTTTCTTTGGGTTGCGCCTTGAGCAACTACCTGCGTTGTGCAGAACTTAGAGCCGAAAGTTTTTCATTTTGAATTGATAATCGAGAATTGAGAATTATAAAATTGTCCATTGTCCATTGTCAATTCACTCTCCCCCTATATATAAAGGAGGCTATTTATATGGAAATGTTTGTGGATAAGGTGCGGATCACCGTCATCGGTGGCCGTGGCGGCGACGGTGCAGTTGCCTTTCACAGAGAAAAATATGTGGCAGCCGGCGGCCCGGATGGCGGCGATGGCGGTCACGGCGGCAGCGTGATCCTGCGGGTTGACGACAATCTCTCCACCCTGCTGGATTTCCGCTATAAGCGCAAGTACGCCGCCCAGGCCGGCCAGAACGGTCAGGGCAGAAATATGAGCGGCAAGCGTGGCGAACCTCTCATTATCAATGTACCCCGTGGCACTGTTGTCCGGGATGCCGAGACCGGCGCCATTATTGTGGATATGTCCACCGGCGAAGATTTTATCATCGCCAAAGGCGGCCGTGGCGGCTGGGGCAACAACCACTACGCCACCCCTACCCGTCAGGTTCCCCGTTTTGCAAAAGCCGGCCTGAAGGGTCAGGAGCGGGATATTATCCTGGAGCTGAAATTGCTGGCAGATGTGGGTCTGGTAGGTTTCCCCAATGTAGGCAAATCCACTCTCCTGTCCGTCACCTCCAACGCCCGTCCCAAGATCGCCAACTACCACTTCACCACCCTGTTCCCCAACCTGGGCGTAATTTATGTAGACGAGGGCGTATCCTTTGTTATGGCAGACATCCCCGGCATCATCGAAGGCGCTGCTGACGGTGCCGGTCTGGGTCACGATTTCCTGCGCCACATCGACCGCTGCCGCCTACTGGTGCATGTGGTGGATGTTTCCGGCAGCGAGGATCGGGATCCCGTAGAGGATTTCGACGCCATCTGCGCAGAGCTGGAGAACTACTCCATCGACCTGGCAGACCGTCCTATGATCGTTGCCGCCAACAAATGCGATCTGCTGATGCCCGAATCCGACAACCTGGAGCGTCTGCGCAAGCATGTAGAAGCTGCCGGCTGCGAGCTGTACGAAATTTCCGCAGGCACCACCCAGGGCACCAAGACTCTGATGCGTGTGGTAGCCGAAAAGCTGCGGACTCTGCCCCCGGTCACCGTGTATGAGCCGGAGTATGTGGAGGTCATTGAAGCCGCCGGTGATCCCACCGAGCTGGAGATCGAACATCTGGGCAGCACCTGGGTAGTTTCCGGCACCTGGCTGGAGCGTATGATTGTCAATATCAACTTTGATGACTACGAATCCCGGAACTACTTTGATCAGCAGCTCCGCAAGTGCGGTCTGTTCAAAAGATTAGAAGAAATGGGCATCCAGGACGGAGATGTGGTAAATATTTACGATCTGGAGTTTGAATATCAGCGATAAAACATTTGCCATTTTCAACTATTTCGTGTATAATAGAGCTACCAATGTGGTAGCTCTATTTTTTGTTTAAGGAGGTGTGCCGGATGATCCGTAATTTACAGCCCTTTACCTTCCAGGATTTCGGCACGGTTCTCACCGAAAAGCAGTCCGTCCCCAGTCGGGCGAACCGACTTTCCATGCCCGTTTCCGGGAAAGATATCATTCTCTACCAGACCACTGCAGAAACTTTTTTGACCTTTGAGTCCGGTATGCCGGTGCTGTCTGTTTCCTTAGACGGCACCAATTATCATGACTTTTATCTGGATCGCCCCGTCTCCCTGCGCAGAGGTGTTTATTTCCGCCTTTCTGCGTTCCAGGGTCACGCTGCCGTCCAGCTTTCGGCCATCTCCATGCCTTCCCTGCTGGAGACCGGCCCTGCAGAGCAGCTCTCTGTCCGGAGCATCGCCCGGGTCTCCGACCTTTACACCTTGCACTACCTGGAAAAAGAGCAAGGCTTTTTGTTTCCCGGTGACGCCCACCCGGTATTTGAGCTGACCTATGTGGACAGCGGCACCATCCACAGCGTCATCGACGGTCAGGATATGCTGATGCAGCAGGGCGATATTCTGATCTGCGCCCCGGGTCAATGGCATATGCACTATGCAGACATCGGCGTAGCCCCCTGCTTTGTGGCCATTACCTTCTCCTTAGAGGGATGGGATCACACCCCGCTGATCAACCGGGTTTTTTCCGCCAACCCCCGCTACAGCAGCCTGCTGCAGCAGATGCTCCAGGAGCAGGAAAACCCCGGCACCCATGCAGACGAGATGCTCATCAGCCTGCTGACCCAACTGCTGATCCTGCTGCAGCGTCAGGAGGATGCTCCCGCGAAGCCCTCGGCAGCCCTGCCGGTGGTCAACAGCGAAAACCAGATCATCCAGCGGGCGCAGCAATATATCACCGCCCATGTGCGGGAAAAGCTCACGGTACCCGACATTGCCCGCGGTATCGATGTCAGCGCCAGCTATCTGACCGCCCTCTTCAATAAGCACCTGCAGATCTCCCCCGGTGAGTACCTGCGGCGCATCAAGCTCCAGGAGAGCAAACAAATGATCCGGGAGGGCAACCTGAACATGACACAAATTGCCGCGGAGCTGCAGTACTCCACCATTCACCATTTCTCCCGGCAGTTCAAGGAAAAATTCGGCATTACTCCCTCGGAGTATGCCAAGAGTATTCGCTAAAGGAGGTCGCTATGGATTTTAAAGTTCTTGCCGTCGGCGATGTGGTCGGCGATCCCGGTCTGGACCGGGTAGTGCGCTCCCTGCGTTACCTCAAGCGAAAAACCGCCGCAGATTTTGTGGTGGTCAACGGCGAAAATGCTGCTGTGGTGGGTATGACTCCCCGGCAGGCAGAAGAAATTCTGGATGCCGGCGCCGATGTGATCACCATGGGCAACCACACTTTTGCCAAAAGAGAACTGGTCACCTATATGGAGGACACCTCCCGGGTGGTGCGCCCCGCCAACTATGCCCCGCAGACCCCCGGCCGAGGCTATGGCATTTTCGATACCCGGTTCGGTCCTGTAGCGGTCATCGACCTGATCGGCCGGGTAAATATGGATTACGGCCCGGACAATCCGTTCCTGGCTGTTGAAAAAATTCTGAACGAAATTCACACCAAGCTGATTTTGGTGGAACTCCACGCCGAGGCTACCTCCGAGAAGCTGGCGATGGGTTATATGCTGGACGGTCGCATCAGCGCCCTCTGGGGCACCCATACCCATGTTCCTACCAGCGACGCCCAGGTGCTGCCCCAGGGCACCGGTTATGTCACCGACCTGGGCATGACCGGCCCCAAGCATTCCGTGCTGGGCATCCAGCCCAAGCTCTCCATCGATAAGTTCCGGGGCGACCTTCCCAGTCGCTACCGGTGGGCCGACGGCCCCACAAAAATGGAGGCGGTTCTCTTCACCATCGACACCGAAACCGGCCTTTGCAAGGCCGCAGAAAGGGTGGACCTGTATGATTAAAATTCTTCACAGTGCCGACTGGCATCTGGATTCCCCTCTGGTGGGTTTTTCCGATGCTCAGCGGGACACACTGCGGCGAAATCTCCTGGCGCTGCCGGGTAAGATCGCCCAGATCTGTAAAAACGAAAACTGCGATCTTGGGCTGCTGGCAGGCGACCTTTTTGACGGCAACGCCACCCGAGACAGCATCTACGCCGTAAAAAACGCGTTGGAAGAAATGGCCGTGCCGGTGTTCATCACCCCCGGCAACCACGATTTTTGCAGTCCTGCCAGCCCCTATCTGACAGAAAGCTGGCCGGAAAATGTGCATATTTTCACCCGCCCGGTTATCGAGTCCGTGGTGCTCCCCGATCTTTCCTGCAAGGTCTACGGTGCCGGCTACACCGCTATGGACTGCCCTGATCTGCTGGAGGGATTCACCGCCCAGGGTGAGGAGCGCTACCACATCGGCATTCTCCATGCCGACCCTGCCACCGCAGAGTCCACCTATTGCCCTATCACCAAAAAGCAGATCGCTGACTCTGCCCTCTCCTATCTGGCGTTGGGTCATATCCATAAGGGCGATCGACTCACCGCCGGCGAGACTCTGTGCCTCTGGCCCGGCTGTCCTATGGGTCGGGGCTATGACGAACCCGGTGAAAAAGGCGTTGTGATCGCCACCATCGACGATGCCGTCTCTACCCGATTTGTTCCCCTGAACACCCTGCGTTTCTGGGATCTGGATTGCGAGGCCGGAGACGATCACCTTGCCGCCCTGGAGAAGATCCTTCCCCCTCTGGGCAACGAGGATTTCTACCGCATCACCCTCACCGGCCCCAGCGAAAAACCGGATCTCCCCGCCCTGACGGCTGCACTTTCCCGTTTTGCCAATCTGGTGCTGCGGGATAACACCCAGCCCCCCATCGATCTGTGGGGTTCTGCAGGCGAGGATTCCTTAGAGGGTACTTATTTCAAAATGCTGCAGGATCAGCTGGCAGACGCCGATGAGGCCCAGCGCAGACAGATCCTGCTGGCTGCCCGGATCTCCCGACAGATTCTCAACGGTCAGGAGGTGCAGCTGCCGTGAAAATTCTCTCTATGACTGCCACCTTCGGCAAGCTCTGCCACGATGTTCTGACCCTGAAACCGGATCTGAACATCATCCAGGCCCCCAACGAATGGGGCAAATCTACCTGGTGCGGATTTATCCTGGCAATGCTCTACGGCATCGACACCTCTGAGCGAGTCTCCAAAAACAATCTGGCCGCAAAGAAGCGGTTTGAGCCCTGGTCCGGCGCTGCTATGAGCGGCAGAATGGATCTTTTGTGGAACGGTCGCAACATCACCATTGAACGAAGCAATCGGGGCAAGATTCCCTTCGGCAATTTCCGCGCCTATGAGACCGACACCGGTATGGATGTAGCGGAACTTACCGCTGAAAACTGCGGCGAAACCCTTCTGGGTGTGGAGCGCAGCGTGTTCCAGCGGGCAGGCTTCCTTAAATTCTCCGATTTGCCCGTAGGTGCAGACGAAGCCCTGCGCCGTCGGCTCAACGCCCTGGTAACCACCGGCGACGAAAGTAATACCGCTGATGTACTGAAAGAGACCCTCCACAATCTGAAAAACAACTGCCGACACAACAAAACCGGTCTGCTGCCCAAGGCTGAGGAACAACAAGCAAAGCTCCTGAGCACTCTGCAGCAGATAGATACCCTATCAGCACAAAAACAAAGTTATGAAGAGCGCCAGACCCTGGTAAAATCTGAATACCGGGCACTGGAAAACCACGCTCAGGCCCTTGCCTACCAGGCTGACCTGGCCTATGCCCAAAAGGTTGCCGCCGCACAGGTAGCTAAGGACACCGCCCTCCGGGATCTGGAGCTGGCGCAAGCCGCCCTGAAGGATCTGCCCTCCCAGGAAAAGCTAAAGGCTGACCTGGCAACGCTGCAAACCCTGCAGGCACAGCGCAACGACATCCACACCAGGGCACAAATGCTGCCCTCTCTGCCCAACGCCCCCCAAACCAGCGATGTATTCCGGGGTATGACCCCGGAGGAAGCTGTGGCTATGGCAGCCGAAGATACCAAGAAGGCCGCCGAATTACAAAAAGCAGCCACCACCGTTCCCTACGGTCTGCTCCTGGTCAGCATAGGTTCGCTGCTTACCATCGTAATGGACCGGCTGTTCGCACGAATTACCGGTATGGCCATCGCCGCCGTGGGTATTACGCTGATGGCAATGCAGTTTGGCAAGAAAAAGCACCAAGCCGCAGCTCTGGCGGCCCTGACCGCCAAATACCGGGGTGCCACCTCTGACACCTGGGAGGCCGCTGCTCTGCGCTACGCCGAAGATCACAATGCCTATGAAGCAGAGCTGGCCGCCCACGAAGAATCCGCCAAGGCTGTCAGAATTGCCTTTGAAGAAAACGACGCGGCTGTGAAAGCCATTACCGGGGAATTGACCTCCGGCCAATTCCAGCAAAACTGCAATGACGCCCTGGAAAAGCACCGCAAGGCAGATGACGCCAGAGTCCAGGCCCGCAGAGCTGAGGAGTTCCTGCAGGCTCTTGCCTCCGGTCGACAGACCGTAACTCCGCCGAAATACGAGGACACATTGACTCTCACCGAAGCTGAGACCAGGAAAGGGTTGCAGGATGCCAACGAGGAGCTCCACAGATTGCAGCAGCTTTTAGGCAGCTGTCAAGGTCAGATGGAGACCCTCGGTCAGCGGGAGGTCCTGGAAAAAGAACTGAAAAAAACCAACGCCCGCATTGACAAACTGGAAGATCATTATGCCGCCCTGGAGCTGGCAGAAACCACCCTGGCCGCCGCAACCCAGGAATTGCAGCGGCGCTTTGCACCCCGGATCTCCCAGCGGGCCCAGGAAATTATGGGACAACTCACCGACGGCCGCTATGACCGCCTGATCCTGGACAGCAATTTTGTAGTCCACACCGGCGCACAAAACGAGGACACCCTCCACGATCCTCTGTGGCGCAGCGATGGCACCGCCGACCAGCTGTATCTGGCCCTTCGCCTTGCTGTAGCCGAAGAACTGACCCCCGAAGCCCCTCTGGTGCTGGACGACGCTCTGGTGCGTTTTGACGACACCCGACTGGCTGCGGCCCTGGAAATTTTGAAGGAAACAGCGAAGAATAAGCAGGTAATTCTCTTTACCTGCCACGATCGCGAAAACGACTTGCTAAAAGAAAAGGAGTAACATTATGGAAATCATTTCTACCCCCAACGCCCCCGCCGCCATCGGCCCCTACAGCCAGGGCTACATCGTAGGCGACTTGGTATACACCTCCGGTCAGATCCCTGTGAACCCCGCCGACGGCTCCGTTCCCGAAGGCATCACCGCCCAGGCTGAGCAGAGCTGCAAGAATGTGGGTGCAGTGCTGGCTGCCGCCGGAGTTGGTTTGGAGAAGGTCTTTAAGACCACTTGCTTCCTGGCCGATATGAATGATTTTGCTGCCTTTAACGAGGTTTACGCAAAGCACTTTATCTCCAAACCTGCCCGCAGCTGTGTGGCCGTAAAAACCCTTCCCAAGGGCGTTTTGTGCGAAATTGAGGCCATTGCTGTTAAGTAACTCACAATTTGTAGTAATTTATCACAGAAATTTCCTAAATAATTTAGAGGATTTTCCTATTTTTTCTTGCGCTCTATTATGATATGCTATAAGTAGCAAAGTCTACATTAAGGAGTGGTAACTATGTATTTCCAGAAAAAGCGCTGTATCGCTATGTTGTTAGCCGGTGGACAAGGCAGCCGCCTGAAGGTCCTGACTGAGAACACAGCAAAGCCTGCCGTCCCCTTTGGCGGCAAATATCGCATTATCGATTTTCCCCTTTCTAACTGCGTCAACTCCGGCATCGATACTGTTGGTATTCTGACTCAGTATCAGCCCTTGGAGCTGAACGAGTACATCGGCAACGGCCAGCCCTGGGGTCTGAACAAATCCCTCTGCTGTGCCCAGGTCTTGCCTCCCTACGAGCGCAACGACAAGAAGAGCGGCTGGTATAAGGGTACCGCCAACGCCATCTACCAGAACATTGCCTTTATCGACCGCTATGACCCCGAGTATGTAGTGATCCTCTCCGGCGACCACATCTATAAGATGGACTATGCCGCCATGCTCAAGTATCATAAGGACAGCGGCGCCGACTGCACCATCGCCGTGCGCGATGTGCCGCTGGCAGAGGCCTCCCGCTTCGGCATCATGAA
>JAZRZW010000169.1:0-15821 GCA_045601585.1 Faecousia sp. | reverse complement strand
ACTATGCCCATCACCGCAAGGGCTACGCATATGAGGCCCTCAGGGCCCTGATCACTATGCTCCACGAAAAGTTCCCGGAGTGGGAATTCATCAGCTTTACCGAACCGGAAAATGTGGCCAGTATGAATCTTTTGAAAAAATTAGGCTACCGGGATCTGGGCTACATCCCCCAACTGGAATCCCGGATGTTCTGCAAGTGGATCCCCAACCTGTACCACTATCTCTCTGGGAAAGAACCGGTGGAGAAAGGCTGGTCGGGAGATAAAAAATATCGGGCAACCACCCCCGATGGCAGTCCCTATCTGCTGCGAATCACAGCCCCTGAAAGAGCGGAACGGTTCTACCGTTGTTATATTGGAATGGAGCAAGCAGCAAAATTGGACATTCCTATGTGCCTGCCGGTGGAATTCGGCACTTGCCCGGAGGGCACTTATGCCATTCACACCTGGGTCGACGGAGAAGATGCGGAAAGCTTGATTCCTACCTTATCCCCAGAAAAGCAATACGCTTACGGTCTGGACGCAGGAAGAATTCTCCAAAAGCTCCACAGTCTGCCTGCCCCGGAGGGAGTCACCCCTTGGGCAAGGCGGTTCAATGAAAAGATCGACCGAAAACTCCGGGTGTACGCGGATTGCCCGCTGAAATACGAAAAGAGCGATCTGTTTATACAGTTCATTCAGGCAAATCGGCATCTGCTTTCCGACCGTCCCCAGACCTATCAACACGGGGACTATCACATTGGTAATATGATGGTGAGCAAACACGGCGTACTGACTGTGATCGACTTTGACCGGGACGACTATGGCGACCCCTGGGAGGAATTCAACCGAATTGTCTGGTGCGCCCAGGCCTCTCCCCTGTTTGCCAGCGGCATGGTGGACGGCTATTTCGATGGCGAGGTGCCCATGGAATTCTGGCAGCTTTTGGCGCTGTATATCAGCTCCAACACCCTGAGTTCCCTGCCCTGGGCAATCCCCTTTGGGCAAGCAGAGATTGACACTATGACCCACCAGGCAGCGCAGGTGCTGCATTGGTACAATGATATGACCGACTGTGTACCTAATTGGTATCAGCCATTATAGGAGAAAACTATGGCATATAAAGAACATATTCAGCCAGAAATTATCTCCATCTCCCCCACTCTGCGGCTGCGGAAATACGACGGCCATTTTGAGCTGTTCCTGCCGGGATACCAGGATCCCTTTGTATATCAGAACTCTGAGGGCATCTTTGAGAAAAGCCGCATTCCTACTTTGGACTATGTCCGGGGCATGTGCAACTATCTTGCAAAAGTGGGAGAACTGTACTACATTGAGATTCTGAAAGGCGGCGAATTTATCCCTGTTGGAGATGTAACTGTAAAAGACAACAACCCGCCCATTGCCATTTGGCGAGCAGACTGCCGAGGTAAGGGGATTGGAAAAGCCGTGATGAAAACGGTGATTGCCCGGCTTAGGGAATTAGGCTGCGAAAAAATCACCGATTCTACCGTATATCGGTGGAACACCGCCTCCCAGCGCCTCCACGAAAGCCTGGGTTTCCGGAAAGCCAGGGAAAACGAACGGGAGATTTTTTATGATCTGACTCTCCACAAATAAAAAGACCGCCCGGTTGGGCGGTCTTTTTATTTGAAGATTTCCGGACGGAGGCCACAGTTGATAAATTCATCGTTGCGGACCACTCCGCCGCCGAAGCCTGCGGTACGCATATATTTTTCCTTGGGGTCTACCTCTGCGGTAATGCTGCCCACTTCTTTTCCCAGATCCCGGAGGATCTGTCCGTCAGGTGCCACGATCATAGAGCAGCCGCCCCGTTCATCCGTGCCCATAGAATAAGAAGCACGCGCAACAAAGGCATTGCAACGGAAAGCAGTCAGTTTCGCTTGTGCACGTACAATGTCCGTTCGCTCCCCCCGCTGATAGCCGGGAATCAGAATCACATCCGGCTGCAGAGACGCCAGGTGTTCAATCTGCTCGTTGTAGTAGACATCGTAGCAGGTCATAAAGCCAAAGCGTATACCGTCAACCTCGCAAATACAGGCGCCGTCGCCATAACTGACCTTCAGCGCCACCTCAGAAGGCGGCAGGTGGATCTTATCATAGCGGAAGGCCACTTCGCCCTTGCGGTTAAACAGGTAGGTGCTGTTCCAGAGTTTCCCTTCCCGGTCTTCCAGTACATTGATGGCTACCAGCTTGGCACTCTTTGCGGCAAGGGCTGAGGCTTTTTCCAACATTTCCTTTGCCCGGGGCAGCGCAGCCAATTCCTTTTCAGGATCGGAAAGACCACCTGCGTTGGAATACTCCGGCAGAAGGATCAGATCGCCGGTTGCTTTTTCCATTCCCTCTATCAAAAATGCGCCGATCACCTCATCGGGTGCTTCTCCCGCGTGATAGGGCGGCTGAACAACCGTGATTTTAAGCATGGATCTTACCTTCCTTTTTGCAGAAAATCCGCTCCGCCAAGCGGCAGAACCAATAGCTCATCAGCACAAAGCCGATCGTCAGCGCCGATACGATCAGCACATAGAGGATCTGGGTGGGAACTGCACCGATCACCTCCCGCATTTGCATCCTGAGGTCCTCAAACACCGGGATATTGCAGGAGTAGAAATTGGCAAAATTAGTCCTCAGCAGCTGTGCCATTGAAGAGGACACCACACAGAATACCACAGTGAACGCAATCACCGCTTTCTGATCTCCTATTTTGGGTTTGTGAAGCTGCAGCGCTGCGATCAACACAAACGAGAACATTACAATATTATGAAATGCCACAGTATGGAAAGACAGATAATCGGAGAAAAACTCCCGGATATTGCCATCGCTGTAGATCAGATTGGGGTAAATCAGCATCAACAAAAATACAGATGCACAAAACGCCCCGGTGACCGCCTGCATCTGGGCACGGTACTTCCCCCGATAGAAAGCCAAAACAGGCAGCAGAAAAATAAACTGCGAGCAAATATGGAAAGGCAGATGATAGAGATCATACCCGTGATACAAAGACACAGCCTGCTTGCCGATCTCCAATACCACCAAAAGGCAGGCCAGCACCTGAATGGGAATCAGGCGAATCTTCTCATCCTTTTGGCCTAACCACTTAGCAGCCAAAACTCCCAACAGCAGCATTACGCCCAACGCTGGAAGCAATGTTCTTACATGTTCCGGTGTCCAGAGACCCATAACCATCTCTCCTTTCTTTATCCCCTTTCATTATATCTTCCTTTCTTTCAAATTGCAACAAAAAGCACCGAGAAAAGGGCGGAGGGAACAAACGCCATTTATAGGCAATTTATCAATGTGGTGCTCCGCCCAAACTCGGCGCTTTTCATATTATACAGGTACTTTTTCCTTGCTTGCCTTGCGGTCTTTCAGCAGCCAGGGCAGGTATGCAACAAAGAACATTGCCGTGACAGCCACTGCCATGATCAGAATCCGCAGCCAATGGATAGGAGGCAGAATATCCAGGATGGAGGGGGTATCCTCCGGCTTTGCCATAAACAGATAATTGGCGCCGGGGAGCATAACATTGGTGAAATATGCCACCACTGCCAAAATCACCAGTCCGACGTAGGCCTTCACCGCAGACTTTACCGTAGGACGCAGGCCGTGAACAAAGGTCATATAGAAAATCGCCACATAACCCAGGGTATGCTCCAGCCAGAACTGATAGTAGCGGAAGCGGGTGGGGCCGGTAAACCTGAAGACCGTGGGGGTGATCAGGGCAAAGATCGTGCCGGAAAATGCCCAGAAATAGCAAATATCATAAAGAGTCTGGGACTTGCCGATCATCATAAAGCTACCGAACACCACAACCCAGCCACAAACGGTGATGGGCAGATGATCCACAGGATTGGGGCCCAAGGCAGGCACACCCACCAGACGCCAATAATAGGACATTTCGCAGATGATCAGCATAAATGCCAGGGTGTAGCGGCAGATCCGGTCAGTCTTTTCCCGACGCAGAGGCTCACGGAAACGATGGATCAGCAGGATCACTGCGATCAGCAGGATGATGGGCAGAAAATGGGACAGACCGAAATTTTCAAACTCGACAGTCTCACCCTGTCCGAAGAAATACCGAAAAAACTCTTTCATAAAAAACCTCCAAGTATGGGTAAGCTTTCCGTCATCTTACCACACCCTTGGAGGTTTTGCAATATTTTGTCTGTATTTGTCGATTATTCCTCTTCCCGCAAAATTCGGGAGCTGTTCAGCAGCACCACGAACGCGCCGAAATTATGCAGGATAGAGCCGGCCAACGCGCTGATCACGCCAAAAGCAGACAGTGCGATCATGGCCACGCTGATACTGATGGACAGTACCAAGTTTTGGTAGATCACCTGGCGGGTTCGTTTTGCCAAATCCACCACAAAGGGAATGTTCATCAGATTGTTATTCATCAAGGCAATATCCGCAGACTCGATCGCTACATCGGAACCCATCGCGCCCATTGCGATGCCTACATCCGCTTCCCGAAGGGCCAGCGCATCGTTGATGCCGTCACCCACAGCCAGCACATTATGCTCCTGAGAGGACAGTTCCCGGAGCTTTTCCAGCTTATCCTGGGGCAACAACTGGGCGTACACCCGGTCGATTCCCAGCGCCTGACGGATTTCCTCGGCAGGTGCCTGACGGTCACCGGTAAGTATCACGCTATCCCGAATGCCCAGCTCCTTGAGCTCGCGGATGGTCTCCGCTGCATTCTCACGAGGGGTATCGTTAAAGGTCAGGCAACCCAACAACTGGGTGTTCTTTGCCAAATAGCTCACAGAACCGGTGGCGTTTTCCGGGAAATTCTCAGGGATCTCCACCCCCAGTCCGGTCAGCCACTCGCCACGACCAAACCGCAGCACAGCGCCATCGGGCAGAACACCTTCTACACCGCCGCCGGTGATCTCACGAACATCGATGTCACGACTGACCTGATTATCCTCCACCCTCTGGAGCACCGCCCGGGAAACCGGGTGATTGGATGCTGCCGCCAGGGATGCTGCTGCATAAAGCAGCTCCTCTTCCCCGAGGCCCTCCTTACAGGGGATCACATCGGTCAGCGTCAGTTCGCCCTTGGTGATGGTGCCGGTCTTATCGAACACCACAGTATCGATCTCAGTAAGCTCTTCAATGAACTTGGAGTTCTTGATCAAAATGCCCCGCTTGGTGGCCGCAGACAAAGCCGCAATCATTGGCGCGGAATTCACCAGCATCTGGCCACAGGGACAGGATACCACCAAAATAGCGATGGCTTGGGAAATATCCCGGGTGATCAGGGATACGGTTGCCGCCACGCCCAGCACAAAAGGAATGTATCCGGCCAGGAAACGGTCGATGAGTCGGGATTCCGGCAGGCTGATACCTTCAGACTGCTCCAGAAGCTGCAGAATCTTGGAAAATGTGGTGTTCTCATAAGCTTTTTTCACTTCCACCACAATACGGCCATCCAGATTGGTAGTGCCTGCGTAGACCTTGTCGCCCTCTTTGGCATATGCCGGGTGGGGCTCGCCGGTGAGGGATTTCTGGTCGATATTGGTCTGACCGCTGAGGATCACACCGTCAATGGGAATACCCATACCGGGCTTGACTACGATGGTCTGTCCGATCTGCAGCGTCTCAGCGCCCACTTCCCTCTCCTCACCGTCTATCAGCAGGATGGCGGTGCGTTGTTGGAGCTTGACCAGATTGTCGATGACCTCGCGGCCACCCATAATGCTGCGCTCCTCCAAAAGGTGTACCACATTCAGGATCAGGGGGATCAGCAGTGCCAGGATCATTTCCTGGTTGAACACGCAGGCGATGATCGCAATACCCACCAACAGCTCCATTGCGTTGGTCAGATTCTTGGTAAAGACGCCCTTGATACCCGCCACGATTACCGGCACGCCTTCGATCAAGAAGCCGATGAAATAAAGCAGCGGCGGCACCACGGGATAGGGGTTACCCAGAAGGTATGTATAGATGAGACCTGCTGCCAGCAGTGCCAGAGTCGCCACACCGCAAAGGATCTCCACCCGCAGCTTCTTCCGAGATGCCTCTGTGAGATTTTCCCGGGACAGTGCCTCCAGAGAATTGCGTGTCATATTGTCAATGTTTTCCATACACGCACCTCCTAAGGATTAAGGAAGATCTTGGATTCGTCATCCGTTACCAGCCGGATGGTGCCGATCTTATCCAGCATTGCTTGCACCTTGGTGCTGTACACCCGGATCCGCACTACCTCAGGGCTTCTCTCGTATTCCTCCAAAAGGCCCCAGAACTCTGCCAGATTTGCATTGGCTTCAGAGACACGGGACGCCTGATTTGCGTTGGCAGTAGCCACCTTTTCCGCGGCGACGCCCTCTGCCTCTTTGATCAGGCTGTTGCCCCGGGTTCTTGCAGTTTCCAAAATAGTGGCTGCTTCCACCGTTGCGGAGTTCACCTGGTTGTAGGCGGCGCGGACTTCCATAGGCATCGCCACCTGGGTCAACTCCACAGAGGTGATCGTAACGCCCACCTCGGCAGCATCCAGCTTCTCCTGGGCCCGGAGCTTGGTCTGATTGGAGAACTGATCCTTCTCCGTGGTCAGCAAGAGATCCACATCATAGCTTGCCGCTTCGCTGAGCATCGCATTGCTGACGCTGGCGTTGATGATGGATTCCACATCTTTGACATTCAGGGCATAAGCCACCGGATCGCTGACCATATATTTCACCGATGCGGCCATCTGCGCAATATTTTGGTCTCCGGTGATCACATATGCACCGTTTTTGGTATAAACGCCCTCAGAATAATGGGTCGTTACGCTTTGTTCCATAACGCTGTTCACCGGGACCGTGATCACCTCGTCGATGATATACGGAAACGCAAACAGCAGACCGGATTCGTGGACCTGCTCCTCATAGGTGTTTCCCACCAACTTGCCGCAGCGGAGCACCAGCGCCACATTGCCGGTTTTTACCACCCGGATACCGGACAGACAAATACCCACAACTACTACAACGACCAGGATCTTTAAGTACCGGGTAACCGTCTTCAGAGTATCCGAAAACAGATTGTTTTGCTGCATAGTTGCCTCCTTAGCTCCGGCTGTTCTGACGGATCATCTCCACAAGGGCGTTGGTCAGGTCTACGCGCTCAGTCTCGGTCATCTGGCTCATAATATAAGTCAGATCATTGATGGCAACATTGTTGCCTTCAATATTCATATTCTGGGAATACTTCAGCAGCACATTGAAGGGATACTGGTCTGCCTTTACCACCAGGATGGTGTCGCCGTTGACAGAATTAACCATTGTATCCAAATCCATCAGGAACTGATACAGCTCCACATTGGCGCTCTGTGCCTCGGCATAGATCTCTGCCACCAGGGTCTCGGTCTCGGCATCGATCTTAGCAGCGTCGGTGGTGCCCTGGGCGGTAATCTGTGCGGCCTGCTCCATGGCGTCGGTCTCGATCTGCTTTGCCTCCAGCTGTGCCTCAGACAAAATAGCACTGATCTCCTTTTCTCGGTCAGCCACCATCTGTGCAAACACGCTCTGGAGGTTGTCCTCCGGCAGACTCAGGCGCAGGATGCTCACATCCGTCACCTCGATGCCGTAGTTTTCCTGGCATACATCATGTACCCGCTGGAAAATATCCTGCTGGATCTGATCGATCTTAATTTCTTCCTTTTCCAGAGAAACCAATTCCGTCAGCTTGTAACCACCCATGGTACTGTTGGTGGCGCTGAACACCTGATCCTTGATGTAGCTCTCCACAGTGCCCTGGGAACCTACGCTGTTGTGGTAGAGCACAGGGTCGTGGATTCGCCATACCACATAGGACTGCAGTATGATGTTGCGCTTATCGGAAGTGGTGGTCTCCAGCTTATTGGATTCCAGATACTGCAGACGGGTGTCGTAGCTGACCACGGTCTCAAAGGGCCAGGGCAGCTTCAGGTACACTCCTGCTTCGGTAACCTCCTGACGCACTGCGCCAAAACGCAGGATTACTGCGCAGCTGCCTTCCCGCACCTGGCACACAAAACCAAACCAGAACAGCACCAGCACTACCAGCACCACCGTTACATATTTCGCAATTTGGGTCAGGACAGAAGCCTTTTCCTTAGCTTCGGTCTCTGCTTTCTTTTTCTTAAAAATCATAGTCTGTATCCTCCATCAGGGTTACGGTGTTACGGTCACGCCCGGGATGGTGCCCAGGTAAATATTGCCGGCATCCACACCTTCACCTACAATGATGATCTTTGCGCCGCCATAAGCTTGGGTTACCGCCTGGATGTATTTCTGGAAGCGGTACGCCTGGCTGTACTGGCTATCCGCCTCGGCTGCCGCCATAAAGTCCGCCACAGCCGCATTGGCTGCCGCCACGCTCTCCATCTGGCGAACCTCTGCATTACTTACGGTTTCCACTGCCGATTTCTGGGCCTCTTTCACCGTAAAGTCTGCATTTGCCTGGGCCATCAAAACGATGTACTGGGCATCGATTCCGGCGCTGATAATATCCTGATACACCGAAGCGATCTCCATGGGAGGATGGATGCTCTCCAGCACCACGTCCACCACCTCAAGACCGGTTTGGCAATCCTCCATCCGCTGCGCCAGTTCGGTAGCAAAGCTCTTTGCAAACTCTTCCCGATCCTCTGCCAGCAGGGAATCCAGATCTGTGGAAATGGTTCGCTCCGTTACGATCTCATAAGCCTGGGCCTGCAGAATCGCCTCAGGATCCGAAGATCCCTTTATGTACTGCATCAGATCACCGATCCGGTACTGCACCACCAGGTTGATGCAGGCGATCTCTTCGCCGCCGCCCAACAGAAGGCGGTACTCTTCACCTTCGTGACCCTTAGTCCAGTAGTTGTCGGTGTTTTCCTGACGGGAATAACCGATGGTCACCTTCTGCACTGCCTGGGTATCGTAAACCTCCACCTGATCCAGGGGCCAGGGCAGCGTCAGATGTACACCCGGTTTCAGGGTCTCCTTCTGCAATTTACCCAGACGGAACAAGGCGCCTTGCTGGGTAGATTCGATCTGCACCACGCAGGTAGAAAGCCAGATGGCCAGGGCCACACCCATGACCGCCACCGGTAAAACTCTCTTTACCAGCTGCAAGCTCCAGAGAGAACGCATGGTAATGCCGGTGTTCTCCTCCAGGTAGCCTAAAATATTTGTGTTGCTACCGGCGCCAATGACGCTGACCAGAACCTCCGGTTCCGTCCGCAACTCTTTGCGGATAGCACGCACCGTCAGAGTAAATGCCAGGAACACCGTTTCATACACAAACAAAATGCTCAAAAGCACATTCAAAATGCTATTGGCATCAAAGATACCGATCAATTTCAGCACAGCAGTGACAATCGCCAGCAGGTAACCCACACGCATCAGCATAAAGCTACCGCGCAAACCCTTAAGCTGGGCCGCATTGTAGGCGTTGGCGGTTTCGGTCATCATTTTGCACCAGAATTCCATTGCCACATGGATCACAAACAGCACCGCCAGCAACACGGGCATCACAAAGGTGATATTCTGCATTTTCTCTACGGGCAGTTTCCAGAACAGCGCATGCGCGCCAATCAGCACCACTGCCGACAGGATGATCACGATCCAATCTCTGCGCTTTGCGTACCAGCAGGTAAAGCCGTGGTCGATCCGGCGGCGCAGCGCCAGGCGCTTTGCCTTCCTGCGAGCCTTACGCTCTGCCTTGGTCTTAGGCTTTTCCTCTGTCTCTTCCTCCTCGTGTGCCTCCGCGACACATTCGGGACAATCCGGCGTTTTGCCCAGGGGCAAAAGCAACACCGCCTGTACCAGCGCCGGCGTCAACATCAGCAGCACCAGGGGCTGCAGCGCAAACCATCCGGTCAGGCTATACATTTCCGCAAGGCCCAGAGCGATCAAAAGCTGCACCGTAATGCAAATGATCACCGTTACCCGACCCGGAGAAAGCTTGCGTTTAACCTTTCGTTTCATAGAACCCCTCCTTATATTTCAGGGCATATTTATTCTATTGTATTATACATTTTTTGAGTTCCCATTGTCAATAAAACCGAATGTAAAAATTGCGTAAACAACGCAAAAAGTCCGTCTTTCGACGGACTTTTGAATGGTTTATTTTTTGCTGTCTTTTTCCACTTGCCGCTGGGCTTCTTTCATCGCCAGACGGAACAGCGCCGGAATGAGCGCATAGATCCTCACACGGATCAAAAACTCGTAGCGCAGCTCTTTTTCACCGTTTTCAAAATCGCAGGTGACATACAGATCCCGGCCCCGCTTACGCACCCGCATCAGGCTCTCTGCCACAGTGCTCAGACCGTAAACCAGCATAGAGACCTTGCCGAATGTGATGGCGGTATCCGCCGCATTGTCTGTGGCGCAAACCACACGCACCCGGAACACCTTTGCGGTGCAAAAGCGGAGGATATCGGTCAGCTCCGTCAGGAGATCTCCCAGGATATCACACACTTCTTTCACCGCCTGGTAGGCATCTTCCCATTTTCCGCCCTGGGAGATTCTGTCCTGGGCGCGGGTAATACCGGTAGCTTCCTTCAGGCTTTTAATAATGGGATTATCGGGCTTGGGGATCTCGCCATAGACCTTACCCAAAAAGCGGTAATGGATCAGTAGATTGTCATTATCATCATTTTTGATGATCACATGAACAGGCAGCAGCAACACTACCACGATCACCAGAGCGATCAGGCCCAGGATTGTCCAAAGTATCCACATTGCTGCCACCTCCTTTTCTTTGTTATGGATTTATTATACGGCATTACCCGGGAGAATGCAACCAAAAAAGCATCAACACCATAGACCTAAGCCTTATTTTCATTTTTCCACCTCTGCTGAAAATCATACCAAAACGCCGCCGGTCTCCTCCCTCCACCAAATCCTGAGCAAGATTGACTTTCTTCGTTTTTCGTGGTATATTGAGTCTAAAGAAAGCTTTGGCATTTCTCACTTTTACGCGAAATCCACCGATTGGAGTGTGAATTATATGTTCTGTAAAAATTGTGGCAAGCCCACGGAAGGCGAAGAGATCCTGTGCGCCGAATGCGCCGCTGCGCAGGAACCCGCCGTTCCCGCAGAAGACACCGCTATTTTGCCGGCTACGCCTGCACCTGTTGCCGAGGAAGCGCCCGTAGTTCCGGCCCCGGAAACAGCTCCCATCAACCTGGATGAGACCGTCCATTTGACAGAGGAAGAAGACGCTCCTGCTTTTACTGTCGCTACCACCTCCGAGCCTGCAGATAAACCCAAAAAGAAAAAGAAAAAACTGGGGCTGAAGCTGGGTATCATCGGTGCGATCGTGGCGGTTTTGGGTGTCGCCTGCTTCTTCTGCTGGCCCTGGATCGCCAGTTTCTTCAATCGCACTTTCCTGCCTGCGGATAAATACCTGAAGAAGGTAGAGACCAAAGCCCTGGAAAAGAACGCTGACAAGCTCGCCGAAGAGCTGATAAACATCAATTTTGATATGGCAGACGCCGGCCAGATCGACGGTCAGATCGTTGCCAGCGAAGAGATGATCGAATTCCTGCAGCCCTATCTGCCCGAGGAGTTCGGCGACGGTCAGTGGGTCTCCGACATCATGTTTGATATGGAGTATGCCATTACCGAAAACGCCGCCAAATATAACCTCTGCGTCGGTCTTGCCGAAGCGCGACTGCTGACGCTGGAGATTGTCATTGACATTGAAGAGGAAATGATGTATGTCACCGTCCCCGAGTTAAGCACCAAGCCGGTGGCTATGGAGGTGGATGAAAGCCTCATCTCCTCTGTGCAGGACGAATACCGCGCCGTAAAGCTGATGGAGACTTTTGTAAAGAGTCTTCCCGATCAAGAAACCCTCAGCGACCTGATTTTCGACTATCTGGTGGTTTTCATCAACGAGATCGATCAGGTGGAAAAGGAAAAAGTCACCCTGACCACCGGCGGTGTCAGTCTCAAGACCACTGCCCTCACCGCCACCATCCAGCAAGATGATCTGTACGACGCTCTGGAGATCGTTCTGACCAACGCCCAGACCGATTCCCGGATTCTGGATTTCCTGAACCGCTGGTCCAACAACCTCAAGGCGGAATTCCCCGAGGAAGATTTCAGCGACCTGAACTCCACCAATTACATGAACAATGTGGCCGACCTGCTGAACAGTGTTCGGGAGGGTCGGGCTTACATCGACTACTCTGAGGCGCTGCTTTACACCTGCTATGTGGACTATATGGACAACATCGTCGGCCGTCGGTTTGCCGAAAGCAAAGGCGGTGTAGTCACCGAACTGTTCCACTACTACACCCTGTACTCTTCCCGGAAGCATTTTGTCTTTGAGCTGCTGGTTCCCGCTGCCGAAGGCTCCGGAGAGCTGCTGATTACCGGTACTTATGACATTCAGGATGAAACCGGTACCGTAAATTGCCTGGTGCAGGTGGACAAAGAAACCTACCTGACCATCTACATCACAGATCTTGCCGAAAAGCGTGGCAATATCCGCCTGACCCCGGGCAAGCCTCTGATCGACCTGCTCCTGGGGGACGCAGATCTGGATGTCCCCTCCGCTATGCTGACCAATCTCGCTATCGAGATCCGCCTGAACGACAAACACAGCGAACTGGAGCTGATGGCAGGCAATGAATCCCTGCTGCTCCTGACAGCCGACCGAAAGAAGGGCGACAAAGAGATCACCATTCCTAAAAAGTATGTGGACATCAACAACCCCATCGAAGCCTATATCTGGCTCAAGAGTATGGACTTTGACGGCTATTTCGAAAAGCTGGAAGAAGCCGGCGTTCCCAAGGCTGTCACCAAGGCCATTGAGCAATACCTGACTGAGGAGATGGGTCTGCCTATCTGATCTTTCACAATCATATCGTTTTGGCGCTGTTGTCAGCGCCAAAACTTTTATCCGGGAGTATTTTCTATGGAAGTACAAATTAAAAATATCCAGAAATCCTACGGCAAAAAGCCGGTTCTCAAAGACATCACCTTTTCCGGTGAGGGCGGCCGCTGCATTGGCATTTTAGGCAGCAACGGCTCCGGCAAGTCCACCCTGCTGTCTATTTTGGCAGGTGTGCTCTCCCCTAACGCCGGAGCCTTCCTCTGCGACGGAAAGGATCTTTTAAAAGACCCTGCGCGACGGGCAGCCCTTGTGGGCTATGTGCCCCAGGGCACTCCCCTGATCGATGAACTCTCCGCCAAAGACAATCTGCTGCTTTGGTACAATCAGGAAGATCTGACCCGGGAACTGGAAGATGGGGTTTTGAAGCTTTTAGGCATTGGGGATTTTCTCAAAGTTCCCGTGTGCAAAATGTCCGGCGGTATGAAAAAACGGCTGAGTATCGGCTGTGCTGTGGCAAATCGCCCGCCTATCCTGCTGTTGGATGAACCCACCGCCGCCCTGGATCTGGCCTGTAAAGAGAGCATTGCCAGCTACCTGCGGCAGTATAAGCGCGCCGGCGGTCTGCTGCTGCTGACCACCCACGATGTATTGGAGCTGGAGCTTTGCGACCAGTGGTTTATCATCAAAGACGGCACTTTGGTGCCTTTCGAGTACACCGGCGACCTCCACGCCCTGGTAGAGAGTTTGTAATATGGGTAAATATTTTGGCCTGCAGTGCAAACGGGTCCTGCGTTATCTCCCGGGTGTACTGCTGGTAATCGGCTTGCTGCTGGGTTGCCTCCTGGCGGCGCCCAAGCTGCTGGCACAGCAGGACGCCAGCGAAAATAATCAAAAGGTCTCCGTAGCTCTGTGCGGCCAGACCGATGACGCCTTTCTGCAAATGGCACTGACCGCAGTCACCACCATGGACAGCAGTCGCTACACTCTGGACATTCAGCAAATGGAAGAAGACCAGGCGAAAAAGGCCCTCTCTGACGGCAAAATTGCCGCCTATGTGGTGTTCCCCGAAGGGTTTATGGACGCTGCCTATGCCGGCGAAATGATCCCCCTGAGGATGGTCAGCACCACCGGCGCTTCCGACATTGTTTCCATCTTTAAGGAAGAACTCACCGATGTGGTGGGGGAGCTGCTTTCCAGTTCGGAAAAAGGCGTGTTTGGCCTGGATAACCTGGTAAGTCAGGAAAACCTGCCCCAAACGCCCCGACTGGATCCTCTGGCACTGCAATATGTGGATCATATTATGGTGCGTGACCGGGTATACCGGGTAGAAGTGCTGGGCGTTGGTGATCAGCTTAGTCTGTGGCAGTACCTGAGCTGTGGCTTGTGTGTTCTGTGTCTGCTGCTATGCTGCCTGCCCTTTGCGCCCCTGCACATCCGCCAGGATCCGGCATTGGGAAAGCTCCTGCGGGCAAAGGGCCACAGTGCCGCCGCCCAGACCCTTTGCGACTTGGGCGCTTACGCCCTGACCCTTTTGCTCATCGCCGGCATTTGCCTGCCCCTGATCGGGATGTTTAGCCAAACACCTCCGGTTCCCGGTAGCGTGCTGCGGGGAATTCCGGTGATCCTGATGGCAGCCGCTTACAGCTTTTTGCTGTTCCAGCTCACCGACAATATGATGACCGGTGTTCTGATGCAGTTCTTTATCAGTCTGGCCCTTTGCTTTGTGTCCGGCTGTATCTACCCTGTGTATTTCTTTCCCATCGGTGTGCAAAAGCTGGCGGCCTATCTGCCTACGGGTCTTGCCCGGACACAGTTGGCCGGTTGCATCACCGGGCAAACCACCACTGCCGCTACCCTTGGTCTGCTGGGCTATACCTTGCTCTTTGCAACACTCAGCATCCTGGTACGGCACCGTAAGATTCGGGGGGTGATGAAATGAACTTCC
Organism: Faecousia sp.; assembly: GCA_045601585.1. Classification (GTDB taxonomy): domain Bacteria; phylum Bacillota; class Clostridia; order Oscillospirales; family Oscillospiraceae; genus Faecousia. Next base: position 1,082 of record JAZRZW010000169.1, on the reverse strand, counting down.
TGAAAAAATGGCCGGTATGGCTTTGGATGCTGACAAAACGTCTTTATAAAAAACCGGTGTTCCTGATCTTGTTGCTCCTGATCCCCCTGGTGGTGGTCGGTTACCGGATCTCTGTCCGGGATACCGGCAGCGTGCTGACGGTGGGCCTTGCCCAGGAAGATCAGGATCCTCTGGCAGAAAAGATCTTTGCGGACCTTCAGGCAGACAGTCGGCTGATCCGCTATCGGACCTTCTCCTCCCCGGAGGAAGCCCGGGAGCATTTGCAGGCGGGCAAAGTAGATACCGTGTGGGTATTTTCTGACGACCTGCAGACCCGCATTGCCCAATATGCACAGGACCCCACCCAGGATCATGCCTTTATCACTGTACTTTCTCGCTCGGAAAATGTGGCAATGGCACTGAGCCGGGAGCGGCTCAGCAGCACCGTGTATAAAGAAGTGGCCAAGGTGGTCTATCTGAACTACCTACGGCAGAACCTGCCGGAAGCCGCCCATCTTTCCGATGAAAAGCTGCTGGAATATTACGAAAGCACCGCTTTTTCCGAGGAGCTGTTCCTCTTCGGAGACGCTGAAGGTGCTCCCTCTCAGGATAATTTCCTATTATCCCCCCTGCGGGGTCTTTTGGGTGTGGTCATTGCCCTGTGCGGTCTGGCTGCCGCCATGCAATATCTGCAGGATCGGCAAAAAGGCACCTTCACCTGGGTCGGCGCCCGCTGGCAAATTCTGCCGGAATTGAGCTGCCAGCTGGTTGCAGTTCTGCAACTTTCTCTGGTTGCATTTATCTGCCTCCTGGCCAGCGGACTTGGACAACACCTGCTTTTGGAATTGGCCGCTACCCTTCTCTACAGCCTGTGCGTTGCTGCCTTTGCCATGCTGGCGCGGCGGCTCCTTGGGTCTGTGAAGGCGCTCGCCGTAGCGTTGCCCGTGCTGTGCGTGGGAATGCTTGTGCTATGCCCGGTATTCTTCGACATCGGGCAACTGAGAAAGCTGCAATATCTGCTCCCCCCTGCCTACTATATCCGCTCTGCATACGAGCCGGTGTGGTTAGGCTATATGGCCCTTTACACCGCTATTTGCGGTGCT
>JAZRZW010000168.1:0-7476 GCA_045601585.1 Faecousia sp. | reverse complement strand
AATTTTCGAAAAAGCTATTGACTTATTCGGAAATTCTGCTATAATACCTCTTGTTCCGCGGGTGTAGCTCATCCGGTAGAGCGCCACCTTGCCAAGGTGGAGGTAGCGAGTTCGAGCCTCGTCACCCGCTCCATAAAAGCCTTTGTCTTTTGACAAAGGCTTTTCTTTTTGCTCAATCTATAAAAAGACGGATGGTTTCCCATCCGTCTTTTTGTTATTTCATTTGAGGGAGCTTGCTTAGACCGGCGGCAATCTCGTCGTCGGTGGGAACATAGTTCACCATCTTGCCGTCGTGGAATTTCTCATAGGACATCATATCGAAATAGCCGGTTCCGGTCAGGCCGAAGACGATGGTCTTGGCCTGACCGGTCTCCTTGCATTTCATCGCTTCGTCAATCGCCACCTTGATGGCATGGCTACTCTCGGGAGCAGGCAGGATACCTTCCACCCGGGCGAATTTCTCTGCTGCCTCAAACACCTCTGTCTGGGCTACAGACACTGCCTCCATCAGGCCGTCTGCATAGAGCTGGCTGAGAGTGGAGTTCATACCGTGGTAGCGCAGACCGCCTGCGTGGTTGGGAGCCGGAATGAAGCCACTTCCCAGCGTATACATCTTGCTCAGAGGACAGACCTTACCGGTATCGCAATAGTCATAGGCATACCTGCCTCTTGTGAAGCTTGGGCAGGACGCAGGCTCCACAGCAATCAGCCGATAGTCAGCATTGCCCTTGATCTTTTCGCCGGCAAAGGGGGCAATCAGGCCGCCCAGGTTGGAACCGCCGCCGGCGCAGCCAATGATGATATCCGGGGTGATATTGTACTTATCCAGTGCAGCTTTTGTTTCCAGGCCGATAATGGACTGGTGGAGCATTACCTGGTTCATGACACTGCCCAGAACATAACGGTAACCGGGGAGTTTTCCTGCTGTTTCCACCGCTTCGGAAATGGCGCAACCCAGGCTGCCGGATGTGCCGGGGAACTCCTGAAGGATCTTTTTGCCTACCTCCGTCTCCATAGAGGGAGAAGGAGTTACGGATGCGCCATAGGTACGCATCACTTCCCTGCGGAAAGGCTTTTGCTCATAGGAGACCTTCACCATAAAGACCTTGCAGTCCAGACCAAAATAGGAACAAGCCATAGAAAGGGCTGTGCCCCACTGGCCGGCTCCGGTCTCGGTAGTTACGCCGGTAAGGCCCTGCTTTTTCGCATAATAAGCCTGGGCAATGGCGGAATTCAGCTTATGGCTGCCGCTGGTGTTATTACCCTCGAACTTATAATAGATCTTTGCAGGGGTCTGGAGTTTTTCTTCCAGACAATAAGCGCGAACCAAGGGCGAGGGACGGTACATCCGGTAGAAATCCCGGATCTCCTGAGGAATCTCGATATAGGGGTTGGTCTCATCCAGCTCCTGCCGCACCAATTCCTCGCAGAACACCTCGCCCAATTCTTCCGCCGTCATAGGCGCCTGGGTCTGAGGGTTCAAAAGCGGCGCAGGCTTGTTGACCATATCCGCCCGGAGGTTATACCAGGCTTTGGGCATTTCCTCTTCTTCCAGATAAATTTTGTAGGGGATCTTACTCATAACACGCACTCCTTATGCTTTGGGGCAAAAAACAAAAACCTGCCCCAGATAATAGCTGGGACAGGAAAAACCTGCGGTGCCACCCGGCTTGGTGCTTGCGCACCCACTCATCGCGTACCTTTATACGCTGACCTTTTTCACGGAGGGTCTGCTCCGGCGCACATACTCGGGGTGTTTCCCTTTCCGATTGCCCTCGGAAGTCCATTTACACAACTTCTCTCCGCCGCAATTCCACCCTCTGCGGCTCTCTGTGGGAAAGGTTCGGTTGGCTACTTACTCTTCCTCAACGGTTTATGGAATTATACCACACTCAGCTCCTTAAGTCAAGCTGGTGCGGACATTTTTCTCTGTGACGCGGACAAGCAAACCTCACATTTATTTCTGACTTAGCGATGGAATTTTTAGATAATCCCCCAAATAGCAAGGAAAATCAAAAAGAAAGCTTGATTTTCTGGGGAAATAAGATAAAATGGTAACATCGTAACTGTAAAGAAGGTGCCCCCATGAATAAGATTTACATTCCCGATGGCTACCGCCCTACTTTGGACGCCTACGACACCCAGCGGGCCATCGCGTACATTAAGCAAACCTTTCAGGAGGAGTTCTCCGCCGCGCTGAACCTAAAGCGCGTGTCTGCTCCCCTGTTTGTTACTGAGGACTCCGGTCTGAACGATAATCTTTCCGGCAAAGAGCGGCCTGTCAATTTTGATATTCCTGCCGTTGGCAAGGAAGCCGAGGTGGTTCATTCCCTGGCAAAATGGAAGCGCTTGGCCCTGAAGCGGTACGGTTTTTCCATTGGCAACGGCCTGTACACCGACATGAACGCTATCCGGCGGGATGAGGATCTCGACAATGTCCACTCCCTGTATGTGGACCAGTGGGACTGGGAAAAAATCATTACCGAAGGCAACCGGAATCTGGATTACCTGAAGCTGATCGTGCGCGCCATCGTCAAAGCGATCTGCGACACCAACGATCGGCTCCATGTGCGATTCCCCCAGCTGCAGGTGCAGCTGAGTCCTGATGTCTCTTTTATCACCACCCAGGAGCTGGAGGATCTGTATCCGGACATGACCGGTTCTGAGAGAGAAACTGCATATCTCCGAGAGCACAAAACCGCCTGCATTATGCAGATCGGCGGCAAATTACGCTCCGGCAAGCCCCACGACAACCGGGCCCCCGACTATGACGACTGGCAGCTTAACTGCGACATCTTCTTCTGGGATGATGTGCTGGGCAGAGCCTTGGAGCTGTCCTCTATGGGTATCCGTGTGGATGCCGCTGCTCTCGATCATCAGTTGACCGTTTCCGGTTGTGATAACCGAAGAAAGCTCCCCTTCCACCAGATGCTGCTGAACAACGAGCTGCCCCTTACCATTGGCGGCGGTATCGGCCAAAGCCGACTGTGTATGCTGATGCTGGGCTGCGCCCATATTGGCGAGGTGCAATCCTCCGTTTGGGACGCTGAAACTGTCCGTGCCTGCGAAGAAGCTGGCATTCCCCTGCTGTAATAAATCAACCCCCGAGGCAAATGCCCCGGGGGTTTTGCTTTATTCTACGCAGACAGTGCCATCATCTTCGATGGTGATGGTCATATCGTCCTTCACATAGCTGAGGAACTCGTCGCCCAGGCTGTCGACTACGGGCATACTGACGCCGTCCAGCCAGACAGAGGCCAGAATGGAGCCGGCAGCTGCCAGGGAGTCAATGGGCTTGCTGAACAGCAGGCACGCCGGCTGACGCTCCATAGCGCAGGCGCAATACAACACCATGCCACCGGTGGTTGATCCGATGGTCTGAGGCAGGCACAAAGCCTTGCCCAGCATCTGCTTGCCGTAAAGATCGGGATTGTTCTGATCGCCGCAGGTGGCCTTCTTGTCACCGAACTGCAGAGCCTTCTGGAAGGATGCCAGGGTGTTCAGGCCGCCGTGAGACACCAGTGCGGGGGCGGTGACCGTACCGGGTGTGACTACTCTGCCTTGAAACTTCTTCATACGGCGTCGCCTCCTTTCGTGATCTTGGCAAGAATCTCTGCTTCCGTGTAATAGCGAGCGGTGGTGTAGGTGCGGAGCTTATTGGAAGATGTGATCACCGGCACCTTGCCACACAGAGGATTATTCATGTACATCAGGGGGCAAATGTAGGACAGAATGACACCGGTAGCTTTCAGGCGGGCGGCGTACTCCGTCTTTTCGAACTCTGCCTTTACCGCAGGTGCGGTAGTGAATACGGTGGGAATCAGAACCTTCTTATTGCCGGAGGCTTTCAGGCCATCTTCCACACGGACAGTCCAGTCCTTCAGTTGCTCCAAAGACATATGGGGGCAACCCACAAAGCAGAGCTTAGGCTTTGCATCGGGGTTCTTCCAGATCACCGGGTACTCCGCCTGGACTCTTGCCAGCTCGGCATCATCGATGATGTATTCCTTTGCACCTTCAGCGATCAGGCTCTGGCCCATCTCCACTGCTTCGGGAGTCAGGTTAGCAACGTGATACAGGCCAACTGCACCGTTGGAAGCGGTTGCTGCGCCAAAGTCCTTAAGGTAGGTGCAGGCGGCTTCGTTCAGTTCATTGCCCAACCAAGCATCCAGGCCGACAATATAAGGAACATCCTCCATCACCTTCATACCGATGGCAGAACCCAGGAGCTGTGCCTCAGGCTTCTTGGTGGTCTGTACCTTTACTACCCAGGTAGCCTTACGGCCTTCATCGGTCAACAGGCCGAAGGAAGGCACAAAGCCGGCGATAGAACCCATAATATCCATAATGCCGGAATTGCGGTTGCAGCGAGCGCCCAGCACAGAATTGGCATAGACCACCGCAGAGGACTCTGCCCAGCTGAGGATCTCACCCTTTTCCGGCTTATTGCCTACCTGATCCAGGTAGCAAGCGCAGGTAAAAGCATTGTCGTCCAGCAGACCCAGCTGCTGCAGCTGCTTTTCATAGTCGTCCTGCTTGGAGTACATAAAGTTGTTGAAAATGAAGTTCTGCAGGAAATTGGCAGGCACATTCTTATCCAGAGGTCTGGGGTCCACAGAGAACTTCTGCCCGGAGATCGCACCGGCATCGATGAGCTGCTGCATCAGATCAAACACAGGGCCCATCATCTTCAGACCAAAAGAGGTTACCAGGTGGTTGAACTTTGAGGAAACCGGCACCATCTTCTCAGCGCCGAAGGCCTCGCCGTACATCACAAGGGTCTTCATGACCTTGGCCATGACTTCCCCTTTTTCACCATTAAATATGGCTTGCTGTTCAGGGGTTAAAAACATAAATTGACTCCTTTTTTGTAATATCTGGTTTTACCAAAACCAGGCACTAAATACATCGAATGTTAAAATGGTCATTATTATGGAAATTCCTAAAACAATACCATTACACAAAAGATATTTTATACGAATAGAGAATTCTTTCTGACAGACAGAAATGACCAAAGCCACAATGGAGATAACGAATGGAATGGGACAATAGAAATAGTAGCCGAAACCACTAAGATGCCAAGAAACCCACATACCCAGCAGATTAAAAACCAATACGCTTATGCCAAGAAGCCACAACAATACAGAAGCAATGTTGTTAATAAGAGTTGCGGTTTTAACAGCTTTCATGCTACACCTCCATAGCGTTCAGTAAAAAGAAAATTACAGTTTCATACATACATCCCAGGCCTGCCAAATGACAGTACGCAGGTTGCCAACCTTACTTGCATCGCCTACAATATGGACATGCTTGCCGGCCTTGGCAATGGGTGCGGGCTTGTAGCCCACGGAAAGGATCACATCGTCGGCATCCACAGTAAAGGTATTGCCTTCCTTGTCCTTTAAGGTGACTACCCGGTCACCGATCTCAGTGACACCGGTCTCAAGGTGAACAGGAACATTATTAGCCTTGAAGAAATCGCGAAGGAAGCTGGTATTTGCAAGGCAAATGCCGGGGGTGCAGATCAGGTCGTCCATCATTTCCACGATGGTGGGGTGCTTACCCTGGAGGTACAGCTCATAGGCAATCTCACAACCGGTGAGGCCGCCGCCGATAATCACTACATTGTCGCCCACAGGACGCTTGCCCAGCAGGAAATCCACAGCCTGGATGCTGCGGCCAACGCCGGGAATGGGAGGACGGTTGGGGGTAGAACCGGTGGCAACGATCACCTCGTCAGCCTCCAGCTCGCTGATATTTTCCACCTTGGTGTTGAGTTTTACTTCGATCTCAGGATATTTGCTCAGCTCCCGCTTATACCAAGCGATCAAATCACGGTCTTTTACCTTAAAGGAAGGTGCTGCTGCAGCAATGAACACACCGCCCAACTCGCCGGACTTTTCATACAGCGTTACCTTATGGCCGCGCTTTGCACAAACCAGAGCAGATTCCATGCCGCCGATACCGCCGCCAATGACAGCAATATTCTTCTGTCTCTTGGCAGGAGCGATATAGTGCTTCTTACTTTGCATTGTCTCTGCGTTCAGTGCGCAACGAGCCAGACCCATAGTATCCTTCAGATCCTGGGTATTGGCGTGACCCTTGGAAGAGGAGAAGTTAAAGCAACCGCTGTGGCAGCAGATACACGGTTTGATATCCTCGACACGGTCTTCAATGAGCTTGGTAATCCACTCGGGATCCACCAGGAACTGACGGGCAACGCCCATACCGTCGATGCGGCCCTCGGCAATGGCCTTGGCAGCCTCTTCCGGCTCCATACGACCTGCGCAAACCACGGGAATGTCCACAAACTTTTTAATATGCGCTACATCCTCCAGGTTGCAGTTCTGGGGCATATACATAGGCGGATGTGCCCAGTACCAGGAGTCATAGGTGCCGTTATCGGCATTAAGCATATCGTAGCCGGCATCCTGCAGGTACTTAGCAGCCTTCTCGGACTCTTCCATGCAGCGTCCCACCTCGGTGTAGACTTCGCCGGGAACCGCGCCCTCACGGAAGCCCTTGACCTTAGACTCCACGCTGTAACGCAGGGATACAGGGAAATCGTCTCCGCAGGTTTCCTTGATGGCCTTGACAACCTCTACAGGGAAACGGTAGCGGTTCTCAAAGGAGCCGCCATACTCGTCGGTACGCTTATTGGTCCACTCCATAGTGAACTGGTCCAGCAGGTAGCCCTCGTGGACGGCGTGGATCTCCACACCGTCAACACCGGCATCCTTGCAGAGCTTTGCGGTCTTGGCAAAGGCCTCAATGATCTCATGGATCTGCTCGATGGTCATTTCAGGAGTGGTGATCTCAGGATCCCAACGGGAAGGCAGCGGACTGGGGCTTGCCAACTCATGATTGGTATCCAGAATAGGCTTCAACAGCGCACGGGTAAACTTCTTCTTATGTAAGGGCGCAATCATATCGGTGATTGCCCAGCTACGGCCCATGCCGGCAGTCAGCTGCACAAAGAGTTTGGCGCCGGTCTTATGGATCTCTTCCATAAACTCCTTCAGGTCGTCAAACATCTTGGGGTTCTGCCACAGCCAACGACCCCAGAAGGTATCCCTCAAAGGTGCAATACCGGGGATAATAAGGCCGACATTATTCTGGGCTCTCTCCAGGAACAGCTTAGCTGCTTCCTTATCAAATTTACAGCCGGTGAGCTCAAACCAGCCAAACAAGCTGGTGCCACCCATAGGGCACATAACAATGCGGTTTTTGATCTCAACATTGCCGATTTTCCAGGGTGTAAACAGGGATTCGTATTTCGGATCCATAGCGAATGATCATCCTTTCTGTTTGTTTATTTCGCTATTAAATATTATATTGTTTTTGGAGTTTTATGTCAAGAATGACGGCATTTTACACAAAAAAATCCCCCAACCTTAAGGTTGTGAGATTCATTAAGTGCGTTCAAGAATTACTCGTAGATCTCGGTAACAACGCCGGAACCAACGGTACGGCCAC
>JAZRZW010000167.1:0-14314 GCA_045601585.1 Faecousia sp. | reverse complement strand
GGTCGTAATAACGAGACTGCAAGTAATACAATCCTGTCTCGGTATCATAAACATAGCCGCGATACCGCAGGGGGTTGAGCTGACCCAACGTGCTTGCCATCGAGCCGGTGCAGCTCAGGAGCTTACCCCAGGCATCGTAGGTATAGGAGGGAGATACGGGGGGCGAGGTTCCCACCCCCCTTTTGAACTGATCTGAATGCAATTATTCGATGTTTCCATCTCATTCTACACGATAGAAGGTGATCTTCTGGTTCTTCTGGAAATAGGTGGTTTCAGCTACCTTCACAGTGAAAGAGTCGTCGCTCTTTTTCGCCATCGTCCACTGCTCAAAAGTGTCATCGACATAGTTCTTCCCCTCTTCCTGCGGGTAAATGTAGATACCACCTGTATTCAGAATCAGGAAAAAGTCTATTTGCTTGCCGTCAATGATCATCGTTCCGGTATCGCTTTCCTTCACCCCATTCATATGCAGCGTAATGGTTCCATCCTCAGACACCCAGGTTGTATTCTCCTGCGCATCCAAACCGAACACACCCATACTGATATTCTTTACAAAAGCAACACCGCCGCAGGCCAGAAAAATTGCGCATACAATAAGGATAATAGAAATTGCTTTCTTCATATCGACTCACCTCACTGCGTTATTTTGTCTTGGGCAGTTTGTGCGCTAAGGCAATATAATCATCCAAAACACCAGCAACAAAATCGTTCTTTAGCTGTTCGCGGAAAAACATCTCTTTTTCCCGGAAGGCTTCATCCACAGCAACGCGCTCCCGGATCAAATTTTGGATTGCAATTTCGTCATCGATGCCGTTTTGCACTTTTTCCATATACGCAGCACTCAATTTTTGATAGGTTTCACTGGAGAAATACTGGGTAAACAGCAAATATAGCCAGCGCACGCTTTTATACTCCTGCTGCCTGAGGGCGTTGAACTGCTCAAACGCCTCTGCCACAGAGCCGGACGACAAATAAGCTGCGCAAATCATCGTGCGATAACGATATGTACTGCGCCGTCCTGCCGGGGTTTTTTCACAAGTGCGGATTCGGTTTTGGCATTTGTCTATAAATTTCTCGTCTGTTTTTCCTTGTTGGAATTGTTTAATGATCGTCCTATCCTGCAACACTGAGGAAATGATCATGATTAATAGCACGCCAAACACAACCAAGATCGGTTCCCAGTGAATGATAAAATTGTCGCCTAATTTGCTCGTAATTCCTAACATAACTGCCTCCAACTATCTATTTGTCAAAATACTTGACCCACTGCTCCCCACATATTACTTAGAACTCCGAGCGTCTGAGGTCCAGCCAGTGAAACAAATTGCGGACAAGCATATGCTATCAAAACAATTTCAGGAATATTGAACGAATACTTCTCAAAAACATATCCGTTACCTGTGTCTCGAGAGATTTGTATATACCCCCGACCAAGCTCGTTCGTACCCAAGTCAAGATCCCATCCTGCAGTATGGATTCCTATTGACGAATCCGTTCCCAGCTCATAACTAACGCCAAAATTATTAAAATTGGCTTTCACACCAGCCGATAAATCCAGTGATGTATCACCATTAAAATCGTTCGCATGCGCGTAAAGATTTACAGCTTTTTCATCGCCTAAATTCTTGGAATATCCGACACCATACCGACGTGTAACGAAGAAGCGATACTCTGTTACCCCATATTCCGGATTTAGATATGCTTGTACCCCAACATTTTCTTCAATCCAACTCAACTGCTGGGCAATGTCTGCAGCGCCAATTTTAGCCACCATATCTCTTTTGTTGACTAGCGCAATCATTCCTGTTGGATCTAGCCTATTTGCTGGATTGTTAATGCAATACGCAAACATATTGTTTCCTATGATTCCCTGGCCGGTGGCGGTGAGGCCGTCGGCATTTACAAAACGGCGGAGGGTGGGGTCGTAATAACGAGACTGCAAGTAATACAATCCTGTCTCGGTATCATAAACATAGCCGCGATACCGCAGGGGGTTGAGCTGACCCAACGTGCTTGCCATCGAGCCGGTGCAGCTCAGGAGTTTACCCCAGGGGAAGGCTTTTGCTGCGGGGCGGTTGCGGGAGATTGCCACGCCGGTGTGTGCACTGGCCCGCAATGACAACGGGAAACAGGATTGTACAACAAGTGGGGTGCGGGGTGCCGCACCCCATTGGGTTGGTTAACTATTCAGGCCTCAGAACTATGCTCTGTCTTGTTGGGCCGGTTGTTACCACCAGAAAATTCGCAGTACCTGGCCGTCTGCTTTGCTTAACGCAATGGTGCAGCCACCGCCCAGCCAACTCAACTCGCTTTTTTTCAGCGGGTTTGCGAAAAAGACCATCCAAGCGTTTTCTTCTTCATAATAAGTTGCGTGCTGCAGCTTGTAGCCCCTGGCTTTGTGGTCAGCTTTTATGCTGTCAAATATTTTCTGCGCAACTGCTTTTGCCACTTCTTCATCAGGTAAGACATCCTTTTGGTAGTACCCCCATTCTGAGGCCCATTGCATATCATAAATCGTATCTATCCCCAAAGGCGGTTCCCACTTGGCGGTTGACTCTGCCTCCTGGGATTGTCCGCACCCCACCAACAGCATTATCGGAATTAACAGTAAAACCACAATTTTCTTCATAGTAATCTCCTCGCCCATAGGCTCTACAATACGCTAACATCAAACAGTTCCCTGTTGCTACTGCCCCCAGAAAACTCGCATAACCTGCCCGTTAGCTTTGTTTAACGCAATAGTACAGCCTCCGCCCATTAACGTCAGCCCATCTTCTTTCTGCGGCCGATGAAAGAAAACCATCCACGCATTTTCAGTTTTGTAGTATGTAGCGTATATTAATTCATACTCTTCTTTACCGTATTCCTCTTTTATGCTGTCAAATATTTGCTGTGCGACTGCTTCTGCCGTTTCCTTAGTAGGCAAAACATCGTGATCATAACAGCCATTATTCTCAGACCAATTCTCAGCATACAATTCCTGTAACTGTTCTATTTTCTCGGCTTGCTTTTTCTCCTTTTTTGCTTCTGAACAACCGGTCAATATCATTAAGTACACTGCTGGTATTAACAGCAAAACTACAATTTTTTCATAGATACATCCTCACCCATATGCTATCGACTATACTAACATCGAACAGCTTTCTGTTTACTGCTCATCCCCAGAAAACTCGCATAACCTGCCCGTTAGCTTTGTTTAACGCAATAGTACAACCTGCGCCCATTGTATACACCCCATCTTCTGTCGGAGGTATGCCAAAGTGAACCATCCACGCGTTCTGTGCTTCGTAGTAAACAGTAAAGCTCCACACGCAATTTTCTTTGCCGTATTCCTCTTTTATGCTGTCAAATATTTGCTGTGCGACTGCTTCTGCCGTTTCCTTAGTAGGTAAAACATCTTGATCATAACAACCATTATTCTCAGACCAATTCTCAGCATACAATTCCTGTAACTGTTCTATTTTCTCGGCTTGCTTTTTCTCCTTTTTTGCTTGCGTACAGCCCACAAGGGTCATCAGAAGCATTGCCAGTATTAATGTTAAAACTATAAATTTCTTCATAAATACCTCCTCACCAAGCCGGCCATCGTTTTGCCCCACAATTAAATCCACAATCTCCATGTCCTTGTATGTGTGCATCCCAGGAACTGCTATACAAAGAAACCAATGTGCTTTTTTGCAATGCTGTTAACGGTGTGGGTGAAAACCCTTTCATTCTCTCAAATTCATGTTCCGTCTTTCCGGTTAATGGATCATGTCGCAAGAGTCGGAGGCCATCTTCTTCTGGACTCATCAAATAAATGCTGACCCTATTCATTCCAGCCGTTATTGTATCTGCACCAGAAAAGGCCCCTGGATTTGTATGCGTATGTGCTATTGCAACAAGTGTAGTTCCGTAAGGTGTTGGATGGGGGCCGTATACTTCGTGAGGACCTCCTACGTGTGGAATATTGTAATAATATTTTGTCGCTCCATTCACAGTCTTGGTGTATATCTCTGTAGCAAATTCGTGGCGACTATAAAGGCTCTGGTTCATATATTCGGTGTAAAAAGCTATTGTCGCCTCTTCCTCTGTATTAAATTCACGGTTCTTCGGCTTTCCGCCCCCCGGCATTTCAGAAACAGCAACACACCGAGAACCTGCACCGTCCGCGCAATTCGCCGGATTGTTCAGACAATAGGCAAACATATTGTTTCCTATGATTCCTTGGCCGGTGGCGGTGAGGCCGTCCGCGTTGATAAAGCGTTTTAGGGTGGGGTCGTAATATCGAGACATCAAGTAATACAATCCTGTCTCGGAATCATAAACATAGCCGCGATACCGCAGGGGGTTGAGCTGACCCAACGTGCTTGCCATAGAACCGGTACAGCTCAGGAGCTGGCCCCAGGGAAGGCGTATTGTTGCGGGGCAGTTGCGGGAGATTGCCACGCCAGTGTGTGCACTGGCTCGCAATGACAACGGAATTGTACCAAAAAGGAGGGTGCGGGGTGCCGCACCCCAGTGGGTTGATTAACTATTCAGGACCCAAAACCGGCCCCTGTCTTGTCTTATCTTTCTACGAATGTATAAACAACACTGAAATATTGATCAAAAAACCAATAAACATCCCCACATATACCATATGGCATCTACTTTTTTGCTCATTATTTGCCCTTTCAATCAATGCCTGTGGATCAATATTTGTCTCATCTAACAACCTCCACGGAAAGAAAGCGAAAATGAAAGAATCTATTATTCTGTTAGTAGCAAATAAGCTTACACCTATAATACCGTATCGCACAAAGTAATCTCCGTAATCAGATTTGGGAAATATTATTATGAAAGTAATAACCAACATCCCCGCCAGCACATATGCCATTTTTGCCCCCCAGTGGTAATACGCTAAGGGCGTCCTTAAAAAGACGTTACACTTTGCACAAAGTGCTGTATCATCCTTACGATAGTACAACTTATGCTTTAAAAACAAAAAATGCAAAAAACGGATTATCGGATTTTTATATTTACTTGGACTATGAACGCCTTCTATACATGCATTTTCTCTCAAAACCATAATATGTCTCCTTTAGTTGCCCTTTGACCACTAAAATAACCGTTCTGTGTGAGTATTATCAATCACTTTAATTAGATACCATGAAGGAGATTCATAATGTGTGTCGTTCCACACATAAACCAAATCGTAAGCGTAATGCTCTATCACTATACCCTCATCGACGGTGAACTTTTGATCCCAAGAAACACTAACTGTGAACTGGTAATAATCCTTGTCTGGCAAATCTGGTCCTTTAATCAACTCATACGTATCGTAAATAAATATTGCTGCGGAAATTCCAGTTGCAACTTTTCCAGGTATACACATCGTAACACCGTCAAGTATAAGTTTCGCCCACTGCAACGATGTATCTGTTGTTTTCGACACTATCCCATCATAAGAAACACTGCATCGGAAATTATCAAGCTTGCTAATATCTTCAAACATTGTTTGCATTAGATCTAATAGGTCTTCACTCTTCTCATTGCCATCGTGAATCCACTGTGGTTTAGGGGGTTCGAGACTTCCGCCATGTCGCAATGCAGCAACTGCAACACACCGAGTACCGATGCTGTCTGTGCAATTCACAGGATTGTTCAGACAATAGGCAAACATGTTGTTGCCTATGAAGCCTTGGCCGGTGCTTGTATAGGCGTCCGCGTTGATAAAGCGTCTTAGGGCGGGGTCGTAATAACGAGACTGTAAGTAATACAATCCTGTCTCGGAATCATAAACGTAGCCGCGATACCGCAGGGGGTTGAGCTGACCCAACGTGCTTGCCATCGAGCCGGTGCAGCTCAGGAGCTGGCCCCAGGGGAAGGCTTTTTGCTGCGGGGCGGTTGCGGGAGATTGCCACGCCAGTGTGTGCACTGGCTCGCAATGACAACGGAATTGTACCAAAAAGTGGGGTGCGGGGTGCCGCACCCCACTGGGTTGGTTCATTATTCAAAACTCGTACACTCTATGGCACTCTCCTAAACACCACCTGTTGTTTTGTGTCTCTGTCCATCACAATAAATACATCACTGTTAAGGTCTACATATTCCCCTGAAAACAAAGCTTCCCCAACCGAAACTATATCATCAAAATCAGGCGAAGCTGCACAGATCGAGAAGACTGAAGACCCCCTATCGTTGCGTATATAGCATGGTATCTTTATCCCATCAATCATTGCAAAACTCTCGTTCTCGTTTTCTACACAAAACTGAATCTGCAATTCTTCACAATACCATGTTCCTTCTGCTGGTAGCCACTGCTGGCTAGAGAAATATGGTAAAATGAACGGCAAGGAAAGCAACAAATATCCTAAAAACAGCGCAGCTATTATGACAAGAAGGCTAATTATGACCCTTCTTCTTAAAGAATTTCGATAAGATTTATCACGTTTGTCAATTTCCATAGCATTCCCCTTTCTTGCTAACACAGGAAACATATGTGATGAAAACGACTATCATTGTCAGCATCAATATGCAGGTCCTTTTTTAGCGCACCTTGCTTTGCAAACAGCTCATATCATTTGTATATATAGATACCTATGGCATAAAACCTACGGCCAGAATAAGCATAACTTGATGGGCGTTTAAAAGAATCCGTTGGTGCTTCAAGCGTAATATACTTTCCTCCTTTTTTCAGATAAGAAACAAAATGCGCACCATATAGATCCCAGGTAACCTCCCCAATCGAATATTCTGTATAATACATATAATACAGAATACAGGCATCCGCTGATCTTGATAGCACATCAATTCCATCCCGGCTATCTGTAATATGCACTGTGTAACCAGCTTCCCTAAAATAGGTTGCAACTACATCTGGCCGCATTCCAGCCAATCCTGCACAATCCAAACTGTACCAGTTTTTATTATAGTAAGCTAATACCTCATCAAAAGTAGTATTTTCACCGAGAGTTAACAAGGCGTTATATGTTGCTATTACACCACAACCGCTATGGCTAATAGTTGAAACGCCAAGTTTTTTGTTAGCAATACTCCCATCCTCTTGATCAAGAATATACTCTGGTATGAACGCCTTTAAATCCGCGCGCTGTGGTACACACCTATTTCCCGACGGATCGTCTCTCATAATAGGATTATTTAAGCAATAAACAAACATATTATTGCCTATGATTCCCTGGCCGGTGGCGGTGAGGCCGTCGGCATTTACAAAGCGACGGAGGGTGGGGTCATAGTAGCGGGACTGTAAGTAATATAGATCGGTCTCGGAATCATAAACGTAGCCGCGATACCGCAGGGGGTTGAGCTGACCCAACGTGCTTGCCATCGAGCCGGTGCAGCTCAGGAGTTTACCCCAGGCATCGTAGGTATACTCTACCACGGAGACACCGTTGGTGTCCAGGATTGCCACAACATCACCTTGCAGGTTAGTCACATAGATGTAGCTGGTGCTCTGGTATGCCAACGCCATAGGTAGTCCGTCGGGGGTATAGGAAAAATACATTGCCTCCCCATTTTTGGTTATACTGAGCAACTGGCCGCCATAGTAATTGTAGCCATAAGTAACCGTGCCGTTAGTTCGGCTGATGCGCATACCATCGGCATTATAGGTATTGGTCCAGGTTACACCTGCCTGAGTTACAGTCGCAAGCTGTCGACCGTGCTTCCAAGTATAGGTGCGGACACCGTCGGACAAGGGATTGCCGATCTCGTCAGAGGTGATCTCCCTGTAGACGCCGTCTTCGGTAACACCTGTGAGCAGATCTGGCCAGTCTGCATCCGTATAATGGTATACTCTTGCAGAAACCGGATTCCCCAGGGTTGCCGCCTGGGTGAAGGGGTACTCCGTCTCCGTCAGGACATTGCCCTGGCCGTCGTAAGTCCATGCCAGGGTATACCCCGCAGCCTGGTTATTCTCCCGCAGAAGCTGATTCTGGGAATCGTAGACATAGCTGAGGGTATGGGTTCCGTCGCTGACGGTCAGGATATTTCCGTTTTCATCGTAGGTATAGGAGTAGACGGTATTTTGGCCGCCGTAGCTGTTTTGCAGGGTAACCACCTGGGAGGTGGCTCCGTGATCGGTGGTTCGGAAGGCATGGGTGGTTGTGAGCACATTGGCCCCCTTAAAAGTCAGATTCTTTCTGTCCACTCTGCCGTAAGCGTCATAATGGTAGTTCTGCTTCACCCAGCCTTTCTGATAGGCGGCAAGACGGTTGTCATCGTCGTAGGTATACCAAATGTAACGGCCATAGCCATTGGTGGTTTCTTGCGCTTCTATTACCTGATTCTTATTATTGTAGGTGAACACCATGGAGAAGCTATGGCCCGAGCCGGACTCCTTGTACTTCACCAGTCGGTCGGTGAAATCGTAATAGTAGAAAATGGTTCTACCGGTGGTACTGTCCTTCACGGATACCAATGCGCCGTTGTTATCATACCGGTAGGTGACCGTTGCGCCGTCCTCGTAGGTCTGGGTCACCAAACGCCCCAGATCATCGTAGGTGTAGGAGATACTGTCTCCGTTGCCATAGTTCATAGAGGCAAGGTAGTTGTTCCGGTCCTGGGTGTAGGTATAGGTGGCCAGGGTCTGATCGCCTACCTGGATACTGCTGCGCAGGGCGAAATTACCGTAGGCGAAGGTATAGACCGTTCCACCGGCATCCAGCTCCGTCAGCAGGTCATTTTCATAGGTATAGGCGGCGGACATCGCCGTGTTTGTATCGGTCTGCACCTCTACCTGGGCCAGGCGGTACATACTGTCGTAGGTATAGTTGGTGCGGGTGGCTTCGGTGTCCTCCGGGTACTGGACCCACTCCAGGACATTGGTTTGGGAATTGTAGCCGTACCGGGTGATCTTACCCGCCGCGTCGGTGGTGGATGCCAGGCGGTTACCATCGGTAGTGTACTGCGCGGTGCTGGTGAGCTTGGTATCGCCGCTGCCAATGGACACGGCGGTGTTATTACCCCAGGCGTCATAGGCAAAGGTATAAAGCAGACCTTCCTGGGACTGGGCGGTGAGAACATTGTGGTAATCGTCGTATGTGTAGATCATCTTGGCCTGATTATCCTGAAGGATCTTTGTCAGGTTGCTCTCTTCATCATACTCATAAGTAGTGGTCTTTTTTTGCAGATCCACTACGGAGATCACATTTCCGTCCTCATCGTAGGTATAGCTACTGCCAAAATTCTCTCGGAAGAGCTGGATGCCGTCGAAGAAGACGGTGTTCATATTGTAGTCGTACACTAACCACACGGACACTGAGCTGTAGGCCTTCTGCGCTACCATTGCCGTAGCAGCGTACTGCCAGGCATTGCTATCGGGGTTAAAGTGCGCGTAGAAGTAGTCCGAGTTGGTACCGTCGGTATAATTGAACCGAGCCATTAGAGCGAAACGCCGCTGATTGGCGCCGTCCTCCGCCTCCGGCGTGGGCACGGAATTGCCCTTTGCCCAGCCGGCCAGCACAAAGGTGTCCTGCGCCGAGCCGCTGATTTTCACTGTCTGTCCCAAGCGCTTCTTTGCTGTAGGCGAGCCGGTGATACTAAACACACGAGCATTGAGTTGAGGATTCGCCGCCGCATCCAGAGTCGTCAGTTGATCGGCGGAAGCGAGACCTGTTCCGGTCCAGCACAGCGCCGGAACACCGGAATAACCAATACGGAAATCGCCATTCTCAATTAGGTTCAGGCGGCTTGCAGTGGGTGCTTTTTCCATCTGTGCCGCATCCACATAGGCTGTTCCTGATCCCTGGATGAACACAACACAGATCATATTACGGCTGGTATTGGTGTTGTTGGTATAGGACACCTCCAGCCGGGTCCAATTCTGTCCAGGTTTAAAACCGGGGCCTACATAATTGGTATAATCGCCGCCGTAATGCAGGGCAATAAGGCCCGTGGCATCTACAGATTTAATATACGCAGAAAAGGTTACCGTCTCGCCCGGTTCCACCACCTGGCTGGGTGCCAACGCCGCCACTTGGCCGGTGGATGTACTTTGCAATTTCAGGGATTTTTGTCCTTGGTAGGCCGCCTCATTACTGGTAGTAATGGTAAGCTCTGAGGAATTTGCTGCCCAATAATGGCCCATCTCAAAGCTCGAATGCGGCAGATAATTGCCTACAGTATTCTGCAATTTCGAAGCAAGTGTCAGCTGGTTGCCCTTATGAGTTTCATCCTCCGTATCGTTCTTTGCGTACTGGGCATACTGTGCCCGTCCCTGACCGTCCTGGATGCTGATCGTATTACCCAGGCTGTTGAACTGCATGATCTGGATATTTCCATTTACATCCGTAAAGGTAGTCTGGTTATGCTGATAGGTGATATTCAGTTCTCCGCCCAAAACGCCGTTATGACTCTCCAGGATTTTGGAGACCCGGGCAGGCTTTTTGGCGGTGGTTGTGGTATAAGTATATGTGAGTTTATAGCCATCAATATCCTGGGCGGAAGTCAGAAGATTATTGGTGCCGTAGGTATAGCGGCTGACCTTTCCGTCCTGGTCTGTAACCGATGTCAAGCGCTTTGCGCTGTCATAGGCGAAAGTAACATGACCCTGGTCTGTTTCGCCCGACTTTTGATAGCTGATCTTGCTCAGTTGGCCGTCGGTGTTATAGATGAAGGTGTACACCCGGTTTGCGCCATCGGTGATCGTAGCGATCTTTTTGCTGGAATCTACATAGGTGATCCGGATCGCGCTGGGGGTTGCCTGGTTGTTCTCTAAGGAGGTCAGGCGCCCCTGGGTGTCGAAATAACTCTTATTGCCGTTTTTATCGGTGATGGTGTATTTCTTTGTGCCGGCACCGCTAATGTCCAGCTTCAGCTCCAGGCCGTCCTCATCCACATATTCACCGGATTCGGTGTCGAGATAGAAGTAGTGATCTGTACCGTCGCTGTCCTCCCACACATAGTAGCTGCTGTCCTGAGACCATTGGTACACCAGCTGGTTGTAGTTGGTGCGCCAGCCTTGACCCAGGCCAAAGCCGTTGCCGCTGGTGTCGTTGACATTGTTGCTGTCGGTTACCGACAAGCTGTCATTGGCATTATAGATGTGGCTGATAGCCACCGGCATCCGATTACCACCAAAGCCGATGTCCGATCTGACCCACACAAGATTGCCGGTATAGTTGTTGACATAGCCGGTGCCCGCCCGACCTGCGGAAGATCCGCTATAATCCCAATAACTCTCAAGGCCGTTATTGTTTCGAAAGAAGATGGTCAGAGACGGCATATATAAAGTGTTATAGCTGTAGTCAGAAGAGATGAACTGCTTATAGTTGGCGGTGGTGCCATTTTCTACTGCGTCCTCTACTCGGAACATCATTCCGTAGTTTTCGCCCTCGTACCAGCCGCGGACAATATCCGTTACATCCCAACCATAGAAGCCTTGCTCCCTGACGATGTTGAAGTCCTCCACCGTTTCGTCATAGGCAGGTTTGTTTGCCCACGTGATGGTCTCAGACTCCCAGGTGCCCAACACTTTATGTACCTGCACCGTTGCAGTGGTACCGGAGGTCTCGTATTTGTACATCTGGATGGTTGCGCCCACCACCACATCCGCGGAGGTCAGCGCAGGGATCTCCCTATATTTCAGGTAGAACCGTTGTTTTCCCTCGGCTTTGCTGTATCCGCAAGCGTTCATGCCCCAATTCTGGGCAAAAGTAGCGTTGGAGGCCACCGTGCGATCACGGATATTAAGCTCGTCCAGTTTTGCGGAAATCACCGGATCCAAAATCACCGGCCACTGACGCTCCTGACTTGCCAACCACTGATGAGGCAGCAGGTAGGTCAGAGTATAGTTGCCGTCGTTTCCGCTGAGCTGTACCTGCACATCGTAATTATAGACCATCGCCGCATCCGTCAGGAAGGGCGCCTCCATAACCATGACAACATTTTGCTTCTGCGGATCATAGAACTCAATACGGCCATCGTCTCCCAGCACCGGGATTAACTCTCCGGTTGACAGCTGATAGCGGTAACCCCGGAGGGTGCTGTTATAGCTGTCTAAAATCACAGACTCCTTGATCTGGTTAGACTGCAGGTCATAGCGCACATCCGTTCCGCTATATACGCTTTCGTACACCAGCGCAGAGGTGATCGTATTCACTGCCATTACATCATTCTGCTGGGTCTGACGCAGGGTGTTGGGATCGGGTTTTTGAATCTGGGCGACAGATGTCTGCGCCTGGCTTGTGTCGAATGTCTCCTCTGTCTTTCCTTCGGTTTGGGCCGAGATAATCTCACTGGACACTTCAAGTCTGCCGCTATGCAGCTCTCCACCCATGGAGAACGCCAGAGTGTAACCATCCTTGGTTATGTGGATGCTACTCTCCGCGGACATTTGATTGGGGAACTCCACATCCCAGATGCCGGCTGTATTGATAATGCCGCCATCGGCGCTGGCCTGCAGTGTGTTGTCGATCTGCACCCAGGCACCGTCTTTCTCATAGTGTACCGGCTCTGAATAGACAGCTGCTGCATAAAGCCCATTGTCCATCCGGAACCATTTGGTGTATTCGGTTCGTTTGTCTACTATTTCTTCCACAACGACTGCTGCGTTCTGTTGCTCTGCAGTTTCTTCTGTGGTTATTCTCTCTATCTCTTTCGTGGGCTCATTGGCCGCAATTCCCACCAGAGGAATCCAATTCAGCAACATGGTGATTACCAGCAGCATACTCGTCACTCTGAGAATGTTTTTTCTCATAACATATACCTCCTGCTTGTAATTTCCAATTGTGCCTGTGCTTTCTCACCTCTCAAATTACACCATGGGTGGTCACCTCCTCTCATTACTTTCGACCATTTGGCTGGCGCATTTGCAAAATTCTCTCTATCTTTACTTATATACTATCATACAGATTTTTCCATTACAATTGACATAATAAGAAAATAACAACAGATGTTTTTGTGTGATTTCCCAAGGTTTTAAGCAAGAAGGGTGCAGGTCCGAAAGCCCGCACCTCTCGCCGAACCAGAGGTCGCTTCTTCCGCCACCGGCGGCGGTCGGGCTCATGACCCAACAAGCTACGCTCATTGAACTCATAACCCAGATATTAAGCACCAATTCTGCCGACACAAGCAAAAGAAAAACACCAATTTTGACCCGGCGTTGGTGTCAAAATTGGTGTCAAATATAGTCTTATTTTTCCTCTGCGTCAAACAGATTCAATTGGCCTTCAAGGACTGGAATTTCAGAGTCCACATAATCAGTGTAGCTTTTAAGTATCCACATAGCCGGCCTGATCCCTTCTATGTTTTGTGTACCGCTCATACTCTCATAGTTGCCATCTTCCAAAACCATTAGGCCCGCTGAATCATATGCACCTTTATCCCTCAACCACCATGCGTTTGTGTACTTTCTATCTTCTTCAAGGGCATACTGGGCCCACTGGCTCTTTTCTTGGATTCTGGAAATGGGATCTGGAAAATACTTTTCCACTTCCTCAAAGCTCAGCAAAAACAGCTCGTCCTGCGTCCAACCACAACGCATTCCATAAACATCCTCTGTTTCCACATCTGTTCTTTGGATGCAACGTCTTTCATCGGGTTTAAAAGCCTCATCATAGAATTCTGAATTCAGCCATTTTCGAATATCACTCTTTTCCCATCCGTTTCCCGATAGATCAAAGGGGCGTGAAACAAGTGCCTTCTTTGATACAATGAAAAGTGCTTCTTCATTTTCATCCAGTACCAGCCACTCGATCTTCTCTTTTTCCAGGGTTTCATCTTTATAATATTTTCCAAAGTAAATTGTCTTCATTTCATTCTCCACAATTTGTGCTTAGCATAGTTTCAATATTATCTCATTGTTGTTTTTAATCAGGCTGTTTGCTGCAAGGATGGCATAATGGATGATACGCTGCATAAGTGCTTTCTCGGGTAAGTGCCGGATCCTTAAAAACATACTTTTATTTCTACTTAGACGATAGATAATTACATTATATTCTTTTAAAACTACCTGTCAACCTTATTCGACTATATCTTGGTTACCATCTCCTTTGCAACGATCATATCACGAATTCGTAAGATTGTCATTAGCTAAATTGCCGCCTTTCGACGGCAGCGAAATTATTTCATAGCTAAATTGTTGCTTCGCAACAGCTAAATTAAATTCGGCATATAGCTGGCGAAGCCAATTTAGCTCCGCAGAAAATTAGCTGCCCGATGGGCAATTTAGCTCGGCGCAAGCCGAATTTAGCTGAAAACACCGTAATTGTGGTATCACAATTACAGTGTTTTCATGGTTGCGGAGGCAGGACTCGAACCACGCCCTGTTGCGGTACCCGACCCTCTCCTTGCCGGAAACGGCTGCGTCGATGGTCGACCGCTGCCACTCGCT
>JAZRZW010000166.1:0-3334 GCA_045601585.1 Faecousia sp. | reverse complement strand
GTTTGGCTTTTGCCATAAGCCAGAGAGCCTGCTGCATCAACCGGGTTTTTCACGCTTTGACAGGAGAGTGCAGCCTATTTTATCCGTACTTGCGGATAAAATGGTTGCACTTTTTTCTTTGCCGAAAAACCACAAAATCTTAAAGGAGGGATGCAAGTGACACCCGAAGAAAAGAAGGCCTGGGCGGAGGACCTTCTGCGTCAGAAATATGCTGAGCTTGGGCGACTGCCTACCAAAAAAGACTTCGACAATGCTGCTTGCGCCCAGATCAAGGCATATCTTGGACCCTGGCCCAGGGCATTGGAGTCTGCCGGATTGAAACAACCCAAAGAAAAAAAGTAACCGAATAGCATAAGAAAGGACGATTCTATTATGCGAACTACCAAAAAAATTTTGAGTATGATCCTCGCCTTTGTTATGGTGCTGGGTTTGCTGCCCGCCACCGTCTTTGCAACAGGAGCTCAGGAGGATGTTATCTATCTTTCCATTAGCTTTGACAGCAATTATATTGACGATAAGAATGGTAATCCCATTGCCTATGTTCCTGTCCCTATGTCCGCAATCGAAGCTGTCGATCTAACCGAGTACGGTCTGGACAATATGCTCTACGATGCAGATGGCGACGGAAATTATGAAACCACCGCACTGCAGCTTCTGATCTATGCCCACGAGGAACTCTACGGCGGTGACTGGAGCGAAGTTAATTTTGATGCACTGCCCGGAAGCTCCTACTTCGCAGGAGGCATCTTTGGATTTACTGAAAACCTGGTGTATTTCCATAATGGAGATTTTCCTATTAGAGCCGAGCAAAACGATTCCAGCATAATCACCGGTGCGACTTCTGATGAGATTGTATTGGAGGCTGGTGACTTCCTAGATGTAGCCAGCTTTAGCTGCTATGGCTTCCTGTGGGATCAGCTAGGCGGCTTCCACCTCTTTGCTGATGAAGAAGGCAACTACACCCACGATTATGCCACAACCGCAGGTGAGGTACTTACCGTAAAACTAAAACATTCCTTCTGTGACCTCATGTATGGTCAGTCCTGGGTGAAAGATGCTACCGACTATGAGATTTTCTATGGCACCACCTTTGGCGAAGCGGAAGGTTCTGTTGTGACCGACGAGAGCGGCTGTGCCGATATTACATTCCCTAACGCAGGCATCTATTATGTATGGTGCGAAGGTGGTCACGGTGATGAAATGTCCCATAGTAGTTGTGACTATTATTTTGAAAACGGCGAGGCGTGTATCGTTTCTTCTCCTGCTTTCGCCAAGGTAAATGTTACTGGCGCAGCCGCTCCGGAGCAACCCCGGCAGCCGCAAGATGTTTCTGCCGTACTAAATGCTACGATGGCACAGCTTGCCGCAACCGTTACGGAGCCTGCTTTTGGTACCAATGCCGGTGAGTGGACGGTGTTCTGTCTGGCCCGTGGCGGCTACTACGCAAACGATAGCCAGTATTTTGCTGACTACTATGACAGGATCGTGGAGTATGTCAACGCAACAGTACCCACGGTTACGAAGGATGACGTAGTTATGCACGGCGCGCTGGATAAGAACAAGTCCACTGACAATTCCCGTTTGATCATGGCGCTGGCTGCTATCGGCAAGGATGCTACCTCCGTAGGAAACTGGGACTTGGTGGAGGCTTACAGCGCCAACGGCATCAACTGGATTCGAAAGCAAGGTTTGAACGGCCCTATTTGGGCGCTGATCGCATTGGATTGCGGCAGTTATGAAACCAGCGATCCTACCATCCGCCAGCAGTGTGTGGATGCCATCGTTTCTGCCCAACATAATGACGGCGGCTGGTCTTTGGTTACCGCTAAGGCACAGCCTTCCAATGTGGATATCACCGGCATGACGCTGACTGCTCTGTACCCCTATCGGGATCAGCCTGCGGTAGCTGCAGCTTGTGAGACCGCATTTAACTGGCTGTCTGAAAGCCAGCTGGATAATGGTGGTTTCCCCTATGGCCAGGGCGAGACCTCTGAAAGCTGCGCTTGGGCTATCGTTGCAACTACTATGTGGGGCATCAACCCCGATACCGACTCTCGCTTTATTAAGAACGGAAATTCTGCAATTGACAATCTTCTGACCTACTATTTGGAAGACGAGGCCATGTTTGAACACGGCAGAGGCGCAGGCGCAAACGCCATGGCCACCGACCAGGCAACCTATGCGCTGGTTGCCTATGACCGCTTTATCAAGGGCAAAGCTGCTTTGTACGACTACTCCGATGTAACCGCCGAAGAGGATACAGTCGTTCAGGGTAAACCTACTGCAACTCTGGGTCTACCTGCCCAGATCACTGACGATGTGGGCAAGACCTTCAATGCGGTCATTACCCTGGATCAGTGGGATAATGGTGCAGGCTATAAGCTGATCGATATGGTAGTCAATGTTCCTGAAGGCCTGAGTGTTACCGGTGTGACTGCCGGCAGTCGTTTGACTGGCGGTGAGATCAGTTACCATTTGGATGAAGAAGGCAAGCTGCGTGTCGTCTATTTCGATTCAAACACCCACAACGATCTTACAGTTGTCAGCAATGCAGAGGGCAACACATTCCCCGCGCAATTCTTTACCATTACTTTCCAGGTGGATGCCGCAAATGTAGGCGAGCAGAAAGCTGTCAGCATCGGTGGTATGTCTATTAAGAAAACCTCCGACTCCAGCGATGATAGCGCAATGGTAGTTGTAAACACCACTACTGCCGCAGGTAGTATTGTAGTTGTTAAGGGTATTTCCTATAGCGCAGTGTGCTTGTACACCGGTGATGATATTGACCTGATTCCCGCTACCCAAAAAGCCGTTGCTGTGTCTGTTGTTGGTATTGAAAACGCTACTAAGTTGACCTATAACGACGGCACCAACCAGTACATCTTTAAGTACAGCGCAGAGATCTCTGAAAAGACCGGTGTTGCTACCTATGTGGCGTTGGTGGATGCTACCATCGACATGGCGCAGTTTGCAAATAAGTTGAACTTCACTTTGACTGAGGATGCTGCGGCCCAGATAACCTTTGGCGATACCAACGGTGACGGCGTGATCAACGCACAGGATGCCTTAAACACAGTGGATGCTTGGCTCCGCAAGGGCGATGCACCTACCGACGATCAGATCCTCACCTTGAACGTCAACGGTGACTGCCGCATCAACACCTTCGATGCTCTGGGTATCGTGGAGAAGTTTGTGGGTGGCAGCGACTTGGGTGTTGTTACCAAGGCCGCAACCATTACTCCCAATCCCTAAAAACTTATGGGCGGGGTTTATCCCCCCCCACTTTGAGGAGTGTTTCTATGAAAAAGTTTCTTAAAAAAAGATGGCCATGGAT
>JAZRZW010000165.1:0-43851 GCA_045601585.1 Faecousia sp. | reverse complement strand
TGCCTCCTCAGGCGCCCGACTGTCTGCCTGGCGCCTGAGCTCTGGCGTGTGGATGTGCCTATTATGCGGCCTCTTTTTTGGTGCGCTTAGTGCTGCGCTTTTTCTTGGGCTTGGGCTCCTCGGCCTGCTCTACTGGAGCGGGTGCGGGTGCTGCCTCTTGTTGTGCGGTGGTGGCTTTCTTGGCTGCCTGCTTGCGCTCTTCCTCGGGCATGGCCTCGATGGCTGCTTTCAGCTTGTCATAGATGGCGGCGGGTATAAATCCGCCCTGCTTCTTCTTGAGCACATAGGCATAGCGCAGGGCCTTCAGCGCGTTGGCGCAATAAAACGGCTTGGACTCGGTGCCGTCGGCGGCTCTGCGGTACACTCGCCACATGATGGCCCCGCTTTTCACCTGCTTCTCGCTCGCCAAAATCAAATTGAGATTATTGGGATTGGAGGAGCGGGAACCCTTTTTACTCTCATTACTCTCGGCAGCTGCCGACGAATTGTTCACTGAATTGTTGATAGATGTAGTCATAATTGTTTGTTTTTTAAAAATTAATAATCATTGGTCTTGTTCTCGCGTAAAACCTTTTTACACTGCAAGCGAAGTATGCGGTGTTAGCGGCTAAGGCAAGGGCGCAGGGGAAAAATACTACCCCGTAGGGGCTGGAGATTTTTCCCCGGAGTGCATTTTACCCTTGCAGGCCGCGTGCCGCACTACCTTCGCGGTGTAAAAAGTTTGGAGCGGGGTTAAGACCAAGCCACAACTAATGACCTAAAAAACAAAAATTATGGTTTCCCATCCCCTGCAATTCACGCGAACGGTTCGGCGAAATGGCAGCAGCCGGGAGTGATGAGCAAACAATGAAAAACTTCCTTATTCCGTGAGCCCCACCCTGGGGCGAACTTAATTCGTTGGGGCGTGTGATGGGGGCTTCCGCGCGTGAGCGGCGTTTCCCAAGAACAACGATGGCCACTCTCACGAGCAGCCACCGTCTAAGCAATTTTTAATCCATGTTATGTATCAGTTCTTTCCAATCCGTCAATTACTGGCAAGAATCATGCCACGAAATTAAAGCATTGAGCGTATCGCCAAAAAGACCCTAACTTTGCGGCAAAAATGCCTACCATCAACACTATCGAGGCGAGCTATCGCCTGTATCTCTCACGGCTCAGCAAGCAGTCCACACGCAAGGACTACACCATGCGAACATCTGGCTACACAGAAACCTATAAGGCTGCATTTGGGAATGTGTTGAATTACATCGCCAACAACTACTCAAAGAATGATCTTGACTTCTATTCTTACTGGGAGTCACCGTTGCGCAGCACAAAGGCCGTTGCTGACGAAAACTTTGTCAATGCAGCCAACGGTATCGAGTGGCAACTGAAGAACGGCAGCATCGGCATTATCCCTGCTGGTGTCGCTATTTATCGGGCAATCTACCGACACGGCATGGAGTCACTTGGCAGCGAGGTTAACATTACAGCGCCCGACTCGCCAAACAATCTCTATTGCCATTCACAGGAGGGACTTGCGTGCCTCATGCAGGCGTGGGTGATTGGCCAATGGATATATCGCTTGTTCGGTCTCCCGTTTGATGTGCGCAAAAGCAACATCAAATTGACACAGGCGATGCACACCACACTCAACGTGCCAGGTGCTAACGGTTCGCTGATTATCGGCACCGATTGGCAGTATAGAGTTTCACAGGGTATTGCTGCAAGCGCATTTGAAGAAGGGAAGTCCCATGAGTATGCTGCAATAACAGCAGAATGACATTCCGCTGCTATTCCGTCATAAATCAACAGGGAGCGACGATCATATTTGACCGCCGCTCCTTGATTTATTGGTTGAGAAAGGCTGTTATACAATGTTGCCTGCTGCGTCTCTCCATTCTTTGGTTGCCTCGTTTGTGCAAACAACTTCCTTGTTGAGAGACAAGTCCCAGATGCGCTCCATGTAGTCAGGTTTGTAAGTGTTTCTAACAGATGTCGAGCAAGCAGGAAGATGTGCCATGTTGCGGCTGATGAAGCCGTGGCCGTGGCCGTCCTCCCAAAACGGAGCGGCTACATCGTTCACCCAAGGAACATTGCTCCAAGGATGGCCAGCGGCGTCGCTATCGCCCCTTGTGATTTGATATTCCACATGACCACGGAATGTGCCTGGCACTTTTTCGGTTGCCGCCAAACCCCTACCTTGCCCTCCAGGGATGTAGGAGTTTCCAGTCTCTTGTGTCCATCCAAGTAGGTCAATCTGCTGGTTGGATGTGCAGAGTGCGAAATATGGGCCATTGACACACCGTTCATTTCCGCAGTTGAGGAACATCATCGGGTGCATCGAGGCATGGGTGAATGTGAAGTTACCGAATGTGAATCCATAGTAGCACATGAGCGCACCGCAATGGACTGCGAAGACATGTTCACCAGAAAATTTGTAACCTTCGTAGAACCCGCTCATATTAAGGTTGATGTAATTGTTAATCAACCCCATATTGCTGCCTCCTGTAGAACGCATACCTACACAATGCTGAACGGCTATAGGAACAGGTGTTGTCATTCCTACAGTCCACTGTGCAGGGCCAGCCCCGTTGATATAGGCATTGCAGTTGATATTTTCCAAATACGGACGACCAGTGAACATCATATCAATGCACATGATTGGTTTTTGGTTCCAAGGGATGGCAATATGTAAATTTTTCAAAGTGACTGCGTTCCGATTGTTCATCTGATCGATGCCTGTTGACGGATAAGCCGATGCGATAATGACACGAAGGTCATTTGCACCAAGGCTTTCATAGCAAGCATCGCCGACCCTTAGTGTGCTTAAACCATAAGAGCCATTAAACAAACTACCTTCAATGATATAGTGTCTTTTTTCATTCGGGAACATAATCGCAGCATATCGGTGGCTGTCGCCCGACTCTTGGTCATTGTAGACAAGGCTTGGCGATGGCGCCCTGTCGTTGGGGAACGAATCAATGATGAATGTGCCAGGCGTAAGCCTGATGCGGCCTCCTACCGAGGGCAGGCTGTTGATGGCCGCCTGGATTGTCAACTCATCATTTACACCATCGCACTGGAAATCAGCGTTGACTTTTTGCCATGCGGGTGCATCTGCGGCTGCGACAACAATCTCGCTTTTGGCGATAAGCAACGAACTTCCTTTACTCCCTGCGACATCCTCAATAATCTCTTCAAGAGTGGAGTTGTCAACATTGAGTACCTTTGCAATTTCAGGCTCTCTGTCGTTACCGCTTATCTCTGTAGTTATGCAAATGAAATTGCCGTTGGCAGGGGTAGTCACCTCTGCCGAAGTTCCACTTGCAAGATTTGTGCGCTGGGTTGTTCCAGTCGCATAGCTTGGTGTGGCGCCATTAGTCAAAGTGTCGTCAGCAAGCAAAGCGAAATAGGTGTTGCCTTTGCTCGCAGTGATGCGGTATTTCTTGTTTGGCTCAATAGGCACAACTTTGCTCTTGAAGGAATCGTTTGTTGCCCATACGTTGCTCCATTGGCCTTGCGGATTGGTAGAGTCCACGCCAAGGATTACACCTGTAATCTCACCTATAAGCGACGTATCGACGTTTGCATAAGTGCTGATGAAGTCACCAAGTTTCTTACCCTGCTTGGCAGACAAAGCCTGCTGTGCGCTGTTAGTATTGAGGTTGTCCGCAATGGGATAACCTTCGGGCATCTCTTGGTTCTGCCCATACGGATTTATTGGATAATTTGCCATTGTTATATCAAGTTAAAGGGATTGCTACTAATTCGTCGTTTGTCTCGCTGCTGATAAATTCATGCGAGCCACTGGCAGATACATCAAGCAGACCAGGGATTCCGTTCCGTGTCCGTGGAACATAATCACGCACCACCGTTCCGCCTTCAGTGATTTTCAGTTCGTAGATAACCAAGTCAAATCTACAATAGATAGTGTCGCTTGTTGTATGCTTTCCAATCATCATCGGCGATTCCATTGTCGATGTCTTGAGGCTTGTGGTGACGGTTTTTTCAGTGCCACCACTATTAAAACCAAATACTCCATTGGAAGACGATTTGCGGTAGAACATCTTCAAGTTGTCAACAAGGAATGATTGATAATTAGAAACCAGTTCATATGTAACAAGTTGGTTGTGCCCAGAATAAGACAACGCACTCTCATTAAGAAAAGCAGCCCCATAAGCATTGCGTGGCGTGTTGTTATCGGGTGCCAGATGCCAGACCTGAAACTTTTTTCCGTCTCCTGTGTTTGCAACACACGCCATAATAAAGCCTTTTTTTGCCGCGTCATCAACTAACATTGAATTTGCGTTTTCGATAAACCTGCACCGCATCTCAAACTCCGTGTTCGCATTGGGCTTGTAGTCCGTCTGCAACCACTGCGTACCAGTGAGTTTCACACCTGCCAAGTCAGTATATGCCACCTTGTTTGCAACCAACGGAATCTCGACATTGATGTTGTCAACCGAACTGCTGCTGATACCGAGAGTGCCTTCAGCGCTCTCGTCAGTATCACTGCCCGTGTACACAATAACGATGTCAACGCCGTTGATTGCAGTGGCGGCGGCTACTGGTATTTGCAGTTGACCAGTTACGTTGTTAACCATAACTCCAGAGGGCAGATTTGATGTGTCAAACGAATAGCCTGTGCTGCCGTTGCCGAACTTGACAATCAGCGACTGCGTGATGTCTTTCGCCTTGATGTTGAGAGTATAACTTACGGTGCCGCTTGTCGTGTTGCCGATGTCAATACCGTTGGCGATTGTCGACGAAGACGGGCTGACGAGTCGAGGTGTTCCAGGTGCAGCACCTCCACCGACGAATTCAAGACCGGCAATCCAAAGCGATTGGATCTCGGACGGGTCTTCTGCATCATCTACCTGGGCATAGATGGTGTCCATAGCGAGCGTGGAGGGCAGGTCGCTCTCCTCGCATACGATGAGCTTGGCCATGTTCTCGTGGGTGTGGTTCAAGTTAACGGTGTAGGTGTTGCCGGCGGTGTCGGTGAAGACGATGGTGCCGTCCTGGTTGGATGACACGCCGTTGAGGGCAAGAATCTCGCTGGGGCTGCCTCCAGCTGCAATCTGCGTAAAGGACGAGCCGGTCCATCGGTAGAAGTTGCTGTTGGCAATGCTGAAGTAGATGAGGCGCTTGGAGGGTGTGCCCAGGTCGATGTCGCCTGACGTGCCTTCAGTATGGTAGAACAGGTGGCCGCTGTCGAAGTAAGTATCGCCCTCATTCAGGTCATCGAAGACTGTAGCCGTGACGTTGCGCAGCACTACAGGGGTAGCCATGCTTTGCTTAACGTGGTTGGAGGCGTCTTTGAGCTCTGCAGCGCCATCGATGGTGATATTGCCGGTGCCCGTGATCGTCTGGCCGTTGATGGTCTTGAGCGGCTGATGTGCGGTGAGGAAGCCCATGTCATTGACCAGGTCACTGAGTTTGGTGGGCACGGTGACGTCACCCGACGAGATGGAGACGGCCTGCACGAAGCGCGAGCCCGTCCAGCGGTAGAGCGTCTGGTCTGCCAGGCAGTAGTAGATGACCTTCCTGGAAGGTACACCGATGACCAGGTCGCCTGATTGGTCTTCGGTGTGGCAGAACAGGTGGCCAGTATCGTAGTAAACGTCGCCGATAGCCAGGTCATCAAAGACCGTATCGGTGACGTTGCGCAGGATGATCGGGGCAGCGTATTGCTGTTTCAGATAGCCAGCAGCGTCACGGACCGACTCAGCAGGGCCAGCAGCCACGAGTGCTGCCAACTGGTCGGCCTGTTCCTTGGTCATCAAGCCAGCCTTGCCTCCGGTTCCGGCTGTTGCGCCCACGAAGGTGACGGACTTGGTGGTGCCGTCGCCGAAGGTGATGGTCAGCGTTACCACCGACTCGCTTGACGGAGCGCTCATCAGGTTAACGCGCTTGCGGTAGGCCGTATCGAGCTGGGACTTGTCGGTGGCGGTCATGATACCGGCGCCGGTTGACGATGCAGCAGGGAGAACGACCTGCTGGGCAGAGTGGCCGTGCTGCTTGATAGAGAGCGACAGTTCGTCTTCATCCTGGGAATGGGTGAAGGAGTCGATGACATTGCCGTCCGCCGTTGCCTGGGCAGACCTGGCGGCCTGCAGGGCGGTCTGGCTGTCGCTTTCACACTGTATCATGCGAGCCACAAGGTCGGTGGTTTCCTGCTCGGGAACCTGGCTCAGCGAGCCGATAAGGTTGGTGATCTTCTGCAGGATAGTCCCCAGGCCTTCAGGCGTGATGCTGTTCGGTGAGGTCTGTGCCCTCAGGGCAGAGATCTGTCTGGTGATGGATGAGATGTCTATCATAATCTTATTATTAAGTTTTCCACGAATTTACGCACTGGCCTTGGGCTGCGAAAAGACAGGCCAGGCGACGGTAACTTCATGGCGTCAGGCGATGGTGTGTGGTGTGGGTTTCTCCGCTCGCCGGAGGCGAGGGTGTTCAAGATGACCAAGCGGAAAAGGAACACAGATGAGCGTTAGGGTGCTTCGCGGGCCCCCATTTGAAGACTAGGTTGCGGCACGAAAAAGAGCCAGGTGCATCCCTGCAGCCGGCCCTGAATAACTAATTCATGTTTTCAACATTAACGATACTTTATTATTAACTCTTAAATTTTAGCTTATGAAAAAACTTTAGTACTTAATGTTTGTCTTTGCCCTACCCGGGCCAGGTGATGTCAGGAAGGCGTGCATCCCTGCAGGCCTATCCACTTCATGAAAAAAATTATTACGTTCTTTTGATGCTTTGCAGGCAGGGGGAGAGTCGAACTCCCCTGGTTTTTAGACACCCCTTTGGGGGTATGTTTGCTTTTTGAGAAATCAAACATTTAACACACTTTTGTTTATTAACGGTTACTATATATACCTGTCTGCCTTGCCACATTATTGACCTATGAATTAACACCTCCTTTCTCTTTAGAGCCGGTCTGATCTTGTTCCGATTTGAGTTCGTTAAGATGCCCGGCGATCAATGTCAATAGATCCTGCAGCTGTTTACCGTTGAAGCCTGACTTGATCAGGGCTATGGTCAGCCATTCGACTGCTTGTTCTGAGCCGAATTTCCAGCCTTTTCGGAATGAGTTCTTGGCCAGCTTGCGCGAGCTCACGACGTAGATCGCCGTCATGATGACTACGCCAATCCAGTAGATGATGTTGGTAGTGATATCCATGTCTGTCTTCAGCTAATGATGAATAAATTCGGTTTTGTTTTAATAAAGGTCACGATAGTTTCTGCCATGGCCTTGCTGTAACTCCTTCCAGTCACATCGCGGAATGTTGATGCGGATTTGCGAGAGGTGGTCAGTTCAATCTTGCAGGGTTGGTCATTCAGTATCTGTACATCCCAGTCGCCGATCAGCCTGAGGTATTGCCTACGCCTGAACCACCTCCATATCATGATGTAGTACACATAGGACCTGCTGACCTTCTCGCCACGGATGTTCAGCACCTCAGTGTTCTTGCGACGGATGACCTTCACTATCATGACCGGCCTCCTTTCTCGGCCCACTTGAGGATGCCGTCTATAGTCCTCTCCTTGCACTTGTTGCTGTCGAACAGCAGCTGCTCGTCACCGTTATCCAGGACACGGTATAGTTTGACGTCAAAAACATTCGACAACACTACCGCATCATAGATGGCAGCTCTTGTGGTCGGCCGCTCTTCATATAGGTCAGAGTCCGGCGAGACGAAATGGAATTTTTTCTGTTTACTCATGTTTTGCTTTAGTTCTATTGTTCGGTGCCTGCGGCTGCAGATACCATGGTTTCTTTAATGCACATTCTCGCTTAGCCTTGGGCTGATCGCTTGCATCGCTGGCTGCAATCACTTCCGGCTTTTCATACTCTCGCTTCTGGTTACGCTTCACGCCCATGGCGCTGACCAGCCTGTAGATGGACTCCGGCTTCCTGCCGAAGCGCCGGGCGATTTCATTGACGTGGAGCCCGTCTTGATAGAGCTGGGCAATCTCGTTCTTTTCTTCTTCAGTGTAGGCTTTTCTCATCTTGTTAGCTGTTACTACTGTTTTCGGCGTGGGGGGGGGTAGAAACCTCTTTGTCCACTGATTCGTATTCTTTGACGATATGTTCTGGGACTTTGGCCAGATTCTTTCGCTCTTCCTCAAGAGCGGTGACCTTTGCTTGATGCGCAGGAGAACCAGGCTGAGGTGCGAAACTAATCTCCGACGGGAGAAAGATGGTTGTCTCCAACGTTTTTTCGTTGTACTCTCTCTGCATCCTTCTCAAGGCGTTCAGTATTCCTATATACACGTCCAGCGGCAGCCCGTCACCATCAACCCCTCGGGATGAGATTAACACTCTATCATAATCCGAGTCGTATTCAACCAGTATTCTTATTTCTGCTTTCATTGCTCCTCCTTGATTTCGTTCCAGGTGTTCGACGTGTTGAAAAAGAACTGTTTTACGCTCTCAAACTCTGGGCATGCTTCATATGCCTGAATTTTGTTGATGATAGCCAGATAATCCTTTGCCGAGTCTGACAACGGACGTTTTCTAATCAGATCACCAAACTCATCACGTATGATAGACAGCTCTTCGTCCATAAAATCAATTCGCGGCTTCTTATAGCCGAGCGCAGCTTGCACACACGATCGGACTGTTGGCAGTTGATTAATGACAGATCCAAAAATTTGATTCAGTCCTTCTGTAGTGCCAAAAACGAAAGGGGAGGGATGATAAATCATTTTCCTATCTTCGAATTCTCCATACACGAAGAATATATGAAGGCGGCGGTCGTTCCAATGGGCGACGATGTACTCAATTTGTTTCCTGATGTTATCAAGGAAATCTTTTTTGCTATTTATGACTTCTTCTCTGTTCATAGTTCTTCAAATTCTTTTTCGTATCTTGCTAATTCTTCTCTTACGTCAGTTATTAGGTTATCGAACGCAACGGGTATGCGGTCTGCAATAATCGTCGCGCTTTTTTCTCTGTTGGGACTAAAATTGTATAGAACTCTGATCTGGCAGCGCTTAATTTCGCTGCTATCTTTTGGGAAAGCCTCAAGAAATTTCTTGATTTCATTGATGGCTTCGACGAGCTCGTTAGCTCTTTGAAGTTTCTCGTTATCCATTGTTATCATCGATTAATTTATAGAGTTGAATAAGTTTAAAATCGATATCATCAAGTTTCTCTTTTAATCCCTTGATGTCTATTTGGATATACTCATAGTTGAGTTGTAACTTAAACAGCAGGAAAGCCAACAGCACTACAATGGCAAGCAGCAGGAACGCGATTACTATTAACACCTTAATCATTGTTTACCTCCTTTCACTTCACGAAGTTTTTTCCCGTCCTTTCGGCAGTACTCCCCAACAGGGGCGGCGCCATCATGTAGCCCATAGTCGCAACTTTGGACTTCTTCTCCACACCCACGACCATAGAGTGGAGTGTAGCCATGTTCACAGTTCAAACATCTAAATCTAATCTTCATTTCTCACCTCCTTTCTTGTCAGTAAATTCATGGATGCTTATCAGTAAGGTATTTTTCAATTTCTCACACAATTCTCTCATGGCCTTGCAAGTGAGATTTTCAAATTCTGGTTCAAAAATCAGTCCAGCCACAAAATCATAGGCAACGTCATCACAAAATTTTATAGTTTCTTGTTCATTCATTTCTCACCTCCTTCCCTTTTTAGGGTGATCACCCTATCGACTTGTGTCAGTTCAAAAACAACGAGCTCGTAACCTTCTTCTAATGTTTGTTCTTTCCATCGGACACTGATGCTGTTCTCGTGTCGTTGCACAATATAAGGTTTTATTTCCGGATAGTATTTCACGTCTAGATTGTGGCAATATTCTTTGATAGCCTCAAAGAAAAGTGCAACTGGATCTGAATCATCTTCAGCCTGAACTACGCATTCTTCAATGGACACGCACTTGTTTACCAGTTCCTTTTCTTTGTCGTTTTCAGCGCGGTAGAAATAGCCACGAATAAAGTATACGTCCTTCTCTTCCTCGAGGTCAAACGGAGGGTTTTTCTTGAATAGTCCAGTAATCATGATTCACCTCCTTCCTGCTGGTCTGAAAACAAAGTTACCTATACGCACGTCAACGCCTTGCTGTTCGCAAATCTGCTGACACCTTTTGTTGACCCTGGGGCATGAGAGCGGATTGCACCCAGTGTCATTGTTTTCGCAGTAAAAGCACATCTCATACTGGAAATTAGCATACGTTCGATAATCGATAGATTCTGACATAACTTTAATGATTAAAATTGTTGTTAGAATGGTTCTTGTAAAGCGTGATCCGTGTCATAGATCGAGAAGTATTCGATACCTCCGCTCTTGTCAGCTGTGCCGATGAAGCTCTCTCCAAGATGGTCGGCGATCCAGCTGCGGAAGCTCTTGCCCTCCTTGTTCAATTTCGACGGGTTGAAGTGATACCCTTTGAACTGGCAATAGAAGCACAATTTGGTCTTGAAATTGGCGGTCGAAATTCCCGACCGCTGATCCGGGAAGTGACTCTTGAAGTCGCCGAACATCTCGGATCGTTGTTTCCTGGCGTTCATATTGAAGCCGGTCTTGTCGAAATAGACCTCTGCCCACTGGTAGATGCTCTCGCTCATCTGCTGGCGCAGCGTGCGCAGCATGATGTCGTGCATGGGCGGCATGATGGCACCCTGTCCTGGGCGAGACCAGCCGTTCTGCATCGATGTCAGGTAGAGGAACACGCATTCCACCATGAAATTGTAGAATAGGTTCCACTGTTCCTGATCCCAGTCCGCGAAGAACTGGTGACCGAACACATCGATAGGGTGCCTCGAGTCATTGAAATAGTTCGAGAACGACAGGTAGATGATGCGCTCCTGGGATGAGCGCGTCTGGCTGCCGTTGATGGCGTGGTTCGTCGTGATGTAGAACTTCGGTGATTTCTCGTTAGGGATCGAGAAGCGGCCACCGCCCTTCACATTGATATTGAGGTCGCCGGAGATGGCCATGTAGAAGCGTTCAAAGTTGAAGTTCACGGCCACGTCATCCAGGAACACGTTACGCGTGCGTAGCGTAATCTTGGTGAACAGGAAATCGTCATCATTCTTCGTGTTGCGTCCATCGATGGTTGACTGTTCCATCATATAGGAGAGCGCCTTGCCGATAAGAGACTTACCAGTACGGCCGTTGGACTGGCCCACGTCGCTCAGCTCGCCGTCCATGGCAATCACCGCCTTCAGCTCGGTCTGATACTTATAATCGCACAAGAGATAGCCGATGGCCGTCATCTTGTTCAATACATGCTGCCAGAACTCGGCCTTTTCCTGGGGCGTTTGCGGCCCTCCTTTCTCATGCCAGAAATTGGACGTGTACAGCATGAAGTTGTACATGTCGCAGCTCTTGCCGGCTTCGGTCGGAATGATGTAGATGGCACCCGTATCAGGATCCCTTTCTACTGACTGGATGATCTGCACACGCTCAAAGTTGTGTTTGATGACCTTGTGCTCCCAGACGGTGCAGGCAATCACCTTATTGACGTCGATATCTTGAGGCGTAATAGTCACCATACCGTTAGAGAAAAACATCTTCTGTTGGTAGGGCTGGTATTCGTCAAAGTTGTCATCGATACGGTCCAGGCGTTCCAGCTTATCGGTGGACAGGTCGTTGGTCAGGCGGGCCGAGAAGTGGTTGCGCACCACATGGTCTTTCGTGGCCATTTGGATGTAGGCCCACATGAACTCGCGGATCTGCACCGCGCTTGACGGGTAAGCAATACCGTCCTCGATGTGGACAAAGTTATACATGCCCGGTTCCAGGTCTGCCGTATGGATGCGGTGGAAGCCCGCCTGCTGGATGAACTGCAGGGCCTCATAGGTGTCAAGCGTCACAGTGATTTTCCCAGTAGTTGGATTAGGGTCTGAGACAGACCAGAACTCCTTATCGGCCACCACTTTTGACGCCAGTTCGATATGGCCTTCAGCGGTCACCTTATATCGGAACCGGTTAAACTTGAACGTCTTCAGCGGCAAAAGCTGATCATGGTATTTCTCAAAGAACTGGTCATAGTCATTGAGT
Organism: Faecousia sp.; assembly: GCA_045601585.1. Lineage (GTDB taxonomy): Bacteria > Bacillota > Clostridia > Oscillospirales > Oscillospiraceae > Faecousia. Next base: position 31,836 of record JAZRZW010000165.1, on the reverse strand, counting down.
AGCCAGTAGTCCCTGATCTGCTGGTCGCTCTTGGTGGACACATTGAAGATCGAGCAGTATTTCCCGATGCCGTCATGGGCGTGGACTGCAAAGTCAATATCCTTGGCCAGCTCGTCTTCCTTGCCCTTCAGAGTTCCTACCAGCAGGTCATCCACGCCTTTGTCCCCGCGCTCGTTGTCGTTAATGTGGCCGAAATAGATGTCCACATTGACACCGATATTGTGGAGGCTGCCCACATATTTCTTGAACTTGACAGCTGCCAGGGAGAAAAGATGCGGACGGTAGTCTATCGCTTCATCAGGATTCAGCTTGCCCAAGTGATCCCAGTCGCTGTCGAAAAGCAGCACCACATTTTTGACGTTACAACGCTGAATGATATACTGCAGATCCTGGGGAAGCCCAGTGTCCTTATTCCCAATGTTGAAGATACCCTGGATGGCCAGAGACGGGATGCCGTGTTTACAGGCCTTTTCCGCCTTCTTTTCCCCTTCCTGGATCACCAGCGTCTCGATGGGAAGTGATTTCTTATACAGGTCACGTATCTTTTGGGGAATGTAGAACCTGGTTGGAGCACCTTTCGGAGTCTGATATTTGTTTTCTCTAGTGCTACCCTCAGGAGTATGTAGTGACGGGTTAGACCAACGGATGCGGATGTACGGTCTGAGTCCACCGCGCGCGCCACGGGTGGAGTACATCCCCATGGAGCCGTCCAGGTTATAATAATAGATGAGCATTTCATCGTCGCCCTCATGGACAGTACCTGAGGCGTCGATGCTGCCCCGGCGCATCGCTGGCTCATAGATCGTCAGTTTGCCGTCCTTGCTCTTCGTCTCTACCATTACGTCCTCTGTGGTCAAGCCTGAGGCCTCCAGCTGCTGCTCACAGAAACTCTTGGCTGCAGCCTTCACATGATGGACGGTGGCCAGCCTCTTGATTTCTTGCTCGCTCTGGATGAAGATGCCAGCAGCATCAGCGGTCATCTTGATGGCCTCCGGGTAACGGCTTCTGTCCTCGTTGCACCGGTAATACATCGTCGCATCGAGGGCATTGTTCAAGGTGAAACCGCAGCTGAAGCAGTGGGCGATGTTCTTTCGCGACGTATGGGTGACACAAAGCCCTTTTTGTTTGCCGCCATGCTTGCCCTCGGCACCGCACTTTGGGCACCGCACGTAAGAGGTCGCCTTCGAGCGGTCGGCACCAGGGATGCAAGTCCTGATGTCCGCCTGCGCTTTTAACAGACTGACAGTATTATCATCATAATAGTCGCTCATTGGAATAGACGGTTATTCTCTGCATATTTCACGAACTCGGCCTTGCTGTGGATGCCAAGCCGGATATAAGCATTGCGGATATGGTTGTTAACGGTATGTGCCGACAAGTATAGCTGTTCGGCGATTTCCTCTTTGTTGAGTCCTTGATGCCACAGGCGCATGACACGCATTTCGGCATCACTGAGGTTGTGGGCGAACTCTGGACGGCACACCACATTCTCCAGGCGGCACTCTCCCCTGAGGGGGCAAGGAACGCACTCGAGGTGAATGCGGCCAAACGAATCGATGTCGGCCGTCTTGTCAATGTTGCCGAAGTTGCACTTGATGAAGCGCACCACGATACGGTAACGATAGAATGACATGTTAGGGATGCAACGCTCGTACTCTTTCTTAAGAGCGGCAAAAGCGCCGGGATAGAACTGTTCGATCATATCATAGATCGCAGAAATGATATCGCCATGGGCTTCGGTCAATTTCTCGGCCGTGCCATCGGCGAAATGCAGCCACGCCTCATCGTTGAACGTGTAAAACTCTATGTTTGATGGCATTTCCATATCAATTTTCTACATTTACGAGTGAATCAAAGATGTGTTCTCCCAAAATTTCTTCAATTTTGCACTTGTGAAGTTGAGGAATCCTGGCCAAGCCACGAATCCAGTTATGTACAGTGTAGCGGGGCACCATACATCCCTCGCACAAGCGATCCACCAGAGTAGCCATCTCGTGCTTCTGGAACTTATGCAAGTAGTCGCTGAGCGCTACTGAATCTTTTCGGATTTCTGTTGATTTGTCTGCCATTTTGTTGTATATTTACTATTTAAGTCGTACATTTACGGCGACAAATGTAAATATAATATTTGAAACTCAAACTAAAATGATAAGCGACTCAAACAATTTTAGCAATTTTTAACCATTAAACGTCATGCTACACATTGGAACCGAAATCAAAAATGTAATTGAGGGAAACCATCTTGTAAAGCAGGATGTGGCCGCAAAGTTGGGCGTCACGCCCACTTACTTGACTCGCATGTTTCACATGCCTGACATGAAATGTTCAACGCTTGACAAAGTATGTAAAGTGATTGGACTTTCAGCTGCACACATATTTGAACAGGAAAGTTCAGTAAGCGTCCAGAATGTTTCGGCCAATTCATTTATTGGTGATGCTAAGGCTGAGGTAAATGTGACTCCAGGAGAGGTTAAGACGCTGCGTGAACTGCTGGCTGAGAAGGAGCGAACCATTCAGATCTTGCTCGCTCAAATCGGGACAGTATCGGGACAACATGATTAAAAATTGGCCTTTTATCTGCCCTTTGTCGTTGCTGATTATCAACAAGTTAGCGAACCTTGCCTGTGTTGGAACAATTCTTCTCACCCCGACTCGATGTGGTCTAACTTGTTGCCAGTTAGCAAGTTAGACCACTTTTTCAAAAATAGCCGGGACAAAAACGGGACAAATGAAATTGGACGTTTATTGGCCTTTTGTTCAACATAGGTGATGTTTCGCAAGAAATGTCACAAAAAAAATGTTGACTCCTCGCAAATCAATTAATCACTCTGTACTTCCGTTCAAGCACGGAAACATCGATTATGTAAAGCAATTTACCTTACCGGTTCTACGAGAAGGAACTGAATGGTACATTGAGTTTTATTGCTTTGACCCTGCACAGGGTAAGCTCAGGCGCAAAAAAATAAAGATCAACAGAATCAAATCCATCGGCCGGCGCAGGGCCTATGCCCGTGAGGTCATAGGCAGGATCACTACCCAGCTGCAGCGCGGGTGGAACCCATGGATAGCACAGGATATCGGTGAGCTTCACCTGTTCGACGATGTTTGTTATTCCTATGAACGGTACATCGATAAGATGTACAGCTCCGGCAATTATCGCAAAGAGACATACGTCGGATATAAGTCCTACATGAAGAACCTGAGGGACTATGTTAAGGAACACCCCATATATTATATGTATCAGCTTGACCGTGCTTATATCGTCGAGTTCCTGGATTACATTTTCATCGACAGGGACAACGGTGGCCAGACCAGGAACAATTACCTGTCATGGCTGGGGAACTTCTGCGGCTGGGCAGTTGATAAGAGTTACTTAACAACTCGGCCGACCGACGGCATTCCGTTCATCGACCGCAAGCACCTGAAAAAGAAACGCCAGGTCATCCCCACGAACGTCGTCAAGCAGATATCAGTTTACCTGCAACAGAATGACCCTTATTTCCTGTTGGCTTGCCAGCTGCTGTATAACTGTTTCATCAGGCCTGTCGAGATGACCAGGTTACGAGTGGGATGGTTCAACATCAAGGCAGGAACCATCACGATCCCTGCCGATGCAGCTAAGAATAGAGAGACTATGGTAGTGACTGTTCCCAGGAGGGTATTGGCGCACGCAATAGAACTTGGCACCTTCCATGCGGCCAGTCAGGATTTCCTGTTTTCCATTGACCTGCGGCCGGGAGACCACCAGGTGGATCCTGTCATCTTCAGGCATCATTGGGGAGTGGTTCGAAAGGCGTTGAACTTACGCCCAGAATGGCAGTTCTATTCTTTGAAGGACACCGGCATCACCGAGATGCTTGACCGAAACATCGCCAGCATCGCCGTCAGGGACCAGGCCCGTCACAGTTCCTTGGCCATTACCGAGGTTTACACACGTCACCTGCAGAGAGCGAACGATCAGGTGTTGTCCTGGGAAGGGTCACTCTAGGATCCTGTAGAATGTTCCCTTTTTCTTGTTGCTCATCCCGCTCTCTGTGATTTCCGCTTTGATGGAGCTGCAAAGGTACTTTTTACCACGGATGATGAATATTGCCCGGACATCGGGCAGCTGGTCACTCAGAAACGAGAACTCGTATTTTTTGCGGTTGTCGATGGTGATGGTCTCTGTCAGCTGCTTGCCCTGGCCATATTTGTTACTGTTGAGTCTCAGGCTGCCATGGTAGCGAGAGTACACCGTGGCGAACGACTGTACATACATAATTGTTGATACAGACGCATAGGTTTGCACTTCGTATTCGTCCAGGAATGGGCGTGGCGGATTGTTCATGTCAAAGTACATCATGTTGTAGAGGGGGTCTCTCATGCCATACCAGAAACCCACCTGAAGGGTGGAATAGTTGGTTTTCCCTTCGTTGTCACCTTCTTTGACAATTCTGAACTTCGTTGACTGAAGAATCTGGTCAGGTTCGACTTCGCCTTTGTTGTTCGGAGTTACCCTGCCATCAAAGCTGCTCTGGTATTCTTCACCGGATGTCGATACGTTGTCCAGTTCGCCAGCCTCAAAGAAAACGAGCCATCGGCCATATCCAACGTGATCGATCCATGCGGGGACGATGCCGATTTCCTCTTTTTCTTCCCATTTATCTTCATCGAAGAAGCGCGTGCCGTAGGCGTTAAGCGGCAGTATCTTGTACGTATTGAGGTATTTCCGCACATCACTGTGCTGTGATTCATCAAACAGGTAGCGTCCTGTCACATAAGGAATGAAGTAATTGTCAACATCCTTGGCATGGAAGATGATGTCAATGGCTTCGCCATAGAAATACGATGCTGGCTTGCCGCTCAGATAGGTTGTCAGCTCAAGCAATGTTTCGAACTCCGTCACCCATACCTTGCTTTTTCGGAAGTACCAGTCACACGAATAGATGTTGGACATGTTGTGCCCACCTTCCGCATAGCCGATGTTTTTCAGTCCCCGGTACTGGCTGTCATCATCCTTTGTAACCGACGCCGTGAACTCATCCACCACCTGGTCGATGGCCACAGTTCCGGCGTTGGCCACATTGTCATTACTCCAGGAGAAATTGATGGTCTTCTCCTTATGGTTGATGTCGAACTCGCACAGCATCAGTTTCTCAAGGTTCTCAAAAAACTCGTTGACAGACCAATGCGGCAGCGTATCCTCCCACCTGCATGAACCCCAAGCGTAGGGAACCGTATTGAATGAGTACAGATGGTAGTAGTCGCTGTCCTGCCACGGCTGGCCATTGAACGTATAGCCAAGAGCTGTACATATTAACTCTGTCAAATAATACAGTCGAGCCTGGCAGGACAGACCTTTCACGACTTCCGTGTCATCATCGTCATCCTGCTGGACGTGCCACACCCACTTGTAGGTGTTGTCATAATAGCCATAATCCACTCTGTTCTGGATGTTACCGCTGGTGGCATTAACCCATGGCAATGCGATAATATCTCCTGTTCCCCATGCCATCTCGGGCGTCATATAGACTGGTGCGACTTGGTTGTCATCTCCTCGAGTTCCCGTACCGTGCGGACGTGATGATGGCCGGTCATTGCGGTTATTGCTACCGCCCCCTTGCCCTTGGGCTCTATTGTTGGGCAACCATTTGGGTATCGCGCCGAGTTCCAACTCATCGATATAGGTATTATCGAAAGCCGGGTAGAAATTCTGGAACGAACGGCCGGCGATAAACTGCACTTTTGCCAATGACTCAGTAATCGATACGAGAACCACTGCACCCGACTTGTGGAAATTGTGGGCGATGATCTCAGCATCGAAGTAGATATCATTGATGTCGGCATCCTTGCGGTGGATATTCCCGAAGATTTCGGCATTCTCCTTGCAGTCCAGCGGAAGCTCGATACTCATAGTATAATCATCACGATCAGCGAACAGCCTATTATCGGATGTATAGTCGAAGCTCGAGCCTTCCTTGATGGCAGCAGGCTTATGGTCAATCAGCAGTATCATTTTCTTTTTTTCTTAGGCAAGGTGTTGTTCATCATCTTCTGGTAATCGTCCTGAGCGCGTTTGGTACCCATGTCACCCTCCACGGTGTTCACAGTGACAAAAGGCTCATTCAGGCGGTCGCCCAGCTGCTCCATGGTCTCGCCATAGCGAGCCATCACGGCCACCATCGCCTCCATGGTGCGCTGCATCGATCCATCTCCAGCTGCACCGGCAATAATTGTTGGTGCGGTGACAGATCTGGACACGTCTGCAGGGGAGAGGCGTCCTACCGTATTTGTGCGCTGAGCATAGTCCAGCGCCTCAATGGCAGCACGGGTCTGAGGATTCTTGAGCAGTTTCTGGGATGCCACCCATTCGCCTGCGTGGACGATACCGACAGGCTGGTCAGGTCGCCCATCAGGCGTGAAGCCACCACTCGAATAGCCCTGAGCCAAGGAGGCAGCCTGTTGTTTTTTGATGGCCGCAATCTGGATGCCACCAGCTGCTACTGCCATGGCAGCAGCGATAGGTCCCCAGATCATTGTAGGCGCAGGAGCAGTTGCATAGGCTCTAATTGCAGCAAGCGCCGTTTCGGCCACTGCCGCAATCACCTGCTGGGCAAACTGTCGTTTAGTCGCTTCAGCTTTTAACTTTGCTTCCTCTTTCTGTTTCTTGCGCTCGATCTGCTTCACCATATAGGCATTACCTTCGGCCATGGATATCTCACGCTCATAGTATTTTTCCAGCCTGGCCATACGGAGTTCGCTTTCGGCTTCGGCCATCTTGCTCAGGCTGTCGAACACTGAGGCGATGGAGGAATACATCGACTTGAGCATTTCCCCGTATTTCTCCCAGGTTCCCTCACCGAACAGTTTGTCTAGCATCTTTCCAATAAACTCCTCGAGGGACTGAGCCTGTTTCCCGGTCTCGCCATAGATTTCCTCATACAGCTTCTTTATGGCTTCAGCATGGCGCTTTTCGATGTCAGTCCTCTTTTCCGCATTATCGCCGGCTTTTGCCAGCTCCTGCTTATAGACTTCATCGATGAGCAGTTTCGCCTCAGCATAGCGGCGGTCTTTCTGCTCTTTGTCGGACAGATAGTAGGTGTCGTAGATCTTGGTCAGCTCCTCCTGGTGCTTCTTGACGGCCGCCTCATATTCCTTTTGGCGCTTCTGCTGGTCAGACACCAATCTAGCCCGGTACTCGTCTTCAGCCTTCTTGCGTTCATCGGTACCTTCACGGGTGATATAGGTCAGCGCGCGCATGTGAGCCATCTCGATATTCTCCAGCTCCATGTTGTAGGTCTCCGTGGTGATGCGCTTCTGCAGGTAATCGTCCTGGACCTGTCGTTTCAGATCCGCATAAGCCTGGTTTTCTTCCTCGATGGTCCATTTGTCGTACTGTTCCTGCTGCTTCTTTCTTGCTTCCAAGTACTCGGCCTGAATAGTAACAGATTCGTTACCCTCGAGATCTTCATGCTGGAGACGTTTCGCATGATACTGAGATTCGATTTCCAGCATTCGGTTGGTGTACTCCTCATAGTCCTTTTCACCAGTAAGCCAGGCAATCTTATTGAGGGCGATTTCACGTTCACGCCAAGCTTTCTCAGCGGCGAACTTGTCCGGCTTTGCGGTGCTGCCACCTCCAGAACTGGAGCCACCTCCACCACTGTACCCTGTAGGCGTGATATTGCTCTCTGGAGAGCTTGGGCTGCCGAGAGCCTGTTTCTGCAGGTCGGTACCATAGTTCTTGTTGAGGGCTTTAATCATAGCATCCACCGTCTTGAGGTCATCTTTGATAGAGCTGAGATCCCATTTGAGATTTGCCAACGCCGCACTGTGGCCGACAGCAGCACCCACTCCACCAGGCACGGCATTACCTTGGGTTGTCTGAGGTCTAGTTGGCGGCACATTGGCCTGTTCCCTCCTGATAGCGTCCTCGGTCTCCTGTTGTCTGATGATCAAGTCCGCTTTTTGCTTACCGAGCTCAATAAGTTTTTCCTTTGCTCCCTGAATTTCATAGAGCCTCATCAGCTCATTGTTGTATTTCTCGAGAGCAGCTTGGCTATAGGTGAAAGCACGGGTAGAGGCATCGATGTTGCCGTTAAAGCCAGGTATGGTTTTATTCAGTTCATCGACAGCCCTCTTTTGCTCAGCATAGGTAAGATTCATATTGTTGGCTGCAGCCATGAGGGTGTCGATTCTCTGTTTTTCTTCGACCATCCTCTTAGCAGCCTCCTTTTTGATGTCGTTCAGTGCTTTTTGGGCTTTGGCGGCATCATTCGTTCTACGGGTAAATAATACCAAGGCAGTAACGGCTGCCGTGATTCCTGCCACGAGCAGACCTATTGGACTTGTGTGCAATGTAGCATTGAACAGCTTCCAGGCAGCTGTCGCTCTTGTGACATTACCCGTGCAAAGGTTAACAGCAGCAGCTAAAGCCAAATAAAGAGCTCGGCCTGCTGCCATAGCTACATTAGCGATCACCTGAGCTGCAGCGACCGCTTTAGTCCAGATCACGGAGGCCTTGACTGCGATGGTATAGGCCACGATGGCAGCCGTTAATGTAATCAGCGATCTCTTATACTCGACGACAAACGACACAATAGCCGAAAGCGCCCTCATCATTGCACTGGAGCCCGTGATAGCATAGCGCATCACCGGCATCAGTTTCTCACCAAGTTCTACCGCCATTTCGTGGAAGCTCTTTTTGGCCTTATCCAGTTGAGCCTGTACAGTATTATTCTGCACGTTGAACTCCTTATCAATGGACACAGCCTCATCAAAAGCCACATTGGCCGCCTGCTGTTGGGCCTTCACTTCATCGATATGTTTGGCCAGGATGGAGAGCGCCTGGATGGCACGTGAACCATTCTCGCCCATGTCGGCAAACATCGGAGAAAGCACATCCATATCACCGGCCTTGTTCAGCGTCTCGAGGAACATGATCAGCGCAGCGTTGGCATCCTTCTTCAGCAGGTCGGTAAATTCCTTCACGTCCAGCCCAGCCACTTTCGCATATTTGGCAGGCTCACGATACAGCCGGACAATCACCTGGGACAAGGCTGTCGATGACGATTCCACTTTCTGGTTGTAGGAGTCCAGGACAGCACCATAGCCCATGATTTGCTGAGTCGTCATTTTCGCTTGAGCACCTACACCGCCAAGGCGGCTGCCGAACTCGGCCAGGTAGGATGCTGATGCGGTCGAGTTCTGGGACAGCTCATTGATGACAGAGCCGACGGCCAACAGTGATTTCTCCACACCCAGGCGTTCCCGGTCGCCGAAGATGTTGGTCAGCTTGGACAGGGTAAGCGTAGCCCCCTCACCCAATTCATCCAGCGCGACGTTGATCTTGTCTGCAGCACGGACGAAGCCCATCACATCCTCCTGGGACTGCATACCCAGACGGCCAGCCTCTTGCGCCAGTTTGTTGAGCTGCTGGCGTGATGAGCGCGTGTCCATCCTTTTGAACTCCTCATTGAGCTGATCCACCTCCTCCTTGGCCATGCCCGTATATTTACGGACGTTGGCCATTTCCTGGTCCATTTCCGCAAACGCTTCCACGGCACGACGTCCGGACAGCACCAAACCCGTCATGGCGCCAGCGGCCACCATGAGGGCGTTACCCCATTGGAACATCGTCTTAGAGAATCGGGTCCACAAGGATTCGTGGCCCTTCATCTGTTTGTTCACCCGGTCAAGTTCTGTCTGGACACGTTTAATCTTCCTGATCTGTTCGTCCCAGGCTTTGGATCCACGTTCAATATCGTTCAGTTCCTTCTTCAGCTGGCGAAGGGTGGCACTCAGCTGCTTGGGTGTCGCCTTGTCAAGGTTACGCATCACATAGTCGGCCGCAAGGACAGCGCTCTCGAAATCCTTGAGCTGCTTGCGAGCCTCCTTCAGCTCCTTTTTCAGATTTTTCAGCAGCGGTTTATTGCCGGCCTTGGCGGCATTGTTCACAGCCACCTCCAGGTCGACGATCAGCTTCTTCAGCTTAGGTATTTCACTCTTAGCCTGGTCACCGTTGACTTCAAGCACCGCAGTCGCTTTCGTTGTATAGTCGCTCATATCTTAGATGGGATGAGTTTTTTAAAAGTTTGAGTTTTTGCGCAGTTTGTCATAGTCCAGGGCCTCACTGAAGATGCCCAGGAACTCCCTACCCAGGTTATCAGCCATGAACTCCTTAATGTTCATCAGCGAGGAGTAGAACTTCTTGGACATCCATGGGCGGGCCTCACGCACTTTCGCCCTGCCGATATCTCCAGGATTGCCTCGGTAAACCTCTCGGCCCGTGCCATAGTTCTGCCACAAGCCGTATTCGTTGAACAGCCACTCATAGTTGGCTGATTTGAAATCTCCAGGAGCGTCGAAATGGCTCTCCTTGATGGAGGATAGAAGCATGCCGGTGTCTATCACACCACGCAGCGTCACCTGCTCACGCCAGATGTTCAGCATGGTCAGGTAGAACGCCCGGACATATTTTTGGCGTTCCTTAAACGACTGTTCCTCGCTTACTGCAGCCATTCCTCAGGGCGATATACCAGGTTAGTGTAAACATCATAGGCGATATTGAAGAATGCGCAGGCGCATCCCATGGCGAAGTACTGTTCAATTTCCGTGAACTGAACTCGAGGATCCAGGTAGAGGAGGCCCTGTTCAATCTGCGTCTTCTCTTTGAAGAGCACCGACATGAACTGCCGGAAGATCTCGCGCATTTCATCCATGCAGCGTTCACGGGCATCCATATCGTTCAGTGCATGGCGTTTGATGAGGAACACCGTCTTTACGCGCCTGGTATGCGGCGTGTTGTTCATTTCCGTGAAGCCGGTGGAAACATCGCTCACACAGACAGCCGCCTTCGTCGTCTGAGCCTGGTCAATGTATTCTTCAAGTCCAGCCAATCCGCTGACAACGGCGAACCTGTATTCCTTTTCCTGAGCCAGCCTGTTGCGGGCATGGAGGTCACGGAAGAAAGGGATGGCGTCCCAACTGTAGTTCTTGTCAATGTTTACCATATTTTCGTTTGATTTCTTCGGCCTCTTTGGCCAGTGCGTCAAGTTCCGTCAATGCCCTTTGGGTAGGCATGGCCATCACTTCCTTCTCCTTTGTGATATCGCCCTTGGTCAGCGCGCGGATCTGTGCGTTCATTGCATCGCGAAGCTGTTTACCGATAGGCTTCGGATTACCCAGCAGGTTACCGTCTTCATGTGCTGAAGCCGGAACGAAGAAGTTAGGGAAGAGCCTGCTGAAGTATTCCTTGAGAGATGCCCACCAATAGAACACATTCATTTTTTCAGCCTGGTTGAAGTGTACGCCATCGCAGTCGTAGAGGATTTCCCCCATTTCCTGCAGCAGCTGGTGGTTCTGCGTATGGATGTAGCCTTGGTAGAGGTTTTCCACATACAGGTATTTCTCGAAGGGCACGTCATCCAGTGTGGCATCAGCGGCATAATGCTTACGGATTTTGCTGATACGGACAGGTACTGCAGGAAAATCCTCCAGAAAATTCAAGGACTTCATCGCGCTGGCGACGATATCCCCGGTGACAAAACACTCCAGGCGATTTTTGCGGAGGATGTATCCATCGCCGTAGCGACACACCACTCCAAGGCCGCTCCAGCGGAAGAAGCAGTAAGCGCGGATCTGTGTCCCGCTCAGCGAGTCGCCGATCAAGTCAAAGACATAATAGAGCTGTTCATTCGTCAGCTCTGCCCATGACTTCGGCAACGTGATATTGATGGTTACTTGAGGGTCCATGATTGTCAGAAGAAATAGCCGGATGAGTTTTTCTTATTCTTGAACACAGGAGGATTGTTGTAGAGCTTAGCCGTATCGCTACCCTCCCAAGCCGGGAACAGATCGGGATGGTTGCGGATATAGTTAACGACACGGTCCAGGTCCCAGTGGTTACGGGAATTTCCACGCAGCTCATTGTACACACACGCACGCACCTTTCTCGCCACCTGGAACACTTCATTATTCGGGTTGCTGATGGCCAGCATTTCTGTGCGCAGCTGTGTCATCACATCATAGCTGATCCATTTCTCAGCAATGGCGTCCTCAATCGTGATGGCCCGCTCGCGCAGCTGCAGGAACAGATCCCATTGCTGTCCTTCCCTGATGCGGTCATATACAGCCCCCACACAGACTTTAGGAATTTGAATCAATGAGGATGCGAACCAGGCATATTGCTGCGATTCGGGCCATGCCGTTGAGCTGCACAGGTCATTCAGCAGCATATTGATGAAGTGGTCGCGCTGGCTGGCCATCTGATTGACCAGTCTCTCGATGCGATCCTTCGATGCCGGGGCAACATTTGTGTTCGACACGACGCCGAACCCGTTAGGCGTAAGCACCACGTCCAGCGAAGGAATGGCACGGCGCAGCGCTTCGGTTACCGTCAGCATCGCCATGTGTTCCCATACTGTCGATGCCGGGTCGTCAGCGATGGCCTCCATCTCATCGTGACCCGTGAATGTTTCCATCACCCAATCCTCAGCCGCCGTCAGCCACGGATCAATCTTGTCAATCAGCGGCTTTTCCCCTTCAACAGTGGTTACCACATTAGGAATCAATGCAGTCAAGGTCTCGTTAGTCGTTATTATTCTCATCGCCGTTATTTTTATTGAATTTCACTTGTTTGGCGTCCGTTCCCTCATCGAGGGTCGTCAGCTGGATGAACGGCACTTCGGGCGTGACGCCTTCCCAGCCGTTGAACTTGATGATGATGCGGTGAACCAGGAACAGCAGGTCATGGTATGGCTTCTGCAGGGCCTGGGCAATCGTGTAGAGCTCGCGTTTGTCGCTGCCCGAGTTATTCATTTGAGACTTGCCGGGAACGGAGCCTACCAGGTTGGAGTGCACCTGGAACGTGAAACATATCATGTTCACGCTCTCCTGGATATCGCTCTCCCAGTCTCCACCTTCTTTCTTGTCATCGACTCGCGTGATCATCACCTCGTGGCATTCTCGGCCGTCCGGGTATGTCCAGAAGTTGGCGAACCAAGTCTTACCGGAGTTCTCGGTACCAGAGAGGAAATCCAGGATTTCCTGCTTGGCCTTCACCACACGCGCTTTCCGCTGTTCCGGGTCGGTGATACCCTCCTGGTTGAACAGGCGCTCGAAGTACTTGTCAGAGATCTCCACCAGGTAGCGGATGGGTGCCGCATTCTGGATCTTGGATTTCTTGGCCAGGGCGATAAGACGCTTGATGTCGTACCAGTTCGAGCGGAACAGAGCGGCCCAGTAAGGGATAGGATAGTAGGTGTGATCAGCGGTCGGGATGCGTGTCACGATCGCGAATTTATTCTCCTTGTTTTTCTGGTTGGCGATGCGCTCCTTCAAGTCGCCCCAAGGGTTATGCTCATCAAGCAGAGGAATGACCTCCAGATCCTTCAGCTCCACCGTATCGCGCCAAGGGCCGTAATACACTTTTTCGATGGCTCCTGTTTTCTCGTTTGCCTTGGAAAAGCGGCAATAGCAAGCCTCTTTACGTATCAGCCGGGCGATACTCTTGCCATCCTGACTCAGGATGATCACGCTGATGGCGAAAGCCCAATGCTTCAAGTCCTGTGCGACTCCCAAAAAGTACGATGTAAGCGGGTTCTCAAGTTCCCATTCCTCCACTTCCTTTGCCACTTCCTCGCTGGCTTTATCCGTGTTGTACTTGAGCCCGCTGCCATAGCACATTTGGGCGTTCCACATCAGGCAGGTTGATACAGTCTCATCGCTCTCGATGAGATCCAGGATATTATATGGCAGGTCATTGTTTTTTCCCCATGGCATGTAGAAATCATGCTCGCCCAGTTTAACAGCGTCCGTTTTCTGCTCGCGGAACGTCGAGCTGCTGTCGATCATGAATACCGCTTTAGCTTCCACACCGGGGATGTTCTCAATGCTCGGTGTCATCAATTTCTCTGTCTTCATAGAAATATTGTCATATCATTAATTTTGTACAAACACACATCGCGGATGGTGCGGATTTGCCGGCTTGACAGCACCTTGATATTGTGGGTGCCAGCACGGAAGTCATAGCGCAGCGCCACGCAGTCTTTCAGTTCAATCAGGTGTCCGTCCTTCGTCCAGAAAGCCAGGTCAACGGGATCCGGCGACTGGAGTATCTTACGGGCGGTTGAGATATGGATGGAATGTGCCATGATCAATCGAATTGGTAGCCGAACGGCGGTTGGGTGAATATGTTGATGTCCACACCGTCAATGTTCATCAGATCGCGCGAGTCGTCACGCTGCCAGGTGAATTTCACGGTGTTCATAGTAGCGGCGTCATCGCTGATGGAAGCATCGCCATCCGTGATAACGATTGCCGTGCCGTCGCCCAGCCAAGCCAGCGGGGCGACAATCAGCTGTGACAGCCAGTCGGCCGTCTCCAGCGGCAGCGGGCAGGTTTCCGTCTCGTAGGTCACCTGCGGGTCCAGATCATAGGCCGTCGCCCGGTGCGCCACATGGGCCACCTTGCGGCTGTCCTTCGTCTTCTTGACCGTCACGCAGTTCAGCCATGCGATTTCTGTAAGCCCGAAGCAGTTCAGGAACGCGACAGCCAGGTTAGGCTGCAGAGCCGGTTTGTAGTAGTTCATCACGCGGTTTCCTGCCTGGATCGTCACCGCCAGCACCTCCTCGATATCCTCATCCACGCCTTGGGCAGCTTCCAGCATATCAGGCAGTGTCCAGGAGAGGCTGCCCCTGGAGTTCACGCCGGTCGTCACGCTGTTGAAGAAGTTTACCGTAACGGTACGGACTGTATTGTCAGAGCGTCTGCAGGTGACAGAAGTCGTAGGAGCCACAACCATTGAACGAGGCGAATAGAAGTACAGTCTTTCCACAGCGTCACCCGTCGGCAGGGACTTACTTTTGGTCGTTGTCAGAAAATGTGCGGCTATCCATGCGCTGCAGCTGCCGACGATATTCTTGACGCAGTAATACACCTGTATCGTCGAAGACGATGTATAGGTGTCTGAGTCGGTTTCCTTCCATTGCACGACCAGGGGGATGTGGTCTTTGTGCAGGTAGCGCATTTTCCGCTCAACCGCATCGCGCACCTCCAGCAGATCCACGTAGCCGGACACCGCCGTCAGCGTCAGTTCCAGGATTCGCCCCACGCTTCCGTCCGGGCAGTAGAGCGAGACGGTCAGCGCTTCCTCATCCGTCTGCCATTTGAGGTCGGGCAGTTGTGACGAGAAGTAGAACGCCAGCATATTATTTTGTAGAGTTGTTGCCATACTACAAAGATATCTCCTCCCTCTTTTCTACGAAAAGACAGAAAAAATCGGGTCTCCCTGCAGGGAGCCCGATTTTTTCGCGCAGGTTGCACCCAGACCTCAAAGGCGGCACCCGCGAGGGCACCGCCATGGGTCTGTCGCTCATCAAATCACATTGTTAGAGCGGAGGAAGTTGACAAAAGCCATATTTTGCGGCAGTATCATGGTCTGCTCGGCGGTCTGCGGCTTGTAGAGGTCGGTCGCTGCGTTGTACATGTCCCAAGCGGAGAGGCGGCCGTTATGGTGTTGGCGAATCAGCAGCGCCTCCGTAAACTTGGAGATCTGCGCCTGGTTGAGGGGATAGACGTTGTTAACCTTGATATCCTTGTGGTTCGTGTCAGCCTGCACACGTGCGGCCGTGAGCATGCCGATAACGAGCAGCACCTGAGCGGGGGTGAGGATGGCGCGCCTCATGCGCTCTATCATTCCATCATCTTCGGCGATGATGTCACGGAGGTCGCGCATCCACTGGCGGACGGTGGCCAGCATGTCGGCGGGTGTCTTGTGTGTGCCTTTGTGGTCGGCCATCGAGAAGTCGGCCACATACCTATCGCCGCCGAGCATGCACTGATTATGGCAGACCATCACATTACGGCCGATGCCGATTTGCAGGCCTCGCTGGGTGTAGCTGACAGCGATGTTAGTTGTCAGTTCCTCGGTGTCGAAGTCCCGCAGTCGGATGTTAACGAACAGGCGGCGGATGGTGTGCGCCTCTACGGCCTTGGGGCCATATTGCGCCTCGAGTTCGGGGTACACGCTCACGCCAGGCGTCATTTTGTCCCGATTATTGGTTGCGAACATGTCATATATCTCGGGCGCGTAGTTGTAGGAGCGGCAGATGTCCATGACCCCATCGATGAGGTCAACATGGGTGATGCCGTGGATGGCATCGCCTTTCTCGGCATCATGCTCCCTAAGGGTGCGCTTCAGCTGCTCCAGCGAGAGCGGCTGCACCTTGTTTTTCTCGAAGTCGAGAAAGCGGTCATCCTCATGGAGTTCTACGGGGGGAACGAGGGCGGCGGCCTGCTCCATCACGGGGACGAGATTAAGGGTCTGGGCGGTCATAGTACCTAAATCAAAATCGTTAAACATAGTGGTAGCACTGAGTCCGTGTCGTGCGCAACTTCTAAAAACATAAATAAGTGAATTAAAAATTGTCCTTGTAGATATTCATGTAGCTGACCTGCATACCGCAGGCGAGTTCTTCGGCTTTCTCGGCAGCCTCTGAGTGGCTTGAGGCCTCCACATTAAACTCCTCGGTGGCACCATCGAAGTCCACCACCTCGACCTTGTAATTATTGAGCTCGCAAGAGCGGTAACCTTTTTTACCTGTCTGGCGGGTGGTGCCAGCCATTGAATTGAGGGACGATGTGTTAAATACTGCTGTCATAATTTATTGTTTTAATTGTTAATAATCATTGATCACGCTGTCGCGTATAACCTTTTTACGATGCCCAATAAGTAGGCGGTGTTAGCGGCTAAGGCAAGGGCGTAGGGCCAAAATACTACCCCGCAGGGGATGGAGATTTTCGCCCGGAGTGCATTTACCCTTGCAGGCCGCGAGCCGCACTATCTTTGCATCAGAAAAAGGTAGCGACAGCTGTCAATCATTAAAACAATCCATGACAGCACCCATCGTCACTCCAATGGCCAACCAGCAGCCAGTAAAAAAAACAGTGACGACTCTCCCGAGCCATCACCGACCAAGATTATTAACATTTAAATTTTTCTATTATGACGTACTATCCTATTCCAATTAATGAGTAACGGCTTGTCATCACCTGCTGCGGGAACTTCTCGCAGCCTATATACAGTGTGTCAAAAGCATCCGTGCCGTCCGTGCGGTGCTGCAGCAGGTCTTCCTCGGTCTCGGCGAGTTTCTCACCGCCCTTGTCCTTGCGGAAGCCGTTGCGGCCTCGTTCAACCCCTGCCGTCTGAACCGCCAGGATAAGGTCATCATTGTTTTGGCGGTTGAAGTATGGCGTGAGGCGGTTTTTGCCCGCGAATCCCTGGTTGATGAGCAGGTATTTCTCATCGTGCCGCATCGGGTTCCCGAGATACACGCTGATGACCTCCCATCCACGGTGCTCGAACTCCGTTTTGACAACCCACTGGAAATCCTGCTCATTCACCGCATAGTTCGAGCCCAAGGCCGTCGCGTCATAGTAGTACACCACCGTCTTCTTCCGATGGTGCATATAGTAAGCGCAGAAGATAGCCACCAGCTCAGGAATCTTGAGTTGGTATTTCACATAAAACGACTTGATGACCAGCAGTTTTTCCGCTCTCGGTTGACCGGCAACAATCCAGTTGATGTTGGCATTGTAGTCCATGCCTATGCAGATGGGCGCGTCAGGATCCACGTCACGGTCAGCCCGGCTGTCGAGCGCTGACGGGTCAGGGTGCCATCCCAGGCTGTCCAGGTATTCAAAATCGCTCGCGTTGTATTTGTGGCGCTCCTTCATCGAGGAATAGAAGCCGTCCTTGGCGATGCCGATGCGCTCGCAAAGTATCGAAGTCTGGAACGTCAACGGCGTGAGGTCGCGCTTCTGCTGCCTGATGTAATTCTCTCCCAGCAGCTGGAGATTCTCGATACTGGAGTATTCCTTATAGTAAACGGCGACAGAACGCAGCCGGTTCAGATCACGGTCGAGCAGCCGGAGTTTACCCTGAAGGTAACCAGGAACTGGTTTACCTTCGGCCTTCATATTGCGGATGCGCTGTTTCGTGTGCCAGATCTGCCAGATGATGCCCTTGATTGTCTCGATGAGCTCCACATCCATCTTCTCCCTGTAGTGGAGGAACCAGGAGCCTTTCTGCGTCTGCGGCATATCGCTCAGGATCATCACAGCGTGGTTGAAGCTGTGCTTTCCGAAGTGCGACTTGATGCCGCCGTTAGCAGGGAACACCTCATCTTTCAGTTTATCGTAATCGATGAATTTGGCCTCATCAACCAAAATCCATGATAACGTCAGAGAGTTAGCGGCACCCGCACGATCCTGGGAGAGGATGATGGCCACCGATCCATTGTAGAAGCTGATGACATGCTCAAAATATTTCGGGTCGATGATGGGAGTCCCGAACGACTTGGGCGGCTTCTTGCCAATCACATAGTGTACGCCCTCGATGAGTCCCCATCGCTTCCAAGCCGTCAGCAGCCCAGGAATGGTGTTTGTAAGTCCATGGCGAAAGGTCGGTACCACGATACCGCCGGTGCTGCCTTTCATGCGCTGCATGTTGCGCAACACGAAAGGAGCGGCGATCGAGTCGGTTTTACCCGTTCGTCGCCCGGCCACGATGACCGTGGTGTTAGCCCCGATCAGCTGCGTCAGCCTCTGCGGCTTGTTAAAGTATATGGGATTCGTCTTTTTCATTGTCAGGGCCAAAGAGCTCGTTTTCTTCCAGGTCAGCCTCCTCGTATTCCACATCATCGATATCGATTGACTCACGGCGGTATTTCTCCGTCAGCTCCTTGATGCGCTTGTCGATGTCCGGGATGGGCTTGATGCCCAACACGCTCGGGTCATTCGTCGCCGTGAACGGTTGTATTACGATTTGGTCATAGGGCATGACCTGTTCATCCTCCAAGTCCACACGGTTGTATTTCGCATAGCTGGAGGCGGCCCGTTCCATGGTTTTCGTGTCCTTGCGTTTCTTGGCCATGGCATAGGTCTCGAGCAGCATCTGGTTCGCCTTCCACCTGTGGAAGTCACGGCTCGAGCTTGACAATGCCGGGAGCAGCTGCTTGATGATGCCCAGGTCGGCATAGATGGCGCCGTCACTCAGTCCATAACGGCCGGTGAACTCATCGACAAACAGGCGGTCTGCCAGGTCAGGATTTGCCAGCACCCACTGGTATTCGTCACGGATGCGCAGCAGCCGGGCTACAGTTATCGCATCGTAACGATCCTGAAGCTCGGTCTCCTTGGTGAACAGATCCACCTTACAGACATCTATGATCTTGGGCAACGGCATGTAAGGTTAGCATGTAAGGTTGTAACTTGTTACCTTGTAAGGTTAGCTTGTTACCTTGTTAATTCACTGTGGAGGAAATTAATTTCCTTCACTCTCACTTAATTGACTTATTCGTCATCCTCCATATCGATGAGGGCAAGCCGTGCATTCTCCAGGGCGAGCGGAGATCCGACCAGTGCCAGCTGGATTTCCTGTTTGCGCAGCTGCACCTTCCGCATCGTCTTGCCCTTCTGGTAGGCGATGGCCACCGGGTCATCCTTGATACGGATCTGCTTCCGCAGTTCCTCAGCACGCACACCCATCACGGTAGCGATATCGGTCACCGACAGGTAGAGGGAAGCCAGCTGTTCAATCTGCTCCAATTCTTGCTCTGTAAAGGTCATTGAGTGGAACACTATGGTTTGTTATTAAATCATCAATTTGTGCTTTGACGCTTCTGAAGATGTTCAGATCCGTAGAGATGAACGCGCTCTCGGCCCTGTTGCCTCGAGTGAGGTTCTGGCTGGTCACCACTGTCACCACTTCCCCTTTTTTGCTTTCCACCAGCAATATCTTGCTGTGGTTGTCGGCCAGATACGTCTTGTTGACCACCTGGCAGATGAAAGGCCACAGCGATATCGTCTTGTTCGTCGCCTTCAGGTCGAGTACCAGGTTATACTCCTCCACATGGCCGGACTTCTCGATGAAGAACAGTCGGCGCACGAACTCCTCACTGATGGAGAATGAGGTCTGCCATACAGTGGAAGGCCCCAGCTGCTCCAGGATCCATTCGAGCACGTCAGCCACCTGCAGGGCATTTGTCAGGTATGCCTGGTTAGGTTGCACTGCAAGTGGCTTCAACCATTGCTCGATATCGGAACCGCGTTTCATGTCTCGCTTTAGACCTTAGTCTTCTGCAGGAGCCTCTTCCTGCTCGGGGGCCTTATCTTCAGCAGGAGCCTCTTCCTGCTCGGGGGCCTTATCTTCAGCCTGTACGTTCAACGGCTCGGGGCCATTGATGACACCCAGTTCAATCAGCTCGTTGGTCATCTTCTCAGTCGGGTTGATCACCAGCGCATAGTTGTCAGCCAGCTTCTGCTTCAGCTCGTCGGTCGGGTTCTTGCGGTAGTTGCCCTTCTGCAGGTTGATGAAGTTCGATGCCTTGCGGCTGGCGGCACGGGCGTCAAGGCTGGTTTCCACCACGCCTGTTTCCAGGTTGTAGCCGTCATACTTGGCCCAGTTCTCGTGATACTGCTTGTCCAGCTCGATGAGCTCCTTCAGGAACGGGTAACGGTCGGAGTCCTTGCAGATGGTCTGGTCCTTCTCTGCCTTCTCCTCCAGGAGGACGAGTTTGCCATGGAGCATGCGCATGCGCTGCATGATGCCCAGGTTATCGGCATAGGCCGCCTGGATCTCCTCCGGCAGCTGGTCGTGGTCCTCACGCTTGCCGGCCTTGAAACCCTCAGCGGGGTTGTTATCCTTAAGCGAGAAGTGATCAGCTTCAATCTTCCTTACCTGATAGCGCATTTCCTCCACCTGTTCGTGGGTGATTTGCTGCACACGGAAGTTAAGGCGGCGCTTCAGTTCACGCTCCACCAGTTTCTCGTACTTCTTCGGGGAACTGATGGCGTTCCTGTAAAGCACCTGGTTACGGTTCAGCTTCAAAAGCAGCGTAGCGCCCTCATCGATGTCACGTTCATCAGCCGGAGTCTCAAGCCATGCTTGGATGCGGCGGTTCAATTTTTCGTCAATTTTCATAATTTGTTGTTTATACACGTGTAAAACATTAGATTCTTGTCATACCGGGTCAGCAGCCTTTTCATTGCCGCCAGAGTCTGGCCTGTCGTCACAAAGTCGTCAAACACAATGATGTTAGGTTCATCAGGCAGCATGTTCAGCTCAAACTCCGCATTAACCCTTTGCCGGGTGTGGCAGAAGGCCACATCCTCGTAAAAAGGAATAGCCAGGCACTCAGCGATGCGCTCACTGATGAGCGATGCGAAGTTCCTGGCCTTATGTCTGCGCTTGGGTGATGTCACGATGCACCAACCTCCCTTGTCAAGATGGACGCCTATGGTATCACGGATGACCGGGACGATGCTTTTGGCGCAGAACTCCACCATGGCAGGGTCGCCCTTGATATCCGTCAAGGTGCGCCCATAGACCGTTTTCTGCCAGATGGAGATGAAGGTGACATCACTGCGGCGCGTGATCCTCAGCCTGTAGGAGAAGTCGCAGCGGGCTTCGTTGGACTTATCCCAGGCCTGCCGCTTCACAGGAGCGAACAGGTCTTTAGGCTTCGGCGGTTCGAGGTCACTTATAAGGTCGGAGAGTCCCGCAGAATCCGGCACATCCGTCAAGAGCCCATCGGCGAAACTCTCCATCCCTGTCTGAATTAGTTACCAGGCTGAACCTGTGGCGTCTGCGATGCAGCGACCACTGAGGAATAGACGTCACCGTCCTCGGTCTCGACAACGCCCTCATAGAAGGGAGCGGCAAGCTCGTCGGTCACCTCCACATTGATGGTGGTTCCAGCGGGCGACGTACCCTGGCCATTGTCTTGGCTCGAGGTGGTCGTTGTCGGCCACTTGTCATTTCCGACAACCCTGAAGTTGCCAGCCATATCCTCAACGATATACACCATATCGCTGTTGTTCAGGTAACCAACTGCCAAGGTAGCCTCATCATCGACGCCGTTGTGCAGCAACACGAGCTTATTGAGCTGGGTTTGGCTGGGAGCTTCACCCTGGGGGTCACTCGTGAGCTTCGACTTGTTGGGGTTGATGTCGATATACTGCCACTTGGCATCGGCCACAAGTTCGAAATCACCCACATATTTAGCCGATGTGGGGCGACCGTGGGCGTCACGCGGCAAGGTGGGCCATTTCGCGATCAGATTCTTATTGCAGCAGTAAATGCGGCGACGGATGCCGGGGTACTGAGGTACGCCATCGCACCAGTCGAGCGACTTCTGCAGTGCAGGACATTCTCTCATACTATTGATGCTATTAAAGGTTCAACATACGATTAACCGCCGTTACCGGGAGTTTCAGGAGCATTGAAGTCGCTCATCAGCTCGATAGCCGATGACATCTTCACCACCTTCATGAAGCGGTAGTCCAGCGTGCGGATCTGCAGACCGAAGAACATCTTGGCAGCCAGCGTGAAGGTATCAACATCCATGCGCAGCACCTCAAGTTTTTCGAAGTCGCTCATGTTGTCGAAGCCTACAATCATGTTCATCTTGGGTGTGATGATCATGTACTCGCTACCGGCCAGGGCGGGCAGAGGAGCAAAGGTCATGCGGCGGTTGGTTCCCTCGATGTAGGGCTGGTTGTACTGCGTGTTGTAGGGCAGCGCAGGATGGGTCATCTGATAGCCCTCGTTGTAGAGGTCAACCAGAGCCGGGTCGCAGTAGAGGAAGCGCTGCTGCTTACGCAGGCGCGGATCCAGGTTGAACTCCAGATACTTCAGCAGATCGACCACGTTGGTCTCATCGATGGTATCGCTGATCTCAACGAGGTTCTTATTGGCGACGCTGATGCCGGGAGTTAGGGCTGCCATCTCGGCCTCGATGATGGTGATGAAGCCATCGAACATATCCATGGAGGTATTTCCGTCAGGATCATACTCTGCAGTGGCAAGAGCGAGCTCCAGGTTTTCACCTGCGATAGCCATCACCTGCGAGAGGATGAGCTTGGCCATTTCGCTCCTGGTCTGACCCTGGCCGAGCACAGGTGCGTTCAAACCCAGCAACGTCTGGGCCATCGAGTTAGGCTCGAAATCCTGGTTCATCGTGTTGAAGTGGATGGGCAGCTCACGGAATTTGATTTCTGTCGAGCCGTCACCACGCTTGTTCGGGGCGTAGGGATAGAACTGAGCCTCCGTGCTAACGCCGCCCAGATACTGGTTTGTGCGGCAACCGGGCATGGGGGTCAGGAACTTCATGCTGTCGCTCATGGAGAGCACCGGCATCTTCAGCAGCGTTTTGTGCCACTTCTTTGCCGCCTGCTTCCAATCTTCCTCACTGGGGAGGATATTGATAAGATGATTTGCCATAGCTTACTTCTTGAGATTGTCGAGCATCTTCTGAGCCTCTGCCATCTCATCGCAGTAGCTCTTCAGCTCGGGGTTAGTGTCATCGGTGGTCTCGTCGCCACCCTCATTGTTCACCTGCTTCGTATCGGCGGCGGGTTTCTTGCCCAGCTCGGCGATCTTGGCATCCTTGGACGCAATCTCGTCCTTGGGCTTCTTGATCTCCTGATCACGGCTGGCCACGGTGTTGTTTGCCTCATCAAGCTTACCCTTCAGGTCATTGATGTGGTCTTCCAACGTATCCAGCTGGTCACAGGTCAGCTCAGCGCAGCCGCCCTCCTCACATTCAAAGGTAGCGAGGGCAAGGATGGCGGCCAGAATGGTAAATGCTTTCTTCTTCATTTTGCCTAATACTTGGTTTGTTGTTTCACTGTGGTTAGGGTAAAGTCCCCTCAAGAACTCCTTCAGTCTGGAGACAAGGCCACGCTCGTCGGCATCTTCTTCCGTGGGAACGTCGGGCACGGGTATGCCTTCAGCCGCCAGGAACTCCTTCACTTCAGCCGTCATTACCGGCTTCTCATCCTCGGGCAGGTCGGTCACCTCGTTGACGAAGCCCCAGTCCAGGGCTTCCTCTGCAGTGAGCCATCCGCCCTCCTTCATCAAAGCGAGCAGGTCAGCCTGGTCCTTCTTGCATCGCGCGGCATAGCCCTTGGCGATGGTGAGGTCTATCTTGTTGAGATCTTTCTTGGTCTTTTCGCACTCCTGGATGAACTCGTCGAGCTTGTCGGCGTTCATCTGGTCCCACACGAACATGAACTGGCTGCACTTGTGGACCAGGTACATCGCATTGCGGTCGATGGTGATGTTCTTGGCGCCCATCGAGGCGATGGTGGCCGCGCTGGCGTTCATGCCCTCGTAGTGGACATGGACGATCCCGTGGCGGGAGAAGGCGGCGCTCACGCTCAAGGCGGTGGCCACGGAACCACCCAGGGAGTTGATGAGGACATGCACTTCCTCATCCTTGTATTTATTAAGGATATAGTCGACATAGTCGCTGTCGAAGTTCCAGCCTCCGACATATCCCTTCAGATACAGATGGTATGATTTTCTCTTTGCCATAATATCACGGTTTTCCACAAAATTAACCATGATATCAGGCTGGGGAAAAGACTCTAAAAGCCCTATTTCTCAAGCGGAATGAGCGCTTTGAAGCACTGGAACTCCACTGTCACCGTCTTGATGGCACGATCACCACCAGGCTCACCGGTCGAGTTCTGCACCTTCACGGTCGGGTATGGCGGTTCCCGCCGTCCGATCAGGAACCAGTCGCCGCTGGCTTGCTGCACCATCCACAGCATTCCTGCAGGCGGAACGTCCTCACACGTCATGAACGTGAGGGTGGCTTTCTCGACATGGCCGTTATTGCTGTGTTCCTCAACGGCCTGGCATGAGCCTACACCGTGCAATGGCATCTGCGTGCCATCGACGAACACCGACACTGGGATGCCAGCCATGAAAGAGCTCATGATCTGAGCCGGCACATCTCCTGGGTTGAGGTACCGCACATCGACGATACCAGGCATGTTGTAGTTGTCTTGTTGCATAATCCTGTCTTAGTTATGGTTTGTTACGGTTTGTACGCTTAGTTGAGGTTTGTTACACTTTGTTAGTTTCGCGTTTTGAAATCCGCATTAAAGTCTGTTAAATTTGGCGTTTGGACGGCTTATGGCCTTTCCGGTAGGCTTTGCGCTGGCGAAAGAACATCTGCCTGATGGCCTCCCAGGATTTCTCCTCGTGCTCGATGCCATGGCGTGTCATCCAGTCGTAGATGGAGTTAGTGATGGGGAGCGACAGTTTCTCCACCCGGTACAGATCATCCCAGAGCTGGACACGGAAGCGCACCATGATCACGTGCTTCAGGATATCCTGTGCGTCCTGGCTGAGCACACACCAGTAGGGCGCAGGCTTGCTCTTGAAATCGGGCACAGCGATGGCCACCTGGCCCTCCTGAGGCATCGCCGGTTTCTCATCCTCGCCCAGCTTGTCAAGCATCATCTCCAGCACATCGTTCTCAGCGCTGCCCCTGGGAAAGCGCACCACGCCCTGAGCGTCAGCCCAGTCATGCAGGACCCACTCGGTAAGGTATTTCGGAAGTGTGAGGTAGATGTTCATTGACCTAATGATTTGAGTTACATAGCACAAAGGTACTAATTTCTTACCATTTTAGGGCAACCACTCAAACAAAAAATATAAGTCACTTTTCATTTTAGTTTACGTGTACGGGCGGTCTGAAACTTTAGAAAAAAGTTGTACAAAAGTACGGAACGCCCGATTTTAACCGCTTATTTCGTTGTGCATCAGTGCGTTAACCTCCGCACTATTTCCGCACTCTTGTCGGTCGCCGTACTCCTGTACTGTACGTACAACACCGCACTCTTGAAAAGTCCAAAAAAGTACGGCCTTAAGTTGCTGATTTTCGGCAACTTTGCCCACCTCCGTACTTTTGTACTTTTTTTTCTTACTTATAATTGTATAAAAATAAAAAAAAGAAATTGAAGAATATATTGCCGAGTTTGGGCAATTTTGCCCAGGTTTGGGTTATTATGGTAATCCGCCAACAATCTCCTATTCGTCATACGGCGGTGCGTGCGGGCGGCGGTCTCCCCCGCTCCCCCTCTGCCGGTGCCCGATTTGGTACGCATGTACAGGTGCACGCTATTATACTCTTGAAGATGGGGGCCCGGGGGTTCGGGATGGTCCCCCAAACAGGGAAGGGCCCCGCGTCTCACGACGCAAGGCCCTCTGTCATCAAAAAAATGTTGTCTCTTTAGATACTATCGCCTGTAACGCATCGCCCATCCATGGCGGCCGCCAGGCGCGTATATGACCTTGAAGCCGGCATCGAGCATGAGCTTGGCCACCTGGCCCTCGAGAGGCTCGATCATATCCTGGATCTCGCTCTCGATCTGCTCTGTCGTCTTGAGCATGACACCTTCGCCTGCTTCCTCCACCGGCTCAAACTGCATGAGGTAAGCACTCAGCACGGCCACCAGCGGCCCGTAAGCATCCTGATCAGTCGGTAACATGGTCACCTCCTTTCCGCTTTTGTTCTGCAGTCATCATATCGAGGTAAGCGCCGATGGCGTCATACAGCACCTCGAGGTCACTGATGTCGTCAAGCCAGATCTCGTCGTCTGGTATTCGCATGCCATTATCCTCCGGCGGATATACCTTCACGCTGCAAGCCACTGGCACGCTCATGTCATTGACATCGATGCACCGGGAGATCGCCACATTGATGTGGCCACGTCCCTCAAAGCGGGTGGTCATTACCTTCAGTCCGTCCTTGTTCATACTGCAGCCACCTCCTTTCTGGCGGTCAGTCTGGTCATGCCACGATAATCCTTGTTGATGGTCCAACGGTCGCCATCCCAGTTCAGGAACTGGCGGTTACCCATGAAGGTTCCCAGGTAGTCCCATTTCTTGATGTCATCATTATAGGCCTGCACCTGCAGGCGGTGGTTCTGGCTGGTGGCCATGGTGTCGCCCATGCGCCGGATATCCTCGAATGTGCATTCCTGGTCAATGACCACTTTACGGCCGTTGAGCAGCAGGAAATGATGCTTCTTGTCTTTCATATTCTAGTTTTTTTTTATGTTAAAGAAAATTTGTTTGCACATCTTCGCAAGTACTTCTATGCCGATACTGCGAACACGGCCATGTATAACTCTTTCGGCGTATTGTGTAAACACCTCAGAAATGATTTCACTGCGCAATAGCGAACTATGGCAGCGATAGCTGATCAGGAGTTTGTTAAGGTCACTCCGGATCGAGTTGAGCACTTCAAACAGCGGGCCCGAATCGCCTTGCACAGCTCGATAGCCTGCCTGGCTCCATCGGGTTAGCAGCTCCCAGTCAAGGGCGGTGAAACGCCCCGTATTGTTTGCCAACTGCCGATCTGCCTGAAATTTCATGCGGTCACGGTGTTCTATCCATTTCAGTTGACCGTCAATCTCCACCACATCAAAGCCTTTCCCTTTGGCAGAAAAAGGGTCAATCCCAGCCCTGGCGAGAAGATACAGCCTTTTGGGTAGCACCCGGTATTTTTCACCGTTTATCCTAAGATTCAACGCACTGATTAACGACTCATCGCCATTTGGGAGCACCCTCTTCACCTGGTACTGGTCGTTTACGTAATAATTAGGATGATTAGGAACTTGATACCAGTTTGTCATAGCTTCTGCTTTTTCATCATCTTGTTGATGGCGTCAAGTTTATTCTCATCCGATGGATGTACATAAAGATCCAATGTCGTGCTTATATTCGTATGACCGAGTATCGTGCTGACTGTCTTGTAGTCGCACCCCGACTCGATGCAGCGCGTGGCGAAGCTGTGACGCAGGCCATGGAACTTCATAGGTGGAATGCCCAAGCGGTCAAATACTCGCTTCTGGTGGTTGCGGTACGTCCTTGGCTCGCAGGGCTTGTCAGAGCATGAGGTTACATAATAATGGCCGGGGAACAGCTTCAGGAAATGTTTGGCATACTCCAATAATTCTTTTGTCAACGGGATGTCTCGACGACTCGTGAATGTTTTCGGAGAGCCGACAATAATCTGTGTTTTCATTCGGCCATATGGATTGTCGGGATCGACGGGCTTATAGACACGCTCAACTGTTTTGCGCACGTGAATACACTTATTCTCCAGGTCAAAGTCCTGGAACTGGAGCGCACTGACTTCGCCGATGCGCATACCCGTCGAGAGCACTAGTAGCAGTCCGAAGTTCTGGCTGGAGAAGTTTTCACGCAGATAAGCCATCAAGCGGCGTTGGTCCTCCACATCCATGACAGGCAGCCGGTGTCCCTCATCCGTGTTGAGCGTGGGCCATTTGATATCCCAGTCCCTTGGCTCAAAGGCACCGAGCTTCACGGCATACTTATAAACCAGTTTGAGGACTATTGTGAAGTCCGTAACCGTTTTACGGGACAATCCGCTACGCAGCTTTTCCAGGACAAATGCCTGCACCTCGCTTTCCTCAATGGCTCCTCGCGCGTTGCCGAATGCCGGTCTCAAGTGATTCCTGTAGGTCAAGCAATAGGCCGCTAATGTAGCCTCCTTGACAAAGAGTTCCTTCATGTGAACCCATTCCACAAAAACGTCATCCAAGTTCAGCTTTGCCGGTTCCATCGCTCTGATCTTTTTTATCGAGACGGTGCACTGTGGAGTAGTCCGCGCTGATACGGCACGGCTTGCCCCATCGATTGGTATAACTCATATTCCCATGGAAAACGCCCATGCTAATCCATTGCGGGTTGATATCCTTATGCAGGATCAGGAGCTGGACATCGCCCACTCGGTCGGCCATCTCATTGCCGACACGGCGAGCATCTTGGTAATCGCCGTCCATTTCATGAATCACGTTGGATCCTACTTTAAACTGGAATCGCTTCATTGGTCACCTCCTTTCCTTTCTAGAGCGAGGTCATATTCAGCTTTAACGTCGATCAGCTTTATCATGACCCAGTAGCTATCCGAAAAACTACCATCTTTGCGAGCTGGTTTGACTGAGATTTCTGTCATCATGCCGGAATAGCATTTTGATCGATATTCCCTCACCAGGAGCGGCTGTGTTCTCGGATAATCCTTATCCAGATCCGCGCAAAGTTTTTTGATTGTCTGATACAAGGTCTTTGACGGCAGTTCCTCATCATCTGAAAGGAGGGTGTGTTCATAAAACTTGGCGAGGGCGATGAGCGATTGGGACTTCCTCGACTTGTAGGCGATGGCATAGACACCCACCTCGGTCACAAACTGGCGCTTCATTGGTCACCTCCTTTCTTCTTGTCCCTGGCGACCTTCAGCTGGCAGAGGCGGCAGTAGGATTGATAGCCGGAGCCCTTGGCGTTGAACATGCGCAGAGGCTTGTAGCAGTCGCAGCAGGCGCAGCGCTTCTTCTCGGGCTGGATTTCGTTCTGCACCATGCCGGTCATGTTCTGCTTGATGGTACATGCTCGGCCATCGTCAGTAGTAAACTCACCGTGGCCATGGAAGGTGCCCAGGTATTGCCATTCGCCTGTGATGGTCAGGCCCTGCTTGCCGGGCACAAACATGCACACGTTGATGTCGCCATGCTTGGTAGCCGTAGCATCCCCATACTGCAGGGCGTCTTCTCGGGAGCCTTCCATCTCGTGAATCTCCTTGAGGTTCACATAAAACTTGAACTTCATATCTCAGCACCTCCTTCCTGGTTCTCACGTTCTTGGCGGGCTGCAGCACGGTTGTCATCCACCTGCTTGATGTACTTGTCGCGCAGATCCTCCATGAGTTTGTTGTAGCGGGCGCAGATGGCCTTGCGGTCGTCGGCCGTGAGCTGGGCGCGGTCATTGAATCGGCCTTCGGCATCGGCGAGCTTCATGATCTCCTGTCGAGAGAGGCCGATGCGCTGCGCTTCCAGGTTGCTGATGCGGGTGGTGAAGTCGTCAAGGTCGCCCATTCCCTCGGTCGGGGCGTCGAGCTTCAAGGCGTGGCGCAGGTCGGCACGCTTGTCCTTCAGGCGCTCGATCTGAGTCTTGAGGTTGAGACGCTGCAGGGAGAATTGTTCTTTGATGCTGGTGCGCTCCAGCTGGTAGGCGTTCTTCAGGATACGGTAGCGCTCATCGACCTCGTGTAGTTCCTTGTCTTTTTGGACCATCAAGGCCTTGCGGGCGCGGGAATATTCAGCCTCTGTGCGTTGGTTGCGCACGGCTGCAGGGCTTGTCCAGTCGTGTTGTTGATTGTTGCCGGTGTTCATCACTTCACACCTCCTTTCTTGATGTCGATGGCGCTGATGAGCGCGAAGTGGAGCACCCAGGCGATGCACCAAGTGGCAGGATCTCCGGCATGACCATCGCTGATGAGCCAGCACATGAGGCTGATAAAGGCGCACAACGCCAGCAGCGTGTTGATCGATTGTGATGTTAAAAACTTCAGCAGCATCTGGACCGCTGCTGTGGCCAGCGCTTCATAGCGCACTCTCCGGTGTTGGATTTGAATTGTTGTTTCCATACACAGTTGTTACAAGCTATAGGTGATTTAAAAGAAACGGCCACCTGTTCCGTGCTTGTAACAACTGTGTCATCTCCGGAGAGCGTCAACTATTGTTCGGAAAGGCGGCCTTTCGGCTATATGTCCGGGCATAAAAATAGCCCGAAGCGGTTCGAGCGTATAACCGACGCTCTGGCGGCGATGACTGACATCGTTGTTACAAGCGCTGCAAATTTACAATGCATATCGTAAATGTACAACATGTTTTGACGGAAAAATGTCAAAACATGCTGTAAAACATAAAATCAGGGGAAATTTTCCCGAAATTTCCTCAATTTTCCGCGAATTTTCCGCGCGTTTTCCGCGAGATTTTCCGTCAATCTCCCAGGATCTGCACCAGTTCCGGCTCGTAAATGATACGGATATCGTGGCCTTTGGCTCTCAGATCCTCGATTTTCTTGACCTTGCTGGGCCCGGCACCGTTGCCCATCACGACCACCGTTGTCTTGCTGGATATAGATGTGTTGATGTCGGCACCCAGGGACTGGAGACGCTTGCCCAGCTCGTTACGGTTCGGATAGGCCTCGAAGGTTCCAGTAATCACGACTGAGGCATGGAAGAACGGGGTGGACTGGTCATCCACCTGGTCATCGGCCAGCGGGTCGAGCGTGGCGCGTTCATACTTCCTTTCCCCCTTGTTGGCCATGATCGTGCGCAGGCTACCGGCGCCTATCGATGAGACAATCTTACCATCGAGGGCCAGCATCACCTTGGCGCAGGCCACAGCATCGTCCAGTGCGTCATGATGGTTGCCCATGTTGATGCCATACTGGGCGCAGCAGGCCTCCAGAGGGAGCCCTGTCAGCTCATAGGTACAGATATTGTCCTCGATGTCGATTCCCTGCAGACCGAAGTAGGCCATGCAGTCGCGCAGAATATTGATATCCGTATTGCGGTTGTGGCAGACTATGGTCAGCCCGTGCATGAGGTCCCTCAGCGTGGGGAAAATCACGTCAAAGGTAGGCGCATACTGCACCATTTCGGGCGTGATGCCATGGACAAAAGTGTTAGTGCGCGGCTCATCGTCAGGAATAGGCCTGATGAGCGAATAGAATTTCCTGTGGATGACACCATCCAGGACAACGGCCAAGCCGACGGCGCAGGCGCTTGTACGCCTAACGGTCATGGTCTCGAAGTCTATCGAGACGAAATTTTGTGTAGTCATAGGTTTGATGAATTAGTTACTCACCTGCAAAGGTAGTAAATTCCGTGGTAAATGTACGTTATAAGACGTATATTTACGTTTTGCGGCGGCAGGCCACTAACGAATGTTAATTTTGGGGCAGTCTGCGGGCCATGTTCCCGAAATGGATTTCGGGAACAAAAAGCCAGCGTTTTCGGCGCTGGTCCCGTGATGAAACGGCGGCACGTTTCGTTAATTTTCGTTGTCTTTCAGCTCACGAAAATTCAAAGGGCTGTAAAACAGGCCGAATAGGGGATTATCAAGGGGAAATTTCCCCTTGATAATCCCCTATTCGGCCTGTTTTACAGCCCTTTGAATTTTCGTGAGCTG
>JAZRZW010000164.1:0-1799 GCA_045601585.1 Faecousia sp. | reverse complement strand
CTCATCCGCCGCGTGGCATCTGTCAACCCGGCAGTCTGCCAGGGCTGCGGCGCTTGTACCGTGGCATGTCCCAGCGGTGCTATGGACCTGCAGGGCTTCTCCAACAGTCAAATTATGGCGGAGGTTGATGCAATATGCAAGTAAACGAGACTTTTACCCCCACCATCGTGGCGTTCTGCTGCAACTGGTGTTCCTACGCAGGTGCGGACCTGTCCGGTACCAACCGACTGAACTATCCTGCCAATGTTAAGATCATCCGCATTCCCTGCTCCTGCCGACTGAACCCCATGTTCATTCTGCGGGCCTTCCAGAGAGGTGCGGACGGCGTCATCCTGTGTGGCTGCCACCCCGGTGACTGCCACTACACCACCGGTAACTACTACGCCCGTCGCCGTATGACCCTGCTGTTCTCTATGCTGGACTACATGGGCATCGAGAAGGAGCGCACCCGTGTGGAGTGGGTCTCCGCAGCAGAAGGCGCAAAGTTCGCCGCAACTATGAACGACTTTGTGGCCACCGTCACTAAGCTCGGCAAGAACAAGAGATTGGAGGATCTGCGATGCGCGAAATGATTAAGGCAAAAGCCATCGAATTGCTGGAAAACGGCACCGTAGATCGTGTGCTGGGCTGGAAAGCCGGCGAATTCTTCTATGATCTGACCCCCGGTATCTTCAAGAGCCGTGAGGAGATCGAAAAGGATTTCGTTTACAGCGTGTTCTCCGCTGCAAACCTCTCCAAGTACCTGATCGCAGAGTCCCGCAAGGACGGCAAGATCGCCGTATTCCTGAAACCCTGTGACTCCTACTCCTTCCAGCAGCTCCTCAAGGAGCATCGGATCTGGAGAGACCGTGTATATGTTGTGGGCATTTCCTGCGACGGTATGTGTTCCATGGATGAGATCCGTGAGAAGGGCATTAAGGGCGTTACCGCTGTGGAAGCTGAGGGCGACACTCTGAAACTCACCACTCTTTACGGCGACAAGACCATGGCAAAGGCAGATGCTCTCTTAGAGCGCTGCGTCCACTGCAAGAGCAAGAAGGTCGTTGTGTTTGACGAAATGCTGGGCGAAAACGGCCAGGACAATCCCGATTCCGGTCGTTTCGATATGGTGGAAAAGTTGGAGGCTATGACTCCTGAAGAGCGTTTTGCTTTCTGGAGAAACGAGCTTTCCCGCTGCATCCGCTGCAACGCCTGCCGTAATGTCTGCCCCGCTTGCTCCTGCGAGAAGTGCGTGTTTGACAACGATAAGTCCGGCATCGCCCAGAAGGCTGCTGCCAGCGACTTTGAAGAAAACAACTTCCATATCATCCGTGCATTCCATGTGGCTGCCCGCTGCACCGACTGTGGCGAGTGCTCCCGCGTCTGTCCCCAGAACATTCCTCTGCACCTGCTGAACCGGAAGTTCATCCGGGACATCAACGAGCTGTACGGTGAATATCAGGCCGGCAGTGATATGGATACCCGTCCTCCTCTGATGAATTTCACAAAGGATGACTGCGAACCCTCCATCGTTTACGAAAGGGGTGGCAAGGCATGAAAACTGTAAAGATTTCTGATATTTACACTCTGCTGGATAGAATCAGCGCCAAGGAAAAGCTGTACATCCCTGCCGAGGACGGCAAGGGTCAGGCAAGATTCCTGCCCTACCAGACCGGCATGGAGCTGACGGAGCGGCTCAACACCGTCCGCAGCGCAAAGGACCTGTTCTTCCCCCAGGTGGAGAACCTGCTGAAGTTTAAGGTCGCCGGTCAGTCCATCGAGATCATCGATGACCGTGACGAGGTGGCACCCTTCATAAT
>JAZRZW010000163.1:0-29824 GCA_045601585.1 Faecousia sp. | reverse complement strand
CTTCCTTGGTATTCGTTGGCTCCCTAGGTTTTTCTATGCTGACTGCCGCGGTATCTGCGTGGATTCCCGCAAGAAAACACAGCCGTATGACTCCGTTGGAAGCTATCCATTACGGCAACGAGCCGATCATTAAAAGAGTGCGCCGCTATCGCATTACCTCCGCCATTTTTGGCGTATATGGTGAATTGGCCCGGAAGTCCTTGTTCGCAAGACGCAAGGCTATGAGAATTGGTACAATGTCCATTCTGCTGGCTGTCTTTGCTTGTATTTCGATTTTGAACATGCTTGGCGTGTCCGGCCTTAGTACGCAAAGAACCTACTTTGACGGTTACAAAAACAACTGGGATTTCCTTGTAACCGTCGAGGGTGACACCTACAGCGAGGATTTGCTGAGCGACATTAGAAACACTGAAGATGTAACCGGGTGCATTGTCCATAGGATTGTAAACACCAGCACACAGATCCCGGCTGATTACCTGAGCGACGATGTTCAGCGGCTGGGCTTGGAAAATCTCAACAGCAGTTTCACTGCCAACGAGGCAGGTGCTTACAACGCAAAAGTACCGATCATCATTCTAGACGATGCCAGCTTTGCAGCATACCGTGGTGATGGCAGTGATGCCAATGTGGTCGCAGTCAACATCATTTGGGATAGCGTCAATTCCGAGAGAACAGATCGGCAGTATGTGCCATTTCTGAATAGCGGCAAAGAGATCACTTTGAATGTAAACGGAGCGGATATTTCTGTTGCCGCATTTGCCAATGCTATGCCTATTCTGAGAGAAGAAATGACTCAGTATGCGCTGACCCTGGTTATGTCCGAAAGCTATTATGCTACTCTTGACTTTAATTTGACCGCCGAGGAAACCATCTACACCGTTAAGATGACAGACGAGAGCAAAAACGATGTGGTTGAGGAACGGCTCCAAGCCTTGTTGGTAGCATACCCCGACTATGCCTTCGAAGGCCGTGTACAAGAACTTGCAGACGAGATGCAGATTCAGCAAGGCTTGCGGATGATTGTTTATCTGTTCGCCGGTATTCTGACTTGTATTGGTCTTGCCAATATCTTTGCGTCCACCTTGGGCCAGGTCCATCAGCGCAAGCGTGAATTTGCACGATATTTTGCTGTGGGTCTTACACCGAAGGGCGCTGCAAAGATCCTGGCTTGGGAAGCAGCTATCGTTGCGCTCCGGCCTATTCTGTTGACAATCGTGGTAAACATCCCCTTGATGGCACTGATGCTGGATGCCGGTGGAATTACCGCTGCTGACTTCATTGCTAAGCGCCTGCCGCTCGTTCCTGCAATCGCGCTCTTTGTTGCAGTCATCGGCTTTGTCGCACTGGCCTACTACCTCGGCGGCAGAAAGATTTGCAATATGAACCTCGCTGAAACAATCAAAGACGATACGCTTGCTATGTGATTCTCAACATTGCAATGGGCGTAAAGAACAATAGCATTGCTAGTAAACAACTGCGTCCCGTTTTGGGGCGCAGTTTTCTTTGAGGGGGGGTGTTCACTTTTTCGGTCAGGGGGGTGTTCAAATGGCCTCTAGGGGGTGTTCAAACAGCCTTCAGGGGGTGTTCATTGTATCAATGAGTGAGTCTTTTGCCAAAACATTCAAACCCGAACCTTTTACCAATCGGTGAAACGTTCGGGTTTGTTATTTTCTTAAATGATATAACTTAAGTCTTTGTTTGTGGTCGTACAGAGTCCCCCCTGTACCACCACTTCATTGTTTCAAGGATTTCTTACATTAAGGAAATTTGAAATGAAGCTTAGAAAATCAAGAATTATTCTCTTTGCTATCGCAATTATGTACAACCTGCTGTTAGGTTTGTACCTTAAGGACTTTCTCGTCCTCTCACAAGCTCTGACGGTGATCTGCTTCAACCGTTTCAAAGCCCATCTTTGCATAATTGTTTATATGCTTTCATCTATTCCTTTGAACCGATAAAAAGCAAATGGTTACTCATACCCAGGAATTCAGGCTTCTCACAGATGTAGAAATGATAACGCAGATACTGCTGATAGGAAGCCTCGTCCAGACTATTGACGAGATCCTGCAGTAGTTCGCTGGCACCATCGGATGCGATCTCATGGCAGATCTGAATTCCGCCTTTGGAAAGAAGCTCTCTGCAACGATCCGGAGTATGGAATACAAAGGGAAAATCATCCAGGCGGAAAGTTTCTTTGTTGTAGTCACCGGAAATAAGATAGTCCGAGTGGAGCTGCTGCATGGTTAGAATTACCATGTCATTGGAAATAAATGCAAAGAACATCTTTCCGTCTTTCTTGCACACCCGTTTAGCTTCTTCAATGCACCGCAGTTTGTCCGCTTCCTCGTGCAGATGATACAGCGGGCCAAAGAGAAGGACAACATCGAAGGATTCACTGTCATACCTGCTCAGATCCAGAGCATTGCCTTGAACAAGGTCAACTGAATCATGATCTGTCATCTTTGCCCGGAAAGCTGCAATATTTGCATCTGCAAGTTCCAATGCGGATACAGAATATCCCTTGCGGGCAAAGTTAAAACTGTACTCACCGGCACCGGCACCCACATCAAGGATCTTCGCACCGGGAGTCAAATACTTTTCGATATATCGAACAGTCGTTAAGAATTCTACTCTAGCCGCCTGAGACTTATTCAATCGGTCATTTTCACTTTTACGGCGATAGATTTCCTGCACAAGAGCAGTATCGCTTTCTGCGTCATAGCCTTCCATAAAATGTTTGGGTTTGCTCCAATCGTCACACAAGATTGCGTAGTAGTCGGCATCACAAATGCCTTGATTATTTCGATCGGAAGCATGTGCAGTACCTTCGTATTTCATGCCGCATTTGCGCATAACTCTGCCGGAATCGGGGTTGTTAGGGTCATGCCTGGATTCAATGCGGTGAAAACCAATCGTGCAAAACAGATATTCCATAACTGACCGTAAAGCTTCCGCTACAATCCCTTGATGCCACCACTTTTTTCCAATACAGTAGCCGATATGCGCAGATTGCGCTAACCCGACAATACTGGCAAGCAGAGATCCAATGGGTTCACCGGTTTCTTTTAAAACGATCATCCAGTGGTAGTAATCGCTACGTCCGTATTCAGACACCCAGCCCTCCAAGACCTGCTGTGTAACCGCGACACTTTCGTGAGCCGGCCAGGTCAGATATTTGGTGACTTCCGGATCCGAAGCCCAGTTGCGGAACATCGGCTCTGCATCCTCTCGGACGGCTCTTCGCAGAATGAGTCTGGAAGTTTCAATAGTTTGGGTTCCTTTATGGGTCAACATTGCATATCAGTCCTTTCTGAAAATATCTAGAGTGTGGTTGGAGTAGCCAACTAGGTCAACCCTCTCACAAGTGGCAAAGTGGTAACACAGGAACAACTGGAATGTTTCTTCATCCATCTCATCAAGCGTCTTTCTCATATGATTTGCATATCCATCGGTAGCAAGAAAATGTAGTTGTGTTACATTGAAATGACTGCGTAATGCATCGATATCCTCCTTGCGATGCAGTTCAAATAAATCCCAGGGTCTGGAGAAGGTCTCAAAGGTTACGGGGTCCAGCATACATTTTTCTATGATGTTATGAATCTCTCCACGGATAAAGCCGTACATGAGAACAGAAGCATCACCCATGCAATATGCGCTAAAAACTATGCCGCCCCTCTTTGTAACGCGAATTGCCTCCGACAGAGCTTGTAACTTCTCTTCTTCTGTGAACAGATGATACATAGGACCCAACAGCAAAGTAATATCATAGGTGTCATCATGAAAGCCGCGCAGATCCTTTGCGTTCCCTTGTGTAATTGTGATATTCTCTCCGGGTTTTGTGTTCTGTTTGAAAATCTCAATGTTGTGCTCGACCAACTCTACGGCATCAACCTGATAACCCTGTTGTGCAAGATGGTGGCTGTATCTTCCTGTAGCTGCGCCAATTTCCAGGATCTGCATACCGGGACGAAGATACTTTTCGATGTACCGCATGGTGGTTAGGTATTCTACCATGCCACGACGGGAGCAAAGGCGGTTATCTTCGTCGTAGCTCCCGTAATACTGCGTGAGTGCTTGTAATGTTTCCATTTTCCTTCCTCCTTAAAAAATAAAAGCAGTGCGAACTCTACTTGGGGTTAGAGCTTGCACTGCATCTTTCTTTATGATATATCCATTATGATTATCCTAAAAAAGAGTATGACAATGTAAGCCCGACACCATGCCACTGCATAGGGTTACCGGACTTGTTATCGACTGCATTGAAGCAATAACGGAACATTGTCAGTTCTCCTTCCTGTGATTTTATGCAATTATACACCTGTTATCATTCGTTGTCAACACTCTAAATCACCTAAATTTGAACATCTACCCTAATATGCATGGTTTTTGGGTGATGGAACTGTAAAACAACGACGGTCTGAAAATCCAGGCCGCTATATTACATTCAAATATGGGGGTTCAAATGCGTAAAAAAGGGTTCAAACTCACGTAAGAGGGGTTCATTGTATTATTTAAGCCCATTTTAGCCATTAAAAGGGTTATCCCAACTGGGATAACACTTTTAATATTATAGAGATACAGAAGGGACTCAAATGCGCTAAATGCAGCACTCCGGTGGACAGTTGCCGCCGCCAGCTGGATGGCCGCTTTTACTTTTGGGGTCAAGGGTGTCTTTTCCTGATCTGGGCGGATATAATTTTATGCCTTGACGAGAGGATTTTGTGTTGGTATACTTACTTCATCGATATAGAAAGAGGTGGCATTATGGAACAAACCACATTAGACCCTCAGGCAGAAGTGATTGCTCAGAGCTCCCCGGAAGCCGAAGCGATCACCCAAAACTCCTTAGACCCAGAGGCTACTCCTCAGAATCCCTTAGACGCAGAAGCAACGCAGGCGCCTGCGGCGGACGCTCCTAAAAAGTCTTCCGCCAACAAGAAGGCGATTTTGCTTATTGCCATCGGTGCAGTTGGCACCCTGCTGATCGTCCTCTTTATTGCCCTGGGCATTCCCATCATCCGGTACAACAAAGCCGTCTCCCTGATGGAAAATGAAAACTACCAGGAGGCCTGGGATATTTTTGACGATCTTGACAATTATCGGGATAGTGCCGATAAGGTGACCGAATGTCAGTACAGACAAGCAACCCTCTGGCTGGAGGAAGGTGAGCTCCAGAAAGCACGCCAGATGTTTGTATCTCTGGAGGGTTATAAGGACTGCGTTGAGAAGATCAATGAATGTGATTACCAAGCAGCCCTGCTCCTGATGGAAGAGGGCAAGCTCCAGGAGGCTAAAGATGCGTTCACTGCCCTTGGCAATTACAGCGACTGCCCTGCTCAGATCAGCGAATGCAATTACCTCCAGGCAATGGCTCTGATGGAAGAAGGCAAGTATGCCGATGCCATGACTATCCTGACCACCCTGGGCGCTTACAAAGACAGCGCAGCGCAGGTCACCGAATGCAAGTATCAAAACGCCCTGGCTCTGATGACAGAAGGAAACTACACCGATGCACTATCGATCCTGGAAGCTCTGGAGGGTCACAGCAACGCTGCTGCTCAGATTCTGGAATGCAGATATCAGATTGCTCTGAAGATGTTGGAAGACGGTAACACCAAAGAGGGTTACGAAGCGCTGATTGCCCTGGAGGGCTATAAAGACAGTGCTGCAAAGGCAGAAGAATACGAAGCTGCCTACTTGCGGATCGAAGCCAAGGGCAAGATTTGCCGAAGCGGCCATTGGGGTGATGAATACAGCCAGAGATGTATGATGACCACCACTTTGGTCGACGAGGACACCGTAAAGATCAAGATTCAGTGGGGCAACAGTGCATCCAGCTCCTCGGTATGGGAATTCACCGCGATGTGGGATGACTCAAAGGGTGTTCTGCGTTATTCCAACGGCGTTCACTATGTCTACGATTATCAAGCTGTCACAGGTTCCGGTCTGACAGACTCTGTCTATGAGTATCGCTACACCAACGGTACCGGCTACTTCTATTACAGCTACGGCTATGTGTACTGGGTCGCTGATAACGATAGCACCTGCCACAACCTGTACTTCCGTTATTTCTAACTATAGCGCTGTCACTACCACCCCTTCTAAACCACAAAAAACGGAGAAATCACATGAAGAAACTGATCGCACTACTTTTAGCAGGAATGCTGTGCCTCAGCATTGCAGCCTGCGGCTCTGACGGACCCTCTACCCTCCCCCAGATCACCGAACCGGAGAGTGTGGAAGACCTTTACGCGGAACTTGTGAACTACGCCACCACCGGCCAGTATCAGGAAGCCTGGCAGCTGACCACCAAAAATCCTGAGGTCCTGGCGTATGAAGATGCCCAGGCCTACAACATCTACTGCGATGCCATGAAGGCATACGAAGGTGGCGGCATCGGCTACGCCTACAAGCATTTACTGGAGGTACCCAACATTCTCAACGCCCAGGCCACCATCGAGGCCATCGAGGCAAAGATCGGCAATCTGAACGGTCATTACATTGCCGACAACGGTATGGGTGCCAATCTGCATATTGTGATCCATAATGGCTATATCGCCAACAAGGTCATCGGATACCATGACGAAGAACAAACCTTCCAGTATGAAGATTCGGATTTCTTCTACAATCTGGTGGTCTCCAAGTACAGTGACGGCACAGAATTTCTGGCAATCGGCCGCTACAGTTCTCTTGGCGGTGATTTGAATGTAGATTATGTGGTACACACATTCGATGACACCACCGATCTGCTGATCGCCGCTTATGAAACCAACGAATATTCCACATTCAATGGCGTTTACACCCGGGTGGCAGATGTAAAAGAATAAAAAAAGAGGCAAGGGAAATTCCCTTGCCGCCTTTTTATGTAGTTTTCTTAGACCAGGGTTGCCTTACACTGCTTCTTGAGCTGACCAAGCAGCACCAACAGCGCAATATGGAACGCCAATCCCAGCACCATCCAAATGATGCCGGCAAACAGAACATTGTAAATGCTGTTAATAATCATGCCCGCGATCACCAGACCACGCAGACGGAACAAACCGCCGCAAAGCGCCATCACCAGGCAAATCAGCATACCAACCAGCAACACATTGTTAATGCCATCGAGAATGTTGATCGCCGTCACCAGATCAGAATTACTGCCATAGTTGGCAAGGGACTGGTACTCTTCAGGCAGCACAACGCCCTTGCGCGCAACGATATCCTGCAGGTCCTGGAAGCCATCGAAGATATTGTTCATATCGTTCAAGGAGATACCGCCAGAGCAGTCCCGCAGCACCTGAGCGAAATCCACCACAGTCCGATACTCATCCGGTGTAAGCTCCCGCTGCAGATCCGCGCTATAAAAGTCAATGGTCTCCTGATATTCGATGGCCAATTCTGCGAACATCTGAGACTCCTCGCCTCGCACAAGCGGCTGATCCTGCATTGCCAGGGCTACTACGGGTATGTCCATAAAATACTGGTTCATTGCAGTGCTCCAACCCAGCACGATCACTGCAAGGCAAGCCACCATCAGCACTGCAGCTACGATGGCACGCACTCTGGTGCGGCTGTCGCTGATAAGCTTAATCAGGTTGCCCTTCAGAGGCTTTACTTCCGGAGCCGGATTCACAGGGGGATAAGTATTCGGTGCATAGTATCCATTTTGGTATTCCATAATCAATATTCATTCCTTTCCCTTTGTTCCCAAACGGGTTGCGTTGATTATATCATGCATAAAAACATGTGTCAACGCTAAGAAATAACAGGTCGAAGCCTACAGCCTCGACCCGTTACATTATGCGTTGAGCAAGAATTTTCCCACCACTTCAGCGATGGCATCGTGGTTATTATCGTTGACGGTAATGTAGTCTGCAGCGGCTTTTGCAGCATCAATGGCATTGGCCATTGCCACTCCCAGACCGGCAGTCTTTAACATCAGAATGTCGTTCTCCTGGTCGCCGCAAGCGATGCTATCTGCAACGGGAACCCCCAACAGGCCGCACAAACGGATAATAGCAGAGCCCTTATTGAGTCCCGGTGCCACCACCTCCATAAAGCTTTTGCTGGAAAAGAAGCAATCCGCCTCCCCTGCCAAAGCCTCACGAAGCAGTTCCGATGCCTTTTCAAGGGCAGGGCGGTCACCGTAGGAAATCACCAGCACCTTGGGTACACTCTCACCGATATTGCCCTCAAAAGTATCCACCTGACGATAAGGCAGGCCGGAAAAATGGCTGTACTTTTCCACGGCGATGGGATTGTGATTCGGCTCCACCAGAATGTGTGTGTCATCATAGGTCTGGGCATGGACATTGATGGAATTGCACACCCGCACTGCCCGAAGGGCTACATCAGCAGGAAGGTAATTCTCGTAGATGGGCTTTCCGGCCCCGCAATCGTAGATCACGCCACCATTGTATGCGATAATATAGCAGCCCTGGCCGGTTAGGCCCAGGTGTTCATTCTGAATTTTTGCGCTGGGCAGCGGACGGCCGGTGGTGATCACCACCCGATGCCCCATTTCAATCGCTTTTTGCAAAGCTGCCCTGTTACCCTGGGTGATCTCCTTGTCATCATTGAGGAGCGTGCCATCTAAATCCAAAAACAAAATCTTCATGATTCTCTCCAAAAGTCGGGGCGACCCCTTCCGAGGTCGCCCTAATAATTATTTGGTGTAGTCCATAGCAATCCAGCCCTTGCTGATCTTGCCCCAAGTTCTGCCGCCGGCAGTCTTGGTCTCAGTAACTGTAACCTTTGCACCGTAGTAGACATAGGCAACTACGCTGTAATTGGTGCCGGCACCGCTGCGGACGCAGAGACAATCAGCAGTGATGGTCTTGGTCTGTGCGGTGGGGGTAGGTGCGGGGGTGGTAGTGGTGTTGCCACTATTATTATTGGAAGAAGTGGAATCCAGCTTCACATAGTCCATGCTGATCCAGCCGGAGCTGATCTTGCCCCACTCCATTCCGCTGACAGTCTTACGCTCGGTGATGGTCACTTTTTCATTGGGCTTGAGGTAACCGGCCACACTGTAGGTGGTGCCGGGGCCGCTGCGGACGCGGAGCCAATCGTTAACCTTCACAACGCCGGTAACGGTCGTGGAGTTGGTGTTACCGGTATTGCCGCTGTTACCAGTGTTGCCGGCGTTGCCGGAAGTAGTGGAATCCAGCTTTACATAGTCCAGGCTGATCCAGCCCTTGCTGATCTTGCCCCACTCCATTCCGCTGACAGTCTTACGCTCGGTGATGGTCACGGAAGTGCCTGCAGCCAGGTAACCAACGATGGAGTAGCTCAGACCTGCGCCGCTGCGGATACGCAGCTCGGTGCAATTAACGATCTTGCCGGTCCAGGTGGTAGCAGGAGTAGTGGTAGTGCCATTATTATTGTTGTTATTGCTGCCGGTGTTATTGCCGGTGCTGGGCTTGTCCAGGATCACATAATCCAGGCTGATCCAGCCATCGCTGATCTTACCCCAGACAGTTGCGCCAACCGTCTTCTTCTCCAGGATCTCAACACGATCCTTGGGGTAGAGGTACTTCACAAACGCATAATTGGTGCCAGGGCCGCTGCGAACGCGGAGCCATTCCTGCACATTGACGGTGCCCATTATCTTCTCAGGTG
Source organism: Faecousia sp. (assembly GCA_045601585.1). Lineage (GTDB taxonomy): Bacteria > Bacillota > Clostridia > Oscillospirales > Oscillospiraceae > Faecousia. The sequence goes on along the minus strand of JAZRZW010000163.1, from coordinate 20,221 downwards.
CCGGATCGGGCTTCTGCTCAGGTGTGGTTTCGGGCTTCTGCTCGGGAGTCTCCTCAGGCTTCTGCTCGGGAGTCGTTCCCTGATTCTTTACCTGATCATAATTGGTGTACTGCAGTGCAATCCAACCCCGGTCGAACTTGCCCCACAGATAGCCGGTGGCCTGCATAGTCTCGGTGATCACCAGCTGGTCGTTTTTCTGAGCGGTGCCCACAGTCACATAATTGGTGCCGGGGCCACTGCGAATATTCACATCGCTTCCGGTCACCTTCACGGTAACAGGCTCAATTTCTTCCTTTTCAGGAGCTTTGCCGTTGGCATCTACCCAATGAGCATACAGGGTTTTGCCTGCAGTGCTGGCGTTCAGCACAGTCACCTTAGTACCGCCATCTCTTGCGGTGTACCAGCCGGCAAAAGTGTAGCCGGAATAAGTAGGCACAGGATAAGGTGCGGCGGTCAGATTGGAGTCGTAGCCCTGGCTTCTGGGGCTGGTAGAGCCGCCATTGGCATCGTACAATACGTAATCGTAATTATCAGGTGGGGTCTGGGAATAAACACCATTTAAGTACATATTGGCTTCGCAGAGACGACGCCGCAGCAGGAAAGTCTTGATCTCACCACCTGCGCTGCACCACAGTGCAAAAGCGCGGATCAAATCGTTGCCGGTTGCGCCGGAAACAATGGCGTTGTAGAATGTGCCGCCGGATTCGGAAGTCCATCCGGTACCACAGTTGTAGGAGAACATCACCAGTGCATCAAACTGATTCTGATTCAGAGTCAGGCCGTGCTTTTCAATGATCTTTGTGGTAATGGTGTGCTCGATCTTGGTCAGATGGTTTCTCAGCAGAACCTCAGCTTCTTCCTCGGTAATGCCGTGCTCCATATAGTAATTGTATTTATCGTCGGGGCAGCGGGTGCCATAGCCGACAGTATACTGCGCATAATCCCAATAAGGCTTTCTGCTGAAACCTTCCTCCGCTTTCAAAACGGTGATGCAGTCATCACTGGTCTTAAATTCGGTTGCGGCCTGCGCCTGGATTGGTGCGATGCTTGCCACCACACTGAAGACCAGCGCTACCGCCAGCAAAAGCCCGGTAATACGTTTCTTCACCTAAATTTCCCCTTTCGCTATTAGTTCCATCATATTATAGCAGACACCAACAGCAAATGCAACCCTTTTTTTACATTTATTACACCGTTGTAACTAATTTTTGTTGTAAAATGTTCTCCATTCTTCCTGTTTTGGCATTATTTGTCATGTTTTGTCCCCTTCTTATTTCGTTCGGTTTACATAAAAGTTTTTCTGCCACCTATTTTCACAAGCATTTCGTTGCATTTTTTATTTTTTATGATAAAATAATTACAATAATTCAGATAAGGAGGCGGAACTATGGGCCACAAAAAGGTATTGATCGGCATGAGCGGCGGCGTGGACAGCAGTGTTGCTGCACACCTGATGCTGCAAAAGGGTTTTGACTGCATTGGCGCAACAATGACTCTTTGCCGAGGATTGCCCGGCGTTCCTCCCCAGGACACCACCGACGCCCGGGCTGTGGCAGATAAATTAGGGATCCCCTTCTGCGTTCTGGAGGCAGATGAAGCTTTTCGCTGCCGGGTGGTGGATGCTTTTGTCCGGGCCTACGAGAACGGCCTCACCCCCAATCCCTGCGTTGAATGCAACCGACACCTGAAGTTCCGCGTTATGCTGGATCATGCACTGGAAACGGGCTGTGACGGTGTTGCAACAGGCCATTACGCCATCATCCGCAAAGATGACGCAACCGGTCGCTACCGTTTATTTAAGGCCGCCGACTCCCAAAAAGACCAGAGCTATTTTCTGGCTTGCTTGAATCAGGAGCAGCTCAGCCGCACACATCTCCCCCTGGGTGCATATACAAAAGATGAGATCCGGGAAATCGCCCAGGAGCAAGGCTTTATCAACGCCCGCCGCAAAGACAGCCAGGACATCTGCTTTATCCCGGACGGCAACTATGTGCGTTTCCTCAAAGAATATACACAAAAAACCTACCCTGAAGGCACATTCTGCGATCTGGGTGGCAATGTGGTAGGAATGCACAACGGCGCCGTCGCCTACACAATCGGTCAACGAAAAGGTTTGGGCATTGCCCTGGGCGAACCGGTCTATGTATGCCACAAGGATATGGCGCAAAACACCGTAACCGTTGGACCCGACAGTGCTCTGTTCCGGGACACTCTGGTAGCAGACGACTGGAACTGGATTCCCTTCCCCACCCTGACGGCACCTATGGAGGTGCAAGCCAAGATTCGCTATCGCCACACCCCCCAGCCCGCCACAGTCTATCCATTAGAGGACGGATCCTGCAAGGTGGTGTTCCGGGACTCGCAAAGAGCCATCACACCCGGTCAGGCAGTGGTGCTGTATGGCGGCGATGAGGTCATCGGTTGCGGCAGGATCCTTACGGCACTCTGAATCGGAAAATATTTTGATTTTCCTAAGCATTTTCGTGCATTAGGTATTGACACGGTTTTCCTCTTTTGGTATAGTAATATCGATACAAAAAGACAGATTAAAACTGTGCAACATTACTAATATGCAAGAAGGAGTTAGCAAGATGAGCAAAATCAGCGTCATCGGTGCCGGCAGCGTCGGTGCCACCATCGCCAACGATCTGATGATCCAGGGTGTAGCCACCGAGATCGTTCTGGTCGACATCAACAAAACCAAAGCCGAGGGTGAAGCTCTGGATATTTACCAGGGTGCCCCTTTCCATTCCCCTGCCATCGTGCGCAGCGGTGAATATAGTGCAATCGCGAATTCTGACATTGTTGTCATTACCTGCGGTCTGCCCAGAAAAGCCGGCATGAGCCGTCTGGACCTTGCCCAGGTCAATGTGAACATTATGAAGGGCATCGCGAAGGAAGTAGCTGTCCACGCACCCAATGCCGTGTATGTCATTGTGTCCAACCCCGTGGACATTATGACCTATGTGTTCACCAAGATCTCCGGCATTCCCGAGCGTCAGATCATCGGTTCCGGCACCATCCTGGATACCAGCCGTCTGCAGTCTGAGCTGGCAAGACGCTTCTACATAAGCGCAAAGAATGTCCACGCACATGTCTACGGTGAGCATGGCGACAGCTCCTTTGTCCCCTGGTCCCTGGCACATATTGCCAATAACCACATCGACTCCTACAAGGAAAGCTCTCCCGATAAGGAGCGCATTGACTGGAATCAGGATTACGAAGAGGTGGAGGAATTCGTTAAGAAGTCCGGTGGTATCATTATCAAAAACAAGGGTGCTACCTTCTATGCGGTAGCTATGTCCGTTTGTCACATCTGCAAGTGTATTTTTGCAGGTGCAGGTACCGCTCTGTCCGTCTCCACCATGATGCACGGCGAGTACGGTGTGGATGATGTGTGTCTGTCCGTGCTGCACCTGGTTGACCGCCAGGGCGTCCGCGGCAAGATCCTCAATCCTCTTACCGATGAGGAAATCGCAAAGCTTCAAAACAGCGCAAATAAGCTCAAGGAAATCATTTCTCAGATCGAATTCTAAACGACAGATAACAAGCCCTTGCGGGGGATGCCTTTTATGGCATCCCCCGCTTTTCTGCACCCCGGGGAAAATGGCCGATATCATTGACACTGTAAAGAAAATGTGATAATATGTTTTATAATGTAGAATAATAATTTATAGTGCCTAATTATACACACAGATACACACTGAAAGGATTTGAGTGACAGCTATGGGTCAAATTAAAATCACAAATACTCCCATTGACGGACTGTGCCTGATTGAGCCTGCAGTCTTTGGTGATGAGCGCGGTTATTTCATGGAGACTTACAACCAGCGGGATATGCAGGCAGCAGGTCTGGATATGAATTTTGTGCAGGATAATCAGAGTATGTCCGTTAAGGGCGTGCTGCGTGGTCTGCACTTTCAGAAGGAACACCCCCAGGGCAAGCTGGTCCGGGTAATCCGTGGTCGCGTATTTGATGTAGCGGTGGATCTGCGGAAGAACTCCCCCACTTTCGGTAAGTGGTACGGCGTGGTGCTCAGCGCTGAAAACAAAAAACAGTTCTATATTCCCGAAGGCTTTGCCCACGGATTTTTGGTCCTTTCCGATGAAGCAGAATTCTGCTATAAATGCACCGACTTCTATCACCCCGGTGATGAGGGCGGCCTTGCTTGGAATGATCCTGCCATCAACATCGAGTGGCCGGAAATCATCGGCACCTATGCCGGTTCCGCCAGCGCTCAGGGCTACACCCTGGCCGACGGCACGCCCCTGAAGCTTTCCGACAAAGACCAGAAGTGGTCCGGTCTGAACGATACTTTCCATTTCTGATATAGATTAGGAGATTCATTATGCGCAATGTATTTATCATCGGTTCTAAGGGCATCCCCGGCGCATACGGCGGATACGAGACCTTTGTAGACAAGCTTACTGAGTATCATCAGGCCCATCCGGAGCTGAAGTACCATGTTGCCTGCAAGGATACCAAGGCCTTTGAGGAGGAGTATCACAACGCAAGATGCTTCCACATCAAAGTGCCCAATATCGGCCCTGCTCAGGCGATCTACTATGATGTTGCCGCATTGTCTGCTTGCTGCAAGTATATCGAGGCCAATCGCATTGACAAGCCCATCGTTTATATTCTTGCCTGCCGCATTGGACCTTTTATGGCCCGCTTTGTCCGCAAAATCCACAAGCTGGGCGGCGTAGTGTATGTCAACCCTGACGGCCACGAGTGGATGCGCGCCAAATGGCCGGCACCTGTCCGCAAGTACTGGAAGATCTCCGAGCAGATGATGACCAAGCGGGCAGATCTGCTGGTTTGCGACAGCAAGAACATTGAAAAATACATTCAGGAGACCTACGCATCCTACCACCCCAACACCACCTTCATCGCCTACGGCGCAGAGACCCGCAAGAGCTCTCTGGCTGATGACGACGAAAAGCTCCTTGCCTGGTACGCCGAAAAAGGCCTGACCGCCAAGGGCTATTATCTGGTAGTTGGCAGATTTGTTCCGGAAAACAATTATGAAACCATGATCCGGGAATTTATGAAGAGCAAGAGCCAGCGGGTCTTTGCCATCATCACCAACGCCAACGACAAATTCCTGGATGAACTGGAGAAGAAGCTCCATTACCGCAGTGACCCCCGCATCCGTTTTGTTGGCACCGTATATGATCAGGAATTGCTGATGAAGATCCGGGAAAATGCTTTCGCCTATTTCCACGGTCACGAAGTCGGCGGTACCAATCCCAGTCTGCTGGAGGCTCTGGGCTGCACCGATCTGAATCTGCTGCTGGGTGTCGGCTTTAACCGGGAGGTTGCCGAGGATGCCGCACTGTATTGGTCCAAGGATGACGGCGATCTGGCAAAGCTGATTGAACGGGCAGATGAACTGTCTGCTGAATATATTGCTGATATGGGCAACAGAGCAAAGCAGCGGATCCGTGATGCCTATAGCTGGCAGTTTATCTGCAAAGAGTATGAAAATCTTTTCTTAAAATAAGCTTGGCCCATATAGGAGGCTTCTATGGATATTGAACTGATCCACAAACATTTGCTGGAGTTGCTGATTGCTTTTGACGCATTCTGTCAGGAGCACGAAATTGACTATTCTCTCCAAAGCGGCACCCTCCTGGGCGCTGTTCGGGAAAAAGGTTTCATCCCCTGGGATGATGACGTGGATATCACCATGACCCGCGCCCAGTACGATAAGCTCCTTTCCGCACTGGAGGGCAATGACACCTTCCATGTAGTGGGCAACATCAAAAAGCAATTCCGGAGAGTCGGCAACAACGATTTCTGGGTCGACATTTTCATTTGCGACTACATCAGCCAGAAGCCTTTCAGTCAGAAGCTCAAGCAGTTCTCTCTGACCGTCCTGGACGTTATGAATCGGGATAAAAACACCATTAAGCTCAGTGAGCTTGACAAGTATGGTAAAGGAAAGCAGATTGCCTTCAAGATGTGCTACTACCTGGGTAAGCTTCTGACCCCCCGCTTCAAAAGCCGTCTGCATGAGTTTGTTTCCAAAAAGATGTACCTGGGTAACAAGACCATGTATGTGCGCAGCAATGACCAGTATAAGGGTCGAGTCGTCCTGGTACCGGCACAGTGGCTGGTCACATACCAACGCGTTCCCTTTGAGGACGCAACCGCTTCCATTACCACCCATTACCACGAATTGCTGACCTCTATTTACGGTGAGAACTATATGACCCCCGTAAAGGATGACCGTAACAGCCAGGTTCACGATCTCGTTCGTGCCGAAGGCGGAGATATCAGCCTGTAACACAAAACGATTGGAGACTATTGTGGGTAATTTTATCAAGTTGTTCAACAAGGTCGGCGGCAAGGCCGTTCTGCGCCAATACAGCCGCTCCCGTGTTCTGGGCTATGCCTTGATGCAGACTGCAATGAACGGATTTAGTAAGAAAGATCTGGAAATTGTCCGCCTTGCAGTGGATAACCGGGTCTATAAAAGACTAAAGCGGAAATACCGCAAATTTATTACGCAATATGTCCAGGAACATCCTGCGCAAGAATGTGTGCAAAAGCACAATCCTACCATTTGGACCTGCTGGTTCCAGGGTATGGATCAGGCACCTGATGTGGTGCAGAAATGTCACGCTTCTGTACGCCGGCACATTACTGACCGTTCCATTGTAGTTCTCTCGGAAGATAATTTCCAAGACTATGTTACCTTCCCCGACTATATTACAGAGAAGTACCAAAAGGGTATTATCTCCAAAGCACACTATGCTGACCTGCTTCGCATTGAGCTGCTGTATCAGTACGGCGGCACTTGGGTGGACAGCACAGTTTTCTGCAGTGATGCACCTTTCCAGCCCTATATTCTGGACTCTGAACTCTTCCTGTTCCAGACCCTCAAGCCCGGTTTGGACGGTCACTGCCGCAATATCTCCAACTGGCTGATGACCGCTTACGCCGGCAATCCCATTATCGGTCTGGTCCGTGCTCTTCTCCACGAATACTGGCGCACCCATAATTACACGGTAGATTACTTTTTCTTCCACGATTTCTTTACTATGGCCATCGAGGCCTATCCTCAGGTTTGGAGCAAGGTAGTCCCCCTTTCCAATTCCATCCCTCACATTTTGCTTTTACGGCTCTTCGAGCCCTATGACAGCCAGATTTGGGATGGTGTTCGGGCGCAAACCAGCTTCCACAAGCTCACTTACAAATTCACTCCCGAGCAGGCTGCCCTTGCACAAACTTACTACACCGAGATTCTCGGCTAAAGACGAGGTGTTTTCCTATGAGAATTGCTGTTTTGATGTCTACCTATAACGGAGAAAAATACATCAAAGAGCAAATTGACTCTATTTTAGCCCAAAAATGTGATTTCCCCCTGGATCTTTGGGTGCGGGATGACGGTTCTACCGACAGCACTCTGCAAATCCTCCAGGAATATCAGAACCGCGGCGCGCTGCAATGGTACGCCGGCGAAAACCTGAAGCCTGCTCACAGCTTTTGGGATCTTCTGCGGCATTGCCCCGGCTATGATTTCTACGCATTTGCCGACCAGGACGATGTCTGGCATGACAACAAAGTTATGACCGCTGTCCGTACCCTTATGGACATCAGCCATAATGAGAAGCCTGCCCTTTATTTTGCTAACGCCCGACTGGTGGACGGTGAATTGTCCTACCTGGGTCGGAATGTATACAAGAGAACCCCGCATACCGATTTCTACTCTCTGGTTTGCAACGGCGGTATTCTCGGCTGCACCATTTGCATCAATGCTCCTTTGGCACAGTTGGTCCAAAACGCACCTGTTCCCGAGCATATGATCATGCACGATGCCTTTGTGTCCGTTGTCTGTACTATGCACGACGGTATCGTGCACTTTGACCCGGAAGCCTATATCGACTATCGCCAGCATGGAAACAACGTAGTCGGCAGCAAGTGGAACAAAATGGACGCGCTGAAGGATCGCATCAAGACCATCCGCACCCCCAGAAAGGTTTCCATCGCCGATCAGTCAAGAAGTCTTCTGGCGTGCTTCCCCGATTTGCAGGACAATGACAAGAACGCTTTTCTTCAGCAGGTCGCCCACTACCGGGACTCCCAGTGGAAGGCATTGAGGCTGTCTCTTTCCCGAAAGCCGAAGTATAATGGCAAAAATATGGCGGTTACCGCCAAATTGGCGATTTTATTCAGAAATCGCTGAAAGGAGCAAACACCTATGAATTTCGGTATGATTTTGGCCGGTGGTATGGGTACCAGAATGGGCATCGAAAATCTACCCAAGCAATATGTGGAAGTCAACGGCAAACCGGTTTTGGTCTACACGCTGGAGCAATTCCAAAGTTGTCAGGATATTGATCGGATCATTGTAGTTGCCGATCAGGCCTGGCATTGCCAAATTGAAAACTGGTGCCGCCAGTACGGCATCGCCAAATTCAGCGGCTTTGCCGCCCCCGGTGTTACCCGTCAGCAATCTGTGCTCAGCGGCTTGTTGGCCTGCGAAGCACAGCAATCCGGTCCCGATGATATCGTGGCAATCCACGATGCTGCCCGTCCTATGGTTGCCCCCGCGCTGATCAGCGCCGGTATTGAGGCCACTAAAGAGCACGACGGTGCATTGGCTGCCATTACCGCAAAAGACACCATCTACGGTTGTGCAGACGGTCAATTTGTTACCGGGCTGTTTGACCGCTCCGCGTTGTGTTGCGGTCAGACCCCTGAAACCTTTAAGTTAGGAACTTATTTGGAAGTAAATCGCAAGGCTACACCGGAGGATCTGGATAAGTTCCACGGTTGTAGTGAGCTTGCCTTCAAATACGGACTGAAAGTCCGTGTGATCCCCGGTGATGAGATGAACTTTAAACTCACCACTCAAGAAGATCTGGACCGGTTATATACCGTTCTCGGCATTCCGCGGGAACACCACTAAGCAAACGGAGGAGCTGTTATGATGCAAGCCAATCTGTTAAATAGCGGGCAGATTGCGCATCGAATCTGCCAACAGCCAAATTTTACGGCCGTACAGAGGCTGTTCCCCCTGCGTTGGCACCTTCCCTTAACAAAAAACAACTCTGATTCCAACAGAAAGGAGCGCAGCTATGCATAACATTGTGAAATGGGCATTGCTTTTGGTAGTGTTTGCCCCTATGTTCTATTTTGCATTGAGCAAAAAGAAATGGTATCTGTATCTGGCCTGCGGTTTTGTGGGTATTTTCCCCGACCACTTTGCCATCAGTCTTTCTTCCAGTCTACCCCTGCTCACCGGCACCCGGATCGTGCTTCTTATTCTGTTTGGCTTCTGGCTGTACCAATGGTTTAAAAAAGAGCGAAAATCCTGGCCGCTTCCCATTGCGCTTTTGGTTTACGGCGGTATTCTGCTGGTGGTCTCCTTCTTCAATTTCCGCTACGGCGTTACCAATGAGATCAAAGGCCTTTTCATTCTTGTCTTTGAAAAAATCCTGCTGGCAACTATGATCCGCGACCTGGTCAAGGACCGGCAGGAATTAAACCACTGTCTGGACACTCTGATTCTGGCCACTTTTGCTTTGGCCGTTATCGGCATCGTGCAGACCATCTTTGGACATGACCTCACCTCTGTTCTGAAGCTGGCCGTTCCCCGTACTTCCCAGGCCCTTCCCGGCCGTATGGGTATGGTGCGTGCTTTTGGTACCTCTAACGCCATTGCTTTCGGTTGTCACCTGTCTTTGGTATCGTTGCTGACCTACTACCGTTTGGAGCGCACCGGAAAGCAGCGATACAGCTTGATTCTGGGCACACTATTGACTGCGCTGATCTGTACTTTCTCCAGAAGCTCCTGGTTGGTTTTTGCAGCAACGGTAGGCGTTCTGTTCTGCACCCGTCCTCTGAAGTTGCTGAAAAGATCCTGGGTCAGTCTGGTTGTGACCGTTGTGATGTGTCTTTCTTTGACATTCCTCAACGCCAACTTTGGCAACGCTATTAAGCACACCGGTTATTCCTGCCTCAACACTGCGCTGAGACTGGTGAACATTGAGTTGCCAGAACCCACGATAGCGGAAGATGAAACCGTTATCCCCACAGAATCCACCGAGGAAACCGATGATGGCGAGACGGATCCCTCTGATTCCACCGATCCCTCCGATACTTCCGACCCCTCCGATCCCTCGGAGGATCCTACGGACGAATCTACCGAACCTCTGGATGAAATTATAAATCCGGAACCTCCGTCCTTTGGTCCGAATCAGCACTCTGCTGTTCATTCCCGCACCATCGAATGGACTGCGCTGGACTATATGCTCCAGCAGGGACGCGGTGCCTTTGGCTATGGCTATAATGCATTTGGCCGCGGCAAAATCCGATACTACTACCCCGCCTTCGGCTACTGGACCCGTGCAAGAACGCTGGATGTCGGTCTTCTGCGTATTACTATGGATCACGGCTTGGTCGGCCTGGTCGCCTTCCTGGGTTTTGTTGCTTACCTTATCGCAGAAGCTCTCCGCAAAGTGGGCAAAAAAGGTATTTTTACATTTAACAAATTGATGCTCTTTGTTCTTCCCATGTTCCTGATGCTAAACTATGCCGCTGCATATACCGGTTCTTTCTGGACCATTGTGGGTCTGTTGTTCGCATCCCAGGCATTGGACAAAAATGGTTGTCCTGACGAAGAGCCCGAACCTCCTTACTCTCTGCGTCGTTTCTGATTTCCAAAGGAGTTTTCTATGAATACACCTATTGTAAGCATCTATGTCCCCACCTTTAACCACGAGAAATATATCGTTCGCGCACTGGATAGCATTCTGATGCAGCAAACCCAGTATTCTTATGAGGTCTATGTTGGTGAGGACTGCTCCACAGACAACACCCGTCAGGTTCTGAAGGAATGGGAAGAAAAACACCCCGGCGTGTTTCATATTCTCTACCGCGAACAGAATATGTACGGAAAAACTCCCAGCAATCACGGCGACCTGAAACAGCGCTGCAAAGGCAAGTATATCCTCTGCCTGGAAGGCGATGATTTTTGGACCGACCCTCTGAAACTGGAAAAGCAGGTCTCTTTTCTGGAAGAACACCCGGAGTATTTTGCCGTTGCCCATCATTGTACTGTGGTCGGAGAGGACTCCCTGCCTAACGGTGAGACCTATCCTCAATGCAACGACACGGAGTACACATTCCGTCACTTTGCCAGCGATATTCTCCCTGGGCAGTTTGCTACTTTACTGTATCGCAATTACCTTCTGGACACGAATTTCTCCACCTGGCTTATGGAACAGCCTGCCACTATCGGTGACCGCAAGCTCTATTTCAGCATCCTGTGCCACGGCAAGATTTACTGTATGCAAGAATCTATGAGCGCCTACCGACATATTGTGAAGGGCGGCTCCTCCTTCAGCGCTAATTACTCTTATTCCTTCTCCAAAAACGAGGCATACAACCGTATTTTTATGGAGTACGCCCAACGAATTGGTCATGATGAAGCGCTGAAGTACGCAGAATTTCTCTATTTGCGCTGTATCCGTCATGCTCGCCGTACCGGCCATATTAGCCGCAACGAAGCAAAGACATATATGAAAAACATCCCCCATCTCCTGCGGGCAAAATACCTGCTTGCAAAGAGAGATGTGAACTGCCGGATCCTGCATAAGACCCTTCACGTTTGATCCGGGAAAGGAATCACTATGCAACAACCGAAAAACAGTATTGCCGGCGCTTTGGGTTGGAAGCTGTTTGAACGCTTTGGCGTTCAGGGCGTCCAATTTGTGCTGCAGATCATTCTGGCGCGCATTTTGTCCCCTGAGCATTACGGTGTACTTTCCCTGATGATCATCTTCACCACCCTGGCCAATGTATTTATCCAAAACGGCTTTAATACCGCACTGGTACAAAACAAAGATGTAACGGAAGAGGATTACTCCTCTGTGTTCTGGGTCAGCCTGGTGATTGCAACGGTGATCTACGGCATCATCTTCCTCTGCGCACCCCTGATCGGTGCCTTCTACAATATGCCCACCCTGGTGACCCCTCTGTGTGTGCTGGCTCTGGTGCTGTCCCCCGGCGCGCTGAACTCCATTCAGCTGGCAAAAGTCAGCCGTGAGCTGAATTTCCGCAAGGTGTTCTTCAGCAACATCGCGGGCATTGTGATCTCCGGCAGCGTCGGTATCGCAATGGCCTACGCAGGCTACGGCCTTTGGGCTTTGGTGGTTCAATATCTTCTCAATATTCTAATTGCTTGTCTGGTAATGCGCTTTACCGTCAACTGGAAGATTCGTCTGATCTGCAACCTCCAGCGAGTAAAGGTGCTGTTCCGTTTTGGTTGGAAGCTGCTGGTTTCCAGCCTGATCGACACTCTGTATCAGGATCTTCGCAGCATCATCATTGGTAAAAAATACGACTCCGGCACCCTGGGTTACTATAACCGAGGCAAGAATTTCCCCCAGTTCATTATCACCGCTGTCACCGGCACAGTGCAAAGTGTTATTCTGCCGGCTATGTCCGCAGAGCAGGATGATTCCAAGAAGCTCAAGGAATTGACCCGCAATTCCATTTCTATCAGTGGCTACATCCTCTTCCCCCTGATGGCTGGTCTGGCAGCAGTTGCCGCCCCCATGGTGGATGTACTTCTGACAGAAAAGTGGCTACCCTGCGTTCCCTACCTGCAGATCTATTGCTTTACCCTGGCCTTTACCCCGGTGCATATGTGCAACCTTCAGGCCATCAATGCGATGGGTCGCAGTGATGTTTTCCTGAAGCTGGAGATCCTTAAAAAATCCATCGGCATTGTCGCATTGACGATCGCGGTGATGTGCTTTGAGTCCCCCATTGCCATTGCAATGACCGGCGTGTTTACCACCCTGATCAGCTGCGCTATCAACGCCGCTCCCAACAAAAAACTCATCGGTTACTCCTATTTTGAGCAAATGCGGGATCTGCTGCCCTCTTTTGCAGCCGCGGTGATTATGCTGATCGCAACTCACAGCCTGACATTGCTACCCCTTTCCAGTTTCTTGACTCTGCTTGTGCAGATTCCCACCGGCATCATCGTTTACCTGGTGCTGTCGATTGTACTGAAGCTCCCGGCATACAAAAAACTTCTGGTCGCCATCCGGCAGAGATAAAAAACACGGACTGTGGAATTCTTCCACAGTCCGTTTTCTTATTTAGAATACGCCGCGCTTTTGTCTTACATTGACCTCACGGATCTTCTCCGGCTCGATCTTGAAATTGCGCTCTATATCCATCAGCCCGTTGACCTCCTGCTGGACATCGGTAACCTGGGTGTAGCAGTAGCCGCACATATAGGGGATCTGGCCGACGGCATCGGTGACCAGAGCAAATCGCTCCAGGAAAGCCTCCTTATCGCAGACCTTATCGCCATAGCCCCAGCCGGAATCATCACCGGTGAAGGCAATGCCGCCGTACTCGCTGATCATAACAGGCTGACCGCGATAGCTATATCCATCGGCAAAGGCTTTCTTAAGGCCGCAGAAAGAGGTGTTGCCTGCCAGAAGGTCATCCTTGTTAGCCATATAGTTTTCCCACAGCTTCTCGCCATCCGGCTCATAGTCGTGGAGGGTGAGAATGTCGGAAACAGTATGCTCCCAGCCGTCATTGACGATCACGGGACGATAGGGGTCGAAGCTCTTTGTGAGGTGGTAGATGCCCTCGGTGAAATGCTGTTCCCGACGGGCAGTGCGAATCTGTATGATGCCCCAGGACTCATTAAAGGGGGTCCAGGTGATAATGCTGGGATGGTTGTAGTTCTGCTTAACGATCTCCATCCACTCCTTTGCAAAATTGCTGACGGCAGTATCGGAGAACTGATAGGTGGAGGGTGCTTCGCACCACACCAAAACGCCCTTAACATCGCACCAATAGAGGAAGCGTTCATCCTCAGTTTTCTGGTGCTTACGCAGGCCGTTATAGCCCATTGCCAGGATCTTATCGATATCCTCGATGAGGGCCTCTTCGCTGGGAGGTGTCAGGTGGGTGTCCTTCCAATAACCCTGATCCAGAATCAGGCGCTGGTAGAGGGCGCGGCCGTTGAGCTGCACCTCATTGCCGCTGATGCGGATCTCCCGCATTGCAAAGTAGGAGCCGATTTGATCGGTAACGCGATCCTTCCGGCGGACAGTAAAAGTAATATCATAGAGATAAGGCTGACCGGGACGCCAGAGTTTTACCGAAGATCCGTAAGCGCGGGTATCATTCACGCAGAGGTTGATGCGAGCCTTGGCAGGACCTGCGGTAGGCGCTACGCAAACCCGGTTGATGAATTCATCACCCATCCAAACCTCAGCTTCGATGGAGATATCGTGCTTGCAGACATCGGTGGGGATGTGCAGGGTGTACTCCACATCCAAAGAGGCTTCGTCCAAATTAGGCGTCATCTTCACATAATCCAGACGGACGTTGGGAGCATACTCGCTCCAAACCGTCTTCCAGATGCCGGTAGTGGGGAAATAGAAACACAGATAAGGCTCATCCATCCAGCGCTGCTTGCCACGGATCTGCTGCATATCGTAGGAATCCTCCACCTTGACTACCAGCAGGTTTTCGCCGTCTTTCAGCACGTTGGTCAGGTCGAAAGAAAACCTTGCATAGCCGCCCTGGTGGCTGCCCACATACTGGCCATTGACCCATACTTTTGTCACATAATCGCAGCCCTCAAAATGGAGCATATAGCAGTTCTCAGTCAGCTTGGAGCTATCTGCAGTGATGGTACGGGAATACCACACATTCTCGTGCTTATTTACATCGCCGATCCCGCTGGCAGGACATTCGTAGGCATAGGGAACGGTGATCTTAGCCTGGGCAGTAAAGCCGCGATACCAGCCTTCCTTCTCGCCAACATTATGATCATCAAAGGCAAAATCCCACTGTCCGTTCATGTTTTCCCAGTTATTGCGGACAAACTGGGGACGGGGATAATCTTTTATATAGCACCTCATTGTCGTACCCTCACTTCGTCAGTTTCACAAAACACCAGTTGTATGCCGGCAGGTGGCGGATCTTCAACTGTCCGTCTGTCAGTTCGCCCTGGGCACGGAAAAATTCTGCGCCGGTGTAACCGGCAGGAATTTTTGCGGTCAGGTCATCGATCTCATCGGCAAAACAGTTATACAGGCCTACTGCCAGGGTGTTGGCATCTTCCTTACACAGCACATAAAGATCGGGGTGACCCGGGCAACGCACCGGTGCTGCAGCGCCGTTTTCTTCCAGAAAATCAAAGATCTGACGCTGCCGCGCATAATTGCGATAGATCTCATTTGCGCATGCAAAAGCGTCCATACCATAAACCAGGAACTTCTGACCGGCAGCATTTTCATATGTATAGGATGCCACCAGCTTCTCAGAACCACGGTGCCAGAGGCTGCGGACTTTTGCCTTATCGCTGACGGTAATCTCGCTGGCATAGGGAGTCTTGGTGCTGCCATAAACGGAACCCACAAACTCGTTATAATCCAGGTACTCCTCTGCACCGGGAATAAACCGCCGGCCTACAGAGAAAAGACCCACATCCACGCCGTTTTCCTGGAGAATGATGGCAGCAGTAGTATCCAAAATCATAGGCTTTGCAAATGCCTCGGGGTCGCTGAGCAATACGCGGGAATTCTCGCCGAAGGCAATACCAGCACATCCCCTGCCCTTATGGATGGCAGGAATGGAGTTATGTGCCAAAAAGCGTACTGCTCGGGAGAAGAACTGGTAGCGCACCAGATCATTATCCAGAACATCCCAGCTGAAATCTGCATCTTCGATCTTACGCATGGTCTCGTAGATGCGGACGCCGGAATTCTCCAGGTTGCCAAAGACCTGCTCTACCTTTTCGTAGTCGGGGGTGTTCTTCAGGTGGGCGTTGATATAGCCGCGCTCGTAATCGGCGCTGGAATTGTAGTCCACCAGGTACTTCATAATACCGCTGAAGGAGCCGTCTGCCCGGAGGGCTGCATCGAACAGCTCCAGGTGGGAGGCAGGAACGGCATGACGGGGACGGGGGTAGGTATCACCCTCGGAGACGATCTCAATATCGTCGCCATCATACCAGGCTCTTGCCATCCGCTCCAGCCCGATCACATCCACCAGGCGGTTGCCATGGAGACGAACCTCCTCCCAATAGGGCGCGCCAATCAGGCGCAGGTAGGGCTTGGTGTTGCCTGCCAGGATCTTGCTGATGGTGAAGGAATCCACGCCGTCAGCATCAAAAGTGGTGATGCAACCGCACTGACCCATCCGGACAGTGGGATCCACCGTATCCACAGCAGCACGCATCCGCTTGGACATATTGATCAGGCTGTCGCCACAGGCCTTCAAAAAAGCGCTGCGCAGAGTGTTCTTCTTGCCGCTGTACATCAGCTTATAAAGCTCTTCGGCAGGGGGTACTTCATGACCCAGGATCTCTGCCATCCTGGCTCTGTGGAGATCACAGTAGCAGGCAGGTGCGTGCATAGAGGTAAAGCCGAAGGCAAAATCATCGTCAAACAGAATCAGGTCCGTGCCCAGCCCAGCCAGGCGCTTGACATGGTTCTCCATAAAGGTCAGATAGCCTTCATCCAGAGGACAATACTTTGCAGTACTGGTGTGGCACTTTTCGCCCTGGGAGTTCACCATCACGGTGTAGTGGGCGTCCTTGGTCTCGAACCGGAAGGTCCAGAACCAGACACCGGTCTCAAAACCATTTTCCTTAAAATAAGCAATGGCAGAAGCTAAAGTGTTATAATAACCCTCCATCACGGATTCATCGTGGGAAGAAAAAGGAATTGCCAGCAAAACACGCTTTGCGCCTACCAGTTTCAAATCTTTCAGCACTGCTTCCCGGTTGAAGGTAGGAGCAGTTACCATTACAGGAACAGAAATATCATACATAATAAAACTCCTCCTATCGCTAACAGTAAAATGTTATTTTTTGGCACTTTTTCCTTCAATTATAACGCAACACCCCGGTAAAAGCAAGGGCGCTACAACTTTTTCTCATAAAAAGTCCCCCATCCTTTCGGATAGGGGACTTAATTGCTGCATTAGTCAGGATATTCGTCAGAGGTGTAGATAGTGTCGTCAACGATCTCGAAATATGCCGGCTGGGAATAGGCAATATTGCCACTGCCGTCATACATCTGATAGAACAGGGAGTAAACACCTTCGTCCAGGCGCTCCATGCTAAACTGAGGGTCTTCGTCAATGGTAAAGGTTTCCACCTCTTCCCAGTACCACTCTTCGTCGCCTTCGTCATAGAACTGCCACAAAGTAGTGATCTCATCGCCCTTTTCCAGAGGACGCAGCTGCTTGCCGCCCATACCGGATTCATCGGTAGCCAGCATCGCGCCCAGAATCTCCCATTGGCTCTCTTCAAAATCATAAGCAGCCTGCAAGATGTATTCCTCACCGTCGATCAGAATGGGGACCGCATACAGGTTGTAGTCGTCGGCGCTTTGAGTCAGTTCCATAAAGACAATATGGCCGTCCAGCGCACCCCATTTACCCATAAAGCCATCCCAGAACACGCCGTTCTCCCAGTCGAAGTACATCTCATCATCTACGCCCAGGCAAACCAACTGATCGTCCTCGAACATAAAGAACTGGAAGTTGATATCCGTCAATACGGAGAATGCGTCTTCTCCCAGATCCAGCACCGCGCAGCCGTCATCATTGATGTAGATGGGATGGTCATCCCAGCCCATCGTGTAGACAGTCTCCTTCTCAGGCAGTGCGCCGATACCCAGCTGACCCAGGTAGTCGCCAAACATAGACAGATACTGCTGTGCCAGACCGTAGGCATACAAATACTTAAAGGAGGTGCCGGTACCCTGGTTGATGTAACCCAGGAAATCCACCACATTGCCGCTATAGGAATAATAGCAGCTCAGGCCGGTTGCCTCAGGCCGGTAGGTGCCTGCAACATTGTAGACCACGCAATCCTCCAGCGCATCCAGCACATCCTGCGCGCTGGGCAGGAGCCATGCAGTCTTACGGGCGAAGTGACCCAGGTCCATCATATTTCCGTAGCCGCTTTCAGGGGTGTTGCCACCGTAGTTTTCACTATCACGGGCCTCACGACCGATTTGGGCAAAGAATTCAGGATTCTCAGTCATTTCCGTCAGGGCTTCCTGACCGAATGCCTCATATGCTTCCAGCAGAGGCCCAACCTTTTGCAGATTGATTACGGACTGGGTCACCTGATCCTCACAGTCCTCTTCCTCATAGAAGTCGAAATATGTATTGCAGATCGCGATACCCAGGTCGGCACCGTCCATTCCGGGATCCTCTGCCAAGGCAGAAATCCAACCGGCATAGTCCCAACCTGCGCCGGGTTCCAGCTCCTGGGATCCCACCATGTAATTGGCATAGGGTTCCAGAACAGCCGCCACGTCCACAGTAGCCATCAGACAGGCATCAAAGCCTACCAGCTCGATCTTCTCGTCGCCCCAAACTTCACCAAAGGACTCGCTGATCTCAGTCAGAGACAAGGAATCATAATAGTAATTCTCATCAAAAGCAACGCCGCCGGTAGTGCCGCCGCCGTGGTTCCAGAAAATTACGCCCTCACGCTTGGCGGGGTAGTTCTCGTGGGCAAAACTGAGGAAATCTGTCAGAGTCTCGGGGTCGCCCATATTGTCTGCAGAATGCTCCTCCAGCAGCTCCAGGCCATCACTGTTGTAGATCCAGCGCTGAATCCTATCGGAAGAAATCACATCATTCTGCCACTCCTTAGCGCCGCCGGTCTGAATGATGATGTTCACATTTGAGGGCAGGTCTACCTGCTCCATCTCGGAAAGATCCGTTGTGGCGCAGCCGAAATTGGTCTCAAGGTCACTGCCGCAGAGATACCAATAAATGGACCAGGACTCATCGCTGTCCACCTCTGTGTTATCCTGCTCGGTGGGTTGGGTAGGCCCATTGCCACCGCCGGAATTAGAAAAACCGGGAATGTAGGTGCTGCCACCGCCACTGTCGCAGCCGCCAATACACCACATCATCGCCAAAACCAAAAGGATCGCAATTAATCGTTTCATATATCTGCCTCTCTTTCTAAGGTCTTTAAATGCATTATAGCACACTTGTCGAATCTTGTAAACCTCTCAAACCTATTGCAAATCCTATGCTTTTATTGTAAAATTAAGATACTGTAGGTAAGGAACTGCCGGACATAAGCGGCCTCACCTAAGAAGAATATGAGCCAAAAAAGCAACAGCTGTTAGGGCTCTGGGATATGAAAAGGAGTGTTTGATTATGTTTAGCTATGACAACATCGGCGAAAAAATCAAAGACTGGGCAAAATGGGTATTCGCGGTAGAGGCGATTGCTGCGGTGATCATTGGTATTGTCCTGATTTCCCAAGATGAAGATCTGCTATTGGTAGGTTTACTTGTGATGGTTTTGGGCCCCATCGTGGCCTGGGTGTCCTCCTGGATTTTATATGGCTACGGACAGCTGATCGAGAACAGCGATCTTATTGCAGCAGAGCATCGGCGCACCAATGAGCGCCAGGAAAAAGCGGTAGCTAAGACCATAGAGCGCAAGCAGGAGCTGCGCCGCAAAGAAACAAAAGAAGCTTTAGCAAACCCCAATGTGAATGAGGATGTGTATGTGGACATTACCTGTCCCGGCTGCGAAGCAGTCCTCTCTTATACGAAGGGACATATCCAGGATATGGTCCAGCGCAATGAGGTGTTAAACTGCCCGATCTGTGATACGCCCATCACTTTTTAACTGCATACATAAAAAAGGACTATGCCGATCGGCATAGTCCTTTTGTTTTATTAGTCCAGGGGCTTCATTGTGGGGAAGAGGATGACCTCGCGGATGGAATCGGAGCCGGTGAGCAGCATCACACAACGGTCGATGCCGATACCCATGCCGCCCGTGGGAGGCATACCGTATTCCATAGCGTTCAAAAAGTCCTCGTCCAGCATTTCGGTCTCGTCATCGCCGCGCTCACGCTGCTCCACCTGCTTCATAAAACGGCCTCTCTGGTCGATGGGGTCGTTCAGCTCGGAATAGGCATTGCCCATTTCGCTGTGACAGATGAATGCCCCGACACGCTGGGTGAGACGAGGATCCTCGGGGCTGCGCTTTGTCAGCGGAGAAACCTCAACAGGATACATAGTAATGAAGGTGGGCTGGATCAGGTGCTCTTCCACTTTCTGATCGAAGCAAGCGTACAGCGCGTTGCCCCAGGTCTTTTCAGCGGCGTCAGCCAGCTCAACACCCTTGGCCTTGGCAGCGGCCACGGCCTCAGCGTCATCGGTGATGGCACCGAAG
>JAZRZW010000162.1:0-12249 GCA_045601585.1 Faecousia sp. | reverse complement strand
CTCTGTTTTCTTGTACTCATACCTAAAACAGATTGCTAAGGCAGATTTTGAAGAGGATCAGTTGCTGTTCCGGATTGCATTCTTCCTTGCGGATGCAATTATGGGATCAGCACTTCCTTATAGTACATATCCTGCGCTGATTGATCCGGAGAAGAATCCTTTTGTATCATACATTAAAAATGCAGACCAGTGCCCTGGTGGGATGGCGGTTTATCATATTTTTCTGTCGATTCTTCACGGGATTGCTATGCCGGTTAAGCAAAATGAGTGGATTTATGATCAACAGATAAGCGAGCCGGAGTATATGCAGGAAAAGCTTACAGACCTTGGAAAATGCTTTTGTGCCAGCGCGGTGGGTATGGCCGATGCCGATGCATTTGCGATCGAAGAGGCTTTGCAACCGGTGCAGTTGAAATTGATTTGGCTGATGGGTCAGATTTAAGAAAGCGGTGATACTATGGATACAAAAGAAGTACTTGGAAAACTGCGGGAATTAAACGACCTAATAAACCGGCTTCAGAAGGAATATGATAATTATGAAAACGGTTGTGCTTTAGCTGCACTGGAGCAGATCGAGCAGGTGAAGGCTTCGGTTGCTGTTTTGCCCGGTGTGCCATCCGTTGCAGGTGCGATGCCTGTGTTCCCAATTGGTGAAGATGAGTATCAAAAGGCAAAGCAGGATACCGCGCAATCCGGCAAAATTACAATGATTGCGCTCATTGCAACGGTTGTCAGCCTCGGACTGTGGCTGATCACAAAAGCGACAATCCTTGCGATTTTGGGTGTTGTTGCTGGTATCGTATGGTTTGTGGTCAGTAAAAACCACAAAAACAACAAGCAGGGCCTTTCTAAAAAGGAAAAAGCCTATCAGAAATCTGTGGAACGTTCACGGCTCTCCCTTGAAAAATTCCGGAAAGCCTTGTCCTGCTATGAGCAAGAGGCTGCAGAGGGTGTTGTGGCGGCAAAAGCTTTTGCTGAGATTTACCGGAAAAAATACGAAGAACATGATGCCATTCTTTTGGAGTTTAATGCCAATAAAGAGGCGGCATTGGCGAAGTGTAATGCACTTTCAGCCCAGATCGACACCCACGATTATATCCCGCAAGAGTATTACCATCACATCCCTAAGCTGATCGCTTTTCTGCAATCCGGAAGGGCGGACACATACAAGGAAGCCTTAAATATGGCAATCGAAGAGGAGCGGCAAGACGCGCTGGAAGTGGCAAGACAGGAAGAGGAAGCGCGTAGACTTGCGGCCATGGAACGGCAAATTGAAGAAGAACGTCGTCATAATGAGCGAATGGAGCGCCAGCAGGCTGCACACGACCGTGCAATGGAGCGCGCTGCCCAAGAGCAGGCCGATGCCCAGCGTCGGGCCAATATCCAGGCAGAAAAAGACCGTCAGCGTGCCGCAAGCGAAGCGCACCATCAGAAAATGGTTGCGGACAGTGAAGCAAGGAAGCAGGCAAATGCAACCCGGATGGCCGGCGTAGCAAAATGCGCCAATTGCCGAAACAACCGCCGCTGCCCCTCGCATGTAAAGGAAAGCGGTGCGGGTCTTACCTGCGGCGGCTACCAGCCCTACTAAACAAAAACAAGTTCGGATTACTCCGGACTTGTTTTTTCTGTTGGGACTGTTATAATAACAACAGAGGTGATATAAATGGTAAGAGAACAAATTAAGGATTGGACTGGCAAAGTCTTGGGTTACACAGAGGAGCGTGGCAATCGTA
The DNA here is from genome assembly GCA_045601585.1 of Faecousia sp. Lineage (GTDB taxonomy): Bacteria > Bacillota > Clostridia > Oscillospirales > Oscillospiraceae > Faecousia. The sequence continues at coordinate 10,516 of JAZRZW010000162.1, read as the reverse complement.
TATGGTTGCATGACTGGCAAGGCAAGATGATTGCATACTATGACAAATCCACCGGCAAGACCCACGACTGGCAGGGCAAGATCCTCACCCAGGGCAACACCCTGATGATGCACCTGAAATAAGAAAAACGGAGGCAGGAAATTCCTGCCGCCGGTTTTCTTATCGGTTGAATTCCTTTTCCGCCACATAGCGCAAAAATGCGTCCAGCGGACGGGAGATCCACTTATTGCGGTGGTAGATCAGCTGCTGCCAGATGTCCGCTTCCAGCTCCGGCACATGAAGATACTTGAGCTTGCCCTCGGCCACCTTCCGGTGGGTGATAAAGTCCGGCAGGAAAGATACGGCGTTTCCGCTTTCCAGCAATTTTGTAATAATGTCCGTACGGCCCACCTCCAGCACCGGCTGGATCTCCAGAGACATCTTTGCCAACTGCTTATCCAGCACCCGGCGGTAGCCCATCCCCCGCTCTGTCAGGATAAAGGGCCGGCCCACCAGTTCTGCCGCAGAGATCTCCTCCATTTCAGCCAGAGGTGACTGGGCGCCCACCACAAAATGGGTGGATACCCGGGCTTCTTTTGCGATGATGTACTCTTTCTGATACACATGGCTGTCCAGGGTCAGCATCACATCCGCCTCGTTTCTGTCCAGGATCTGGAACATATCCTCCGTGTCCGCAGTCGAGAATTTCAGCCGGATGCCGGGATAGCGACCGTAAAAATCGGTATAATTCTCCAGTAGCATAGCCTCGCAGAGAGAATCCGGGGTCAGCACATGGACAGTGCCCTCAATGCCGGTGTTTTCGCTCATATTCTGACGAAATTCGTCGGTGAGTCTGGTGACCTGCTGGGCATATTCCAGCAGCTCCCGCCCCCGGTCGGTAAGCAGCAGGGTGTGGTTGATGCGCTCAAAGAGCAGGCAACCTAACTCCGTCTCCAGCTGTTTTATCTGGAAAGAAACAGTGGACTGGGAATAGTCCAGCAATTTTGCGGCCTTGGTGAAGCTGTTCAACTCCGCCACCTGCACAAAAGTCATTAAATTTCGGATCTCCATAGCCGGCTCCTCCATCGAATTTATCGATTGTGTTTATCTAAAACATTCGCTTTATCGATTTTCGATCTTATTGTATACTAAGTACAATCATTTTACAAGAGTTTCCGGAGGAGAAAATTATGCCCACTATTAAATTCTACAACCGACCTGCCGTGCCTATGGAAATGCACAAGGTCAAGATCGTGCAAAAACTGACTATGCTCTCTGCCCGCCAGCGTCTGGAGAAGATGCGCCAGGCCGGTTTTAACACCTTTTTGCTCCATAACGGCGATATCTTTATGGATATGCTCACCGACTCCGGTGTGAACGCTATGAGCGACGAGATGCAGGCCGCTATGCTCCGTGCCGACCACGCCTACGCCGGCAGCGAGACCTTCTACCGGATGAACCGGAAGCTCACCGAGCTGTTTGGCATCGAGCATCTGCTCCCTGCCCATCAGGGTCGCGCCGCAGAGCACATTCTGAATCTGCATTTCATTAAACCCGGCAACTGCGTGATTATGAACTACCATTTCACCACCTCCAAGGCCCATGTCACCCGTCTGGGCGGCCATGTGGAGGAGCTGGTGCGGGATGAAGGTCTGATCGCCAAGAGCGACCTGCCCTTTAAAGGCAACATCGATCTGGATAAGGTCAAGGCCTGCATCGCAAAAGAAGGCGCCGACAACATCTCCTACATCCGCATCGAAGCCGGCACCAACCTGATCGGCGGTCAGCCGGTCTCCTACGAGAATATGAAGGCCGTCACAGACCTCGCCAAAGCTCACGGCATCCCCACAGTGCTGGATGCCTCCCTCCTGCAGGATAATCTCTACTTTATTAAGGTCCGCGAGGACGCTATGAAGGATAAGAGCATTCGCCAAATCACCCGTATGATCGGCGATCTCTTTGATGTGATCTACTTCTCCGCCCGGAAATTCGGCTTCGGCCGTGGCGGCGGCATCCTGGTGCGGGATGCGCAGCGTTTCCACGCTATGGAGGACTATGTCACCATGTTTGAAGGCTTCCTGACCTACGGCGGTATGTCCGTAAAGGAAATGGAAGCCATGATCGTGGGTTTTGAGGAGACCATGGATATGGATATCATCTCCCAGGGTCCCCAGTACATTGACTACTGCGTCCGTCAGCTGGATGCTTTAGGCGTTCCCATGATCACTCCCGGCGGCGGTCTGGGCGCACATATCGATGCCCGGCAAGTGGTAGGCCACATTCCCTCCGAGCAGTACCCCGCCGGTTCTCTGGTGGCGGCTCTGTACCTCTGCGGTGGCATCAGAGGCATGGAGCGCGGCACCCTTTCCGAGGAGCGCAATCCCGACGGCACCGAGCGGATCGCTTCCGTGGAGATGGTGCGTCTGGCTTTCCCCCGCCGTGTGTTCACCCTGTCCCAGACAGAATATGTCATCGATCGGGTCAAGTGGCTCTATGACCACCGGCACCTGGTAGGTGGCCTGCGCTTTGTTCACGAGCCCAAGAGTCTGCGCTTCTTCACCGGAAAATTGGAGCCTGTGAGCGACTGGCCTGAAAAGCTGGTTCAGGCCTACATCGCAGATTTCGGCGAGGATCAATAACAAGAAGGTCGGCGTACCATAGTGAGAAATCGGTTTTGCACGGCCCCTTTCTCCCAATACTGCACCAAAAATTCCCGGACTGCGTCAGCATTCCGGGAATTTTCTTGTTTGTCTCGGAATAAAGTTGCCAGGGATCTGCTTAGTATGGTACAATGAAGAAAAAGGAGGAATGCGTTATGCAGCTTTATATGCCTACAAAAGTATACAGCGAAAGCGGTTGTGTCCGCAACCATGCTGCGGAACTTCAGGCCCTTGGCCGTAAGGCGATGCTGGTCACCGGCCGCTCCAGCGCCCAAAAAACCGGCGCATTGGCAGATGCTTTGGCCGCTTTGGGGGATGTTCCCTATGTGATCTTCGACCAAATTGAGGAGAACCCCTCCATCGAAACCGTGATGGCAGCCCGGGATATCGCACTTGCTGAGAATGTGGACTTTTTCATCGGCATCGGCGGCGGTTCTGCTATGGATGCCGCCAAGGCCATCGCCCTGATGACCGCAAATCCGGATTGCGGCCAGGAGATCCTTTACGAAGCAAAACCCCTGCCTCACCTGAGCGTCGCCTGCATCCCCACCACCTGCGGCACCGGCAGCGAGGTCACCCCCTACGCCATTCTGACCCGTCACGAGAAAAAAACCAAAAAGAGTATTTCCCACCGGATCTACCCGGTCCTTGCCCTGATGGATGCCGCCTACCTGAAATTTATGCCCCGTCACATCCTGGTAAACACCTGCGTGGACGCCCTTTGCCACCTGCTGGAAAGCTACCTGAGCACAAGTGCCAACCAGCTGAACCGGGTCTACAGCCGGGAGGGTCTGATGCTCTGGCGGCAGTTTAAGGATCGCCTGCTCCAGGACTGTATCACCGATGCCGATTACACCGATATGCTCCACGCGTCCACCCTTGCGGGCATCGCCATCACCCACACCAGCACCACCCTGCCCCACGGCCTGAGCTATGCCCTGACCTACCACCTGGGCATCCCCCACGGCAAGGCCTGCGGCTATTTTATCGGCGGCTATGTGGACACCTACGGTGACCCCGCCATCGCCTGGGAGGCGGTCAGGCTCCTGGGCTTTGACAGCACTGCAGATTTCCGCAAGTTTATGATCGCCCTGCTGGGCCCGACAGATATCGACCCCAATTTGATGCAGCAGGCGGCCCAGGGCATTCTGGCTGACCCCGGAAAGCTCAAGACCCACCCCTTCCCTATGACTGCCGAATCCCTGATTGCCCTGCTGAACTGATATGTCGCCCCTTCAGAGAGGGAGGTTTATGTTGGGGTTTTCCTTTACAAACCGGGGCCGAAAAATGTTTTTTTCTGTCGAATCCTGTCTTTTCGTTGAAAAAGATAAAAAAATAGTTGACAAATATAAAGATTGGTTGTATCATTCTATTATGGGGAGTTTGTGCCCTAATCTTTTACGGAGTGTGTTACTATGAAAGTTATTATCAAAAACGATTACACTGCCATGAGCGAGTGGGTTGCTTACCACATCGCCGACGCTATCAGAAACCACAAGGAAGATCGTCCCTTCGTGCTGGGTCTGCCCACCGGTTCTTCCCCTCTGGGTACCTACAAGAAGCTGATCGAGCTGTACAAAGAAGGCTATGTCTCCTTCAAGAATGTTGTCACCTTCAACATGGATGAGTATGTTGGCCTGCCCCACGAGCACGACCAGAGCTACTGGTACTTCATGCATTCCAACTTCTTCGATCATGTGGACATCCCCGCTGAGAACATCAACATCCTCAACGGCATGGCTGAGGATCTGAAGGCTGAGTGCGCCAACTACGAAAAGCGCATCGCTTCCTACGGCGGCATCGACCTGTTCCTGGGCGGCTCCGGCGTTGACGGCCACATTGCTTTCAACGAGCCCTACACCACCCTGGTTTCCCGTACCAGCGTTCAGGCCCTGACCGAGGACACCCTGATCGTGAACTCCCGCTTCTTCGACAACGATCCCAACAAGGTTCCCAAGTATGCACTTTCCGTTGGCGTTGGCACCGTTTGCGATTCCAAGCAGGTTCTGCTGGTCATCAACGGCCACAACAAAGCTCGCGCTCTGCGTGACGGCGTTGAGGGTCCCGTTTCCCACGCTTGCACCATCAGCGCTCTGCAGATGCACCCCGATGCAATCATTGCCTGCGACGAGCCCGCTTGCGGCGAGCTGAAGGTGGACACCTACAAGTACTTCAAGGAAGTCTACAAGAACGAAAAGTAATTTCCCCAAGCCCCTTGCTCCGGCAAGGGGCTTTTCCCTTGACACCCAAGGGTTTTCGTTCTATAATGAAGGCATCCCGGCAAATAAAAAGAAAGAGGTTATCACTATGAAAAAGATCATTTGCGCCCTTGTGTTAGTTGCCACTATGGCTCTGATGCTGGCCGCCTGCGGCAAGTTTACCTGCGACTACTGCGGCCAGGAAAAGACCGGCAAGCGTTACGAAGTTACCAGCCTTCTGCTGGGTGACGGCATTGCTTGCGAGGAATGCAAGAACGAGATCCAGAATATGTTTAACTGATTCCAAGCAAAAAAGAACCGCGAAAGCGGTTCTTTTTTTGTTGTCTTATGGTCGCAAGTATCGTATAATAACCAAAAAGGAGGTGCGGTATGTATAAACGCGTTTATGTGGAGATCACCAACACCTGCAATATGCACTGCACCTTCTGCCATGGCCATAGCCGCAAAGCCGCTATGCTGACGGAAGAAAATTTCCGCCACATTCTGTCACAGTTGAAAGGGCAGACAGAGTACATCTATTATCACCTGATGGGTGAGCCTCTCCTGCACCCCCAACTCCCCCGGTTTTTGACCTTAGCAAAGCAAGCCGGTTTTCATTCCATCCTCACTACCAACGGCACTCTTTTGGAAAACCGGGGGGATGAGCTTCTGACTGCCGGCGTACATAAGGTCAGCATTTCTCTGCACAGCTTTGAGAACGGCAGCCTGGCAGATCACGCAGCTTATTTGCAAAAATGCTGTGTTTTTGCCGAAAAAGCCGCCGAAAACGGGGTCTATATCTCCTTCCGTCTTTGGAACAAAGGCTTTGACGATGGCCGGAACGATCAGACCGAGCAGCTTCTTCGCCAGTTTCTCCCCGGGGATTGGGTAGAAAACTCCCGGGGGTTGCGGATCCGGGATTGCATCTTCCTGGAATGGGGCGAGCGGTTCGCCTGGCCGGACAAAAACGCTCCCGAAGGGGACAGTAACGTATTCTGCTACGGCCTGAGAGATCAATTCGGCATTCTTTGCGATGGTACGGTTGTGCCCTGCTGCCTGGACAGCGACGGCACCGTTTCCTTAGGAAATATTTTCCGGAAAGATCTTGCCGACATTTTGAATTCCCCCAGAGCCCTTGCCATCAAAGACGGTTTTTCCCGGCGCTGTGCCGTGGAGGATCTCTGCCGACGCTGCGGCTATGCCCGCCGCTTTCAATAAACGATCACGAGGTTGCACTATGTCTGATTACAAGCAAAGTTCCCTGGATTCTGCAGCACCCGATGTGGTGGCGATCAAAAATGCCATTTATCAGGAAGCATTGAATTACCAGAACGCAGAGCAATACGGAAAAGCCCTCAAAAAATTTAACCAGATCCCCGGCTGGAAAGATGCAGACCAGCGCAAGCAGGATTGTCAGCTGTCCTATGCCTATCAGCGGGATGTCCGGGCGAAAAAAACAAAGCGGGGCATCATTGCCGGCGCAGCTGTGGCTGTGGTTGGCCTGCTGGTATTTCTGGGCATCACCTTGCACAACATGGTAGGCTCCCGCAACAGCCAGGAACAGGAGCAGAAGCTTCTCGCCGCAAAATACGATATGGCCAACGCCCTGGAAGGCAGCGTTCCCGTCCAGGCCGCGATTGAATTCGGAAAACTGGGAGACTACAGCGACGCCCGGGAGCGCTCTCTGAAACTTTGGGATCAGATATTCCAGCGCCACACGCTTGCCGCCGGCAATGGCCAAACCGTGGCTTTGTCCTCGATTCAGGCAAATACCACCTCCTTGAAACATCAGACGGCGCTCACCCTCTGGAATGATGTCATATCCGTGGCCGCAGGCGATGAGCTGATTGTGGGCCTGCGGGAGGATCACACCGTAGTCGTCTTAGGCGACAACACCTACGGCAGTTGTAATGTGGCCGATTGGACCGGCATTGTGGCCATCGCCGCCGGTGCCAACCATACTGTCGGCCTGAAATGCGATGGCACCGTGGTGGCAGTGGGCATGGACAATCTCGGTCAATGCAATGTGGACCAGTGGGAAAATATTGTTGCCATCGCCGCAGGCGATAACACCACCGTGGGCCTGAAGGCCGACGGCACCGTAGTAACTACCGGCGACAACCTTAACGGCCAATGCTCCGTTTCCACCTGGACCGACATTGTCGCCATCGACACCGGCTGCTTCCACACCGTTGGCTTAAAAGCCGATGGTACCGTAGTCGTCGCAGGCAGCACCAACTATAACCAGAATGATCTCTCCCAATGGGAAAACATTGTGGATATCAGCGGAGGAAGCAACCAATGCACTATGGGTTTGAAGGCTGACGGCACCGTGGTTGCAATCGGCGGCAACCTCTCCACCCTGGTCAACGGTGCCGGTTGGACTGATGTGGTGGCCATCGACACAGGTTCCAATCATGCCGTGGCTTTGCGAAAGGACGGCACTGTGGTTGCCACCGGTGATAACGCGCAAAATCAATGCGCGGTCTACGATTGGACGAATGTCCAGGTACCGGTTCAATAAAATAAAACGGCGTTGGGATTGTTTCCCAGCGCCGTTTTTGTTTTGCCCCGCTAACTATGAGGGAGGTATTTATAAACCCATCAGCGGATTTTTTATAATTCCACCCAGGTGTTGCCGGCCTTTTGGGAGCGGAGGCAGGCTTCAATGAAACGGACACCCTCTGCACCCTCCCGGACAGTGGGGAAATCCACCATATCCGGGGTGAATTTACCTTCTTTTTTGGCCTGCAGGCAGGAGATGAAGGAACGGTAGAGATTTCCCATGGCCTCCAGCCAGCCCTCCGTATGTCCGGAGGGGAGTCTACCGTAAGCAGCAGCTTCGGGGCACATACTTTCTGTGCCACGGAACAGTAGGCGGGAAACACCGTCGCGATCAATAAACACCGCTTTTTCGCTCTCCTCCTGGCTCCACAAAACAGAGCCGTTCTCGCCATAAATCCGCACCCGGAGGTCATTGTGGTGGCCGATGGCAAATTGGCTGGTCCAGTAGCAGCCGGTGGCGCCGTTATCATACTCCACCATCACCACATCGTTGTCGTCCAACACCCGGCCGGGGACAACGGTGTCCATTTTCGCCAATACCCGACGGATTTTCAGGCCGGTCATCATCGCAACCGCATTTTCCACATGAGTGCCCAGGTCGCCCAGGCAATTTACACCGCCGGATTGCTGGGGATCGCAGCGCCAGGCGCCTTGCTTGCCGCCCCATTGGCCTTCATAGGCCAGCCAGCCCTGGGGGTACTCCGCCATCACAGTGCGGATCTTGCCCAAATCTCCCCGGGCGATCACCTCCCGGATGTGCTTTGCAGTCACATGGCCCATATAGGTATAAGTGACCAGGAAGAGAAGATCCTTTTCCGCCGCCAGACGCTCCAGTTCTTCCGCCTGCTCCACAGTCAGGCACAGGGGCTTATCGCAGGCCACCGGGATGCCGGCCTCCAAAAAGGCCTTGCACACGGGATAGTGGCTCACATTGGGGGTGACCACCACCACAAAATCGATGCCGTCCTCTCTTTCTGCCTCTGCCTTTGCCATCTGGGCAAAGTTCTCATAACACCGGCCGGGGTCTACCCCCAACCGCGCAGCCGTTTCAGCGCTTTTATCCGGATCTCTGGAGAAACATCCGGCGTTCAGCACCGCCAAATCGTCAATATGAATGGCCTTTCTGTGGGCGTCCCCGATGAAGGAACCCGGGCCGCCGCCCACCATACCGTAACGGAGTTTTTTCATAAAAAGCTCTCCTTTTCCCTTTTCTGCTTCCAGTATAGCACAGATCAACGGAAACATAAATAAAAAAGCTGCCCGAAGGCAGCTATTTTATAATTATATAATGTATGGATTACATATCAAAGGGATCCATGCCCAGAACAGGGTGGCCAACCTCGCCGAGGTATGCCAGCAGTTCTTCGGGATCTTCGGTGCAGACGGTTTCGTCAGCGATCATGTCGGTGAAGTTCTCAACGCCGTACATTTCCAGAACAGTAGCATCCAGACGCTCACGCATCTGATCCTTCAGCATCTTGGGCATCCAGACAATACGGCCGGGGCCGCCTTCAGCAGCGATGAACTTCTTGGAGGAGATGAAGTGCTTGCCGTGACCCATAAAGCCGGGGGTCTGAACACCACCGCCGGTCATGGAAGCCATCTCGGAGAAGCTCATACCCAGAGGAGTCATGCCTGCATGCTCACGGCAGGTAATGACAACACCCATGGAGCAGGGCTCAACGCCACAGATACACTCGAAGCAGCCGCAGGAGGTCATGGGGTCCTGGAACAGGGAGTACAGAGTGATCCGCTCAACAGCACCCTGAGAGTACTTGTAGACGGCTTCGTCCATGGAATCGTAACGACCCAGCTTCTCGTCCTGGCAGCCGGTCTTCAAAATGGGCTGGCAAGGACCGGTGGGGTCCAGCTCCTGAGTTGCCTTGGCATCCAGCCAGGAAACAGCACCGCACAGACCCAGGCGCTCGGGAGTAACGATACAGACATGGCTGGGAGAGAATGCCTGGCACATAATACAGGTGTAGAAGGTATCCACAGACTCGTCGGTCATAGAAGCCAGTCTTGCATCACGCTTGTTGAAGATCTCGTTAGCAGCGGCACGCAGCTCCTTGTTCTTCTCGGCGTCCACAACGATGGTGACCTGGCACTTGTCCACAACAGCCTCAAACTCGCTCTTGACCTTGGCGTACAGAACTTCGCCCAGGTGACGGAACTTGAAGCCAGCCTCAAAGTCAGCCTTGGAGATACGAATACGGATCATATCACGCTGGCCGGTGTGCATAACACCCTCGATGCAGTTGATCCAAGCATGGATCTTACGCTCCATAACAGACTCAAAGTCAGCCTGCATAGCTTTGCCGGCAACCTCGACGGTGTAGGACATGGAAATCTTGGAGCCCACGGGGATATCGTCGATCTCGGGTCCGATCACTTCGATCTTGTGATCCTCGATCTCCTGCATTTCCTTGGTCTGGACCAGCTCGAAGCAGTCCACGCGGGAACCGTCCACTTCCACCTGCATATCGCCCTTACGGATGATCTCACCCTCGAAAGCGGTAGCGTAGGAAACGGGAATGTCGATCTTGGTGATCTTCAGCTTGATGTCACGGGCTTCCAGAGAGGTTGCGTTCCACTTGGTGGTGTCCAGCTGCTGAATCAGGCTCGTGGGAACACGGAACATATTCTCGGTCTCGTTGGAGATAACGGGGAAGCCCAGCTGAATTGCGCCTGCGCCGTAAGAAACGATCTCATCGGTCAGAGACTTGTAGGCGTTAACAAAGGCACGGATACGGTTCATGGTGTAGGCGTACAGAGCCTTGGTGTCGCCGGGCTGAATTGCGCCGAAGATCAGTGCGGCACGCAGAGCGACGGAAACAACATGGATAACGGACTGATCCTCGTAGCCCAGGGGGACCACGCGGACGCCTTCGCCCAGGTTCATGCCGGAGTCAGCGCAGTGCTTGACGGAGCTGCCGGTCAGGGTAACCAGCAGGCCCAGGGCCTGGTAGGACTTAGCCAGAGCACCGGTCTCAGCAGGATCCTCTGCCCCGCCGATGATAACGGCGACGCCGGGGATATCGCCGGTAACCAGAGGCAGACCCAGATTGCGGACGAATGCGTCAGACAGGAAGCCCATCTCGGGCTCGGTATAGG
>JAZRZW010000161.1:0-4077 GCA_045601585.1 Faecousia sp. | reverse complement strand
GTTTTGGAGGCGAATATAATTTAGCTCTGTGCGATAGCACATAATTTAGCTATGAAATAATTTCGCTGCCGCCTTATGGCAGCAATTTAGCTAATGACATTCTTCTGGGTTTATGATGTGCTTATTGCAAAAAAGTTGATTTTAATGGCAGATAGTATTATGCTGGACAAAGCAAAAGACTTTGCAGTTAATATCGTTATTCATAGTTGTTCTTTTTCAACGAAAAAATCCCTCCTCCGGCTTGTGCTGCGGGGAGATTTTTTATAAAACTATTGCCATTTTTCTAAAACTGGGTTATGATGGAATTATCCTGATAAACGGAGGAAATGAATATGAAAATTGCAACCACCATTGGCGAAGTTTTTGGCTATGCGAACTCCACTGCTGAGGCGGTCAGCTTCTATGAGGGTACCGGTTTTAAGTACCTGGACTATAGCTTTTACGGTGCGTTGAACCCCGATAGCCCCAGCTATCTGATGGACGAGGGCTGGCGCGACCGCGTTCTGGCGGCAAAGACTGCTGCCGATGAGTTGGGTTTTAAGTTCGTGCAGGCACACGCACCCTGCTGCGAGCTCCGTGGCGAGGGTATGGAAGAGGGGCTGGAGGCCACCATCCGTTCTATCGAGGCCTGCGGTATGCTGGGGATCAAGAATATGGTCATCCACTCCGGCTGCTGGGCAGATTTCAAGTATCCCGACGATCAGGAGGGAAACCACAAGGCTAACGAGCCCTTTATGCGCGCACTGATCCCCCATATGGAAAAGTACGATGTGCGGATTCTCTTTGAGAACACCACCATCAAGCACACCGGCGGCGGTTGCTATTTCCCCATTTTGGGTAAGGATCTCAACGCCTTTGTGGACTTTATGGATCATCCTCTTTTTGGCGCCTGCTGGGATGTGGGTCATGCCCATATGGACGGCATCGACCATCAAAAAGAGATCAATGACATGGGAAAGAACCTGATGGCCATTCATGTTCACGATAACGATGGCCGCAAGGACTTCCACACCGTACCTTTCTGTGGCAGTCTGGATTATGACAGCCTGATCCGAGGCCTCATTGATATCGATTACAAGGGCTATTTTACCCTGGAGACCGACGGCTTCTTTAAGTTCAACCGCCTGAAGGTGGAGGGCGACCGGCTGAAGCGCCCCTCTGCGGAACTGAAGAAGGATGCACTGCGTCTGCAGTACAACCTGACAAAGTTTATTCTGGAAGCGTACGATCTTTACGAAGAATAATACATAGGGAGACAGAGATATGGATTTCCTTTGGACCGTGATTATTTTTCTGCCGCTGCTGGCGGCACTGGGGCTGTTTGGCTTTTTCTATGCTAAAAAAGGCTACAAGAAGGGTCCCTGGCGGGCACTGATTTGCTTGGGTGTGACCCTGGTTGCAGCCATTGTGAGCTGGCTGGTGGCATTGGTGCTGGCAAAACTGCTGGCAGAACCGGTGGCGGATATGATCGGCAATATGGTTCCTGCCCAGGGCGTGATGATTGCCGGCTTTGTGCAGGTGCTGGCATCCCGGCTGGCTCATGTGCTGGTGGCAATCCTCTCCTTTGCGGTTCTGTTTTATATCCTGCTGCCGGTGCTGGGTGCTGTCAGCAAGGCTATCAAAGTTCCTCAGTGGGATGAGCAGCAGCCCCGGAGCAAAGCCGGCCGTTATGTGGGCATGGGCATCCGGATCCTGGATGCGGTGATGGCGTCTCTTTTGGTGCTGTTGCCTCTCTATGGCGTTATGATGGTGGGTGCAGGCCCTGCTGCCATTGTGGCAGGCGGCGATGTTACCGTGCTGGAGCAGGCCGCAGAGCATCCGGTGAAATATGTCTATCAGTATGGCCCCGTGGCACCGGTGATCAACAGCATGACCCGGGTGACGGTCAATGGCGCAGATGTGAACTTTGTAGATGTGTCCACAGCCTGCGGCCGGGTATCTCAGCCCTACGCTCAGGTGATGCAGCTGCGGGGCACTGACAACACCACCCAGGGCGAGGTCCTGATTACCGTGCTGAAAAACGAGGTGCTGGATACCAGCTGGTGCTACCATTTTACTATGGAAGCTCTGAACGAGATGGAGCAGCTCTTGATCCTGCCCCAATACGCGGAGCAGGTGGATATGAAGCGGCAGTACATCAATGCGTTCCGGATGACGGAGATGGAGTTCCGTGGCTGCAGCGAGCCGATGGTCAAGACGCTGGCTTCTGCTCTGAAATTCAATTTGCAGAATGATCTGCTCAATGCGGATCAGGAGATGCCTGAGGTTCCCGTTGAATTTTTGAAGCATTTTGGCAACCTGATGAACAGCAATAACGCCATGATGCGGGTGAAGAAGACCATACTGAGAAACGGAATGGTGTTCCTGCTGGAGGGCGAAGGCGTGGAAAATGCTTCGGAAACTGTGGATGTTCTTCTGGAGGAGTATTACGGCGATGGCCGTATGCCGGAGGAATACCGCCAGGATGAGGCGATGTGTTTGATTCTGATCCTGCGGGCGAGAAATACAGAAGAAATGGCTGAGGCGCTCAGCTGGAATCCTTTGTTTCTTTACTAAGTCAAAAAGCAGCAAGACTTTGTCTTGCTGCTTTTTGTTTGAAAACCTATTGTTTTTTTCTGGGGGAGGTAGTATAATGTGTGCGAAATGTGGAAAATGAGGTGGCAATATGAAGTGTTTACAGAATTTACACACCCATTGTACTTATTGTGACGGCAAGGATACTCCTGAGGAAATGATTGCCTATGCGATTGAAAAAGGTTTTGATTCCCTGGGCTTTTCCAGCCATTCTTATAATCCCCACTCCACCTATTTTAAGCAAGACTTGAGAGAAGCACTCAAGGACTATGCCAAGCGGATTCCGGAGCTGAAAGAGCGCTACAAGGATAGGATCAAAATCTTCTGCGGTCTGGAGTACGAATTTTGCAACAGTGAGCCCGTGGGCGAGTGGGACTATACCCTGGGCGCGGTTCATTATGTGCCAACCCCGGACGGTTGGGGCTGCTTTGATTCCGATGCCACCTGTGTGCGAAATCTTATCAACAATTCCTTCGCAGGCGACGGTCAGTCCTTCGTAAAGGCTTATTATGAGACTGTGGCAAAGCTGCCGGAAAAAGGCAATTTCGACATAATTGCCCACTTTGATATCATCACTAAGAATCTGGAAATTGCGCCCGACCTGTTTGACGCCGAGTGTAAGGAATATATGGATTGGGCGCTGGGGGCAATGGAAGCCCTTCGGGGTAAGATAGATCTTTTTGAGGTCAACACCGGCGCTATGAGCCGTGGCTACCGCACCGCACCTTATCCTGCCGTGCCCTTGCTAAAGGCATTCCGGGAGATGGGATTTAAGCCAGTGATCACTTCCGATTGCCACAACGGTCAATTCCTGGATCATTACTTTAACGAGAGCGCAGAACTGCTCAAGAGCTGCGGCTTCAAAGAGAAATTTATACTGACGGAGGAAGGCTTCGTACCTGCGGAGCTGTAAGCGTATGAGCGTTATTTCCATTATCATGCTGGTCTTTGCTATGCTGGGTGCGCTGGACCGAATCTTTGGCAATAAGTTCGGCTTGGGCAAGGAGTTTGACAGAGGCTTTCATCTGCTAGGCCCGATGGCGCTTTCCATGATCGGTATGATCACTCTGGCACCCCTGCTGGCAGAGTTGCTGGAGCCTTGCTTTGAGGGCTTTTATAAACTGCTGAAAATGGATCCGTCTATTATTCCGGCGTCGGTGTTTGCCAACGATATGGGCGGCGACCCCCTTGCCCGGGAGATCATGAAAAATGAAAAAGTGGGTATGCTCCACGCCCTCGTTACTTCTTCCATGATGGGCTGCACCATCTCTTACACCGTTCCCTATGCCCTGGGCGTGGTGAAAAAGGAGCTGTATAAGGAGCTGTTCCTGGGTATGCTCTGCGGCATTGTTACCATCCCGCTGGGCTGCTTTGTGGCAGGCCTGGTGATCGGCATTCCGGTGCTGACGCTTCTGTATAACCTGCTGCCCCTTTTGGTATTCTCGGTAATTCTGGCGGCAGGTCTACTGCTGGCACCGAACATGATGGTGAAAATCTTCTCCG
>JAZRZW010000160.1:0-7448 GCA_045601585.1 Faecousia sp. | reverse complement strand
TGTCGATCTCGTCCTTTGGCGTAGCGGTGAGGCCTACCAGAGGCGCATCAAAATAGTTAAAGATATCCCGATACTTGTTATAGATGGACCGGTGCGCCTCGTCGCAGATCACCAAATCAAAATGACCGCAGGTGAAAAGCTTGCCATGCTCGTCCTTCACATTATCAATGCAGTTCATCATGGCCTGATAGGTGGAGAACACACAGTGGGCGGTATAGTTGTCCTTTTCCTCACACAGATTGGTGCAGGAAAGGTCGGGCAGCAAATTCACAAAGCTGCGCTTTGCCTGGGTGACCAGGGAATTCCGGTCAGCAAGGAACAAGATATTCTTCACCCAGCCGTGCTGCAGCAGCACATCGCACAGAGCGATGACCGTTCTGGTCTTACCGGAGCCGGTGGCCATGACCAGCAGCGCTTTGCGGCGGTTTTTCTTATCCAAGGCATCGCAAACGGCCTTGATAGCGCCCTCCTGGTAGTAGCGGCCCGCAATGTGCTTCTTCACCATCACATTTTTGAGGGATACCCGCATGGTGCGCAGGTTGAACATCTTCTCCAAATCCCGCTTGGAGTAGATCGTGGCACATTTGCGCTCCGGGTACTGTCCGTCGATGATATGGGTCTCAAAGCCGTTGGTCAGGAAGATGGCCGGACGGCGCTTATACTTCTTTTCCAGAATATCCGCATAGAGCTCCGCCTGCTGGCGGCCCTTGGACACATCCACACAGGTGCGCTTGGCTTCAATAACAGCCAAAGGCTTGTGGGCATCGTCATAGAGCACATAGTCTGCAAAGCCCACCTCGCTCTTGTTGGGCATACCGGGCAGCTCCACCTCGTTGATCCAGTCCTTGCCCTCTACCCAGCCGGCATCTTCCAGCATAGCATCGATGTAGAACTTCCGGGTCTCGTATTCGGAGATGTCCAAAGGCTTGGGTACATAGGTCTGCTGCTGCTCTTCACGGCGGGCAGTGAGCTGCTCTTTCAGCTTCTTATTCTCTTCAATCAGCGCAGCCAAACCAACCTCGTCATTGCGAGGCTCCGCAGGAGCCGTGGCAATCTCCCCGGTAGGCACAAAGGCAGCATCAAACTTGGTTTCCGTATACTCGTCCGCATAGCAGTAAGCCACGAAGTCCAGGAAGATGTGCAGATTCTCAAGGCAGAGCATAGCCACGGCTTCTGTGATTTTGCCAGTATTGTGGGCAGCAGTGTTGCCCTTCTTGCGGATAAAGTCCATCCGCTGCCAAAGGTCATTGCCCACAATGGCACGGAATTCCTCCCGGGACATCAGGCTCTGGAGGTTGTCCTGATAGGGCATTTCCAGCTCCTTGTCCACGGAGTACATCCACTTCACGGCAAACTCCATGGCCTTCCGACAATTCAGCACACAGGCCGCCGGGTCAATATGTAGAATCTTCTCCGCCGCAATGGCCACATCCGCAAAGGATGCGAACCCCGGCTCAGAGAGTAGGAATTTGAAGTTGGACACTTAAATCACCTCAAATAGATTAAAATAATGATCTCTATCATCCGGATCAGGATTGTTTTCTGCAACAATCATTCGGCATGTTTGGTTTATAAATACATCTCTGCGCCACGGATAACGCACTCTGTCTATTAGGAAGAACAAATCTTGTATTACGTGTTCCAGCATAGATACGTCTACACTTTTCTCAGTTACCTTGGTTTGAAACTCCCGAACACGTTGATATGCACAATCTAAATCATAGTCAATCTCATCAGCAACTTGTAATCCATCTTTGCTATTCAACACCTTTAACGCACTGATGTCTTCATTTATGAGAGTTAGTATGCTATTTATCTTTGATTGTGAGAAATTATTATAAATCGAACAAGATGGCAGAATTTCTGCTATCTTCCTATATCTCTCATATGTATACGTTGGCCAACTGGGAATATCTATTGATTGATCGTCTTTAGAAATAGTACTTTCAAAAATATATTCTATCAAACAATCTGTATTGCGCATCAACGACACATACACGTCATGTTGCTTTTGCAGGTTTTTCCGATACTCCGGAACTTTGCCTTGTAATCGTACAATCGCTGAAATTACAACTGATGTGAAAATAGAATATTTGCATTCGTCAACATAGCAAAGAATATTCTGCTTCTCAATCAAACTCAAAAGGAAGATAAACAACCCCCAAACCGGAATAAGAAAAAGCACAGGAGATACAAATCTAGTAACTTTTGCTAAACGACGAAATGTGCGTTTTATGCACAACGATATTGAAAGAAGACGATACAATAAACCGTGCCAAAATCGGACCTCATATTTACATCCGCGATATTTAACATGCATTTCTTTATCTAGTCTCCTTATCCAAAGTATTCCTGCATTAGGGATTTTTTAGCAATTCCAGTTTGCCGAGGCTATGCTGGATTACCAATGCCTACATACCGGTTGCTTTCAAAACATTTATAATTGCTATTACTAAACTACATAATTGTGTAAGGAATATCACAGTTTGTGACAGTGCTTTTCCTATACTGAAACTTTTGGGTTGGCCGTTTCCGTTGTTAGAATTTGTTTTTGCGTTATAGAATATCGAATATACTGCGCGGAACAAACCCAAGAATACACCATAAGCGCCAAAAACTAAAAAGGCAAAAAACACTATGTTAGCCCATAAAGTATGGATATACACATATTGCAACAACCACACAGCAAATAGGGCCGCACCAATAGAAAGCATATCAATGCCTTTTATTTTTGCTGTTTTGGACAATTCAACACCCATACCCATAACGCCAAACAGGCCAACCGCTGCACCCACAATATAGGAAGCTATTGGCTCGGCAAAATAATCCGGTTTAAGCAACAAGAATAAACCAATACCGATAAATATAAGACTGAGCGCATAGCCTTCGAGAGCACTGTCAATTTCCTCGCTAAAAACAATCTTCTTTGGCTTTTTCTCTTTATTAGCCATAAATTTCTCCTATCCAAAGTATTCCTGCATTAGGGATTTTTTCAGCAATTCCAGTTTTTCGAGGCTCTGCTGGATTGCCAATTTTGGTTTGTCGGTCTGTTCAACGAAAGTTGCAAACTCGTTTATATCTACCATATTAGGCAATGGCAAACTAATTTTGTTAAGCATATTTCCCGTTATTTGATTGATTGTCGTTGTCGCACCAGTAGCAATTTGCCGCCTAAATGCATCCATTTGAAAATAAGTCATCAAATACGGATAATATCTGCTCCTAATAATCATCATAAAGGCGCCAAAGGTCATTGGTTCGGAAAGATTCTTTATAAGAGCAACTTTGCCAACTAATCTGGCACTGCCGTTTCTCGAACACATAAGAATATCGTTGTCCTTGACGAAGAGTTTGTCTTTAATAGAACTGTTTACTCTAACCGTATCAGCAAAGTCCAACTGACTATTTTGAATGTTGTTTGAACGGAGGACGATAGTACCATCATTGGTAACATTATCAGGAGAATATGTCAGACCATTAAAATATTCTGCTATGTCTGAAAGCAATACCTTTTCAAGGCCCTTGGGATTCGTTTCAGGGTCACCAAACAGTTCGATAAATCGGGATTTGACCAGCTGATCCAGCTTTGCAAGCTGCTCTTTCCGCAAGGCAATCAGCTCGGTAACTTTATCCATTGTATCTACAACAGTTTTCTGTTCCTCCGCAGTGCGCAAAGGGATCACAAAGTCACCAATATCTTTAAGCGAGATATTCAACTGCGCTACACCTTGCTTCTTTTTCTCAAACTGCTCTACAATGTCTGGAGATTGCAGTACATACTTCAAATAAGAGTAGTCAACCACACCTTCTGGAACACGAATAATCGCAAGTGCCTGGTTGGTATTTGCTGGAAGAATCTCTTCTGTTACAATTGCGGTTCTTCCAATTGCGCCTGCAATAGAAAACAGCAAATCATTCCGCTGAAGTTGAGAACGAGATAGCTTTCTATCGCATTCATCCGTAATATGTGCAAATTTGTCTGTCAGAAATTCTCCGTTTTCCGTGATACTTTCAATCTTAACAAAGTTAACACCATCATCAACGAAGTTATAGCCTAGAGTTGTTGGTGTGGTCCCCTTTGTTATGACTGTAGCAATATCGCCCAGTCTAACTTTTTTCATCACAGCATTCCCTCCAGTTCGGCGAGGCCTGCGGTGATCTGCATTTCCAATTCGTGCAGGTCAGCGAAGATCTCGGTGGTAGAGGGGTACTCCACGGCTACATATTCGGTCTTCATGTACTTGTTGATGGACAGGTCATAGCCGTTTTCCACGATCTCCGCTTTCGGAACGAAGAAGGATTTTTCGGTACGCTGACGGTCGGCTTCCACTTCCAGATTCTTGAACCGGGCAATGATGTCGGGGATATCGTTATCCTTGACCTCGGTGCGCTTATCGTCCAAGCTGAAGCCGTCGGCGGTCATATCGTAGAACCATACCTTGTCCGTGCCGCCGTGGCCGGTCTTGGTGAAAACCAGAATACCGGTGGACACACCTGCGTAGGGCTTGAACACACCGCTGGGCATGGAAATCACAGCCTCCAGCCGGTTGCCTTCCACCAGTTCCTTCCGGATGGCCTTGTGGGCCGTGGAAGAACCGAAGAGAACACCATCGGGAACGATGCAAGCGCACCGCCCGCCGGTCTTCAGCATCCGCAAGAACAGCGCCAGGAACAGCAATTCCGTCTTCTTGGTCTTGCAGACCTTTAAGAGGTCAGCGGACACAGTATCGGCATCCAGACTGCCCTTAAAGGGCGGATTGGCAAGGATCAGGTCAAACTTTTCCTTATCCGGATTCTGATCACTGAGGCTATCCCGGTACTCAATGAAGGGGCTGTCCACGCCGTGGGTCATCATATTCATAGCGCCGATGCGGAGCATGGTGCGGTCCATATCGTAGCCGAAGAACATGTGGTTGAGGAAGTGATCCTTCTTGACCCGGTCGAAGAAAATCTCCTTCTTATGGTTGGCCATCAGATATTCTTCAGACGCCACAAGGAAACCGGCAGTACCGCAAGCGGGGTCGCAGATGGTAAAATCGGGCTTTGGCTGCATCAGCTCCACCATCATCTTGATGATATGGCGAGGGGTGCGGAACTGGCCATTCAGACCGGACTGGGCGATCTTGGAGAGCAGATATTCGTAGACATCGCCGCGGATATCGCTGTCTTTTACCTTCTCCATCTGGTCATAAATCTGATCCAGGCAGTCCACCACCTTGCTCAGCAGCAAAGGTGTAGGCAGTTTGAAGATGGCATCACCCATGTACTTGGAGTAGGCGCTGTCCTTACCGCCACCCAGGTTCTTGATAAAGGGGAACACCCACTCCTGCATGACAGAGTACATTCTGCCTGCGTCAAAGTCGTGGAACACAGACCACTTCAGCTGCTTGCCGTCGATCTTCCGATCGCCCACCTGCACCTCATCTGCGAAGATGCTCTTGAAGGGCAGACCCAGCATAGCGCTCTCCTTGGCGCGAAGATTATCAGTAGTATCCAGATCGTGGATAAACATCAGGTAAGTGATCTGCTCGATCACATCCAGAGGATTCACCAAGCCGCCTGCGGCAAAAATGTCCCACAAGCCATCAATTCTGTTTTTCAATTCACCTGTAATCATATTAATCGATCTCCCTATTCCAAGTATATGAGGTATAGCGACCTCCGCCGATCTTGATGATCTCTCCGCTCTTGGTTAGGTCATTCAGCGCACGCTGGATGGTAGTCTGGCTGATATCCGGGCATTGCGCCATAATCTCTGCCTTTGTGATTTTGCCAAGGTGGTCATGGATGATGTCGCGGACACGGTTGGGTTTCCGGGTGTTCTCACTGACGATTTTGACCCGGTCAGAGAATTCACGGTATGCTGCCAGAATCACGCCCAACTGGTAGGTCACAAAAGGAATATAATTGTTTTCTTCCTCATGCCAACCGTTGGAGCTTTCCTGCAGGTCATCATAGTAAGCGCCCTTGGTGCGCTCAATCAGCTTTTCGATACTGATGTATTTGCCCACATGATACCCGGCACGATACAGAAGCAATAACGTCAGCAGACGGCTCATACGACCATTGCCATCGTTGAAAGGATGGATGCAGAGGAAGTCCAGAATGAACACCGGGATCATCAGCAGAGGATCATACTGGCCGCTATTGCAAAGATCGTTATAGGCCTGGCACAGAGCTTCCATTGCCATCGGTGTTTCCCAGGCAGATACTGGAACAAAGCGAGTGTACTTATTGCCTTCTGCATCTTCTTCTGTGATTCTGTTATCAGCAGGCTTATAGCTGCCGCCGATGCTCATACCGCTGAACTTGTACAGATCTCGGTGAAGCTGTAAGATCATGCTGGGTTTCACGGGGATATACTCGTAGCTCTCATGGATGGTAGCCAGCACATCCCGGTAACCGGCGATTTCTTTCTCACTGCGGTTGCGGGGCGTGGTCTTGTCCTTGACGATTTTCTGCAGGCGCTCGTCGGAAGTGTAGATGCCCTCAATTCGGTTGGATGCCTCGGTACTCTGAATCCGGGCAATCTCAATCAAATGGGTCAGCTCATCCTCCTGCTCCTTTGCGTGTTCGCCCTTGTGCTCATGGATCTGAGCCAACAGCTGCACGATTTCCGGTGTCAGGAGCTTATTATATATTTTCTCGTAGTTGTAGTTACGCATAGAATTACCCCACATTAGAATTCTGCTTATATTATATATCCATTATATCCATTCGTCAAGTTAATTTAGTCATTTAAGTAATAATGACTAAATTAACTAATACATAATAACAAAATTGACACCTTCAAGGTACCGAATTTAACATGTTACACTTGTCACATGGACATTTTCTGATATTATTAAAAGGCAATGCTGCATTTTTATACTATTTACACATTGGGGTGGTGTCTGATATGTACACTGAAATTCTTGAAACACTGGAGTTGGATTCTCGCAACCGGATTCGTTTCAGCTTGGTGTCTTTAATGGAACAATATCCTTATTCCGAAATTGTTGTTTCTGCCATTTGTCAAAAGGCAAAAGTATCACGACAAACTTACTACCGTCTTTTCGGTTCAAAAGATGATGTGCTTTTACTCCATTTAAACGAGATTATGAAAGAATACCTGCTACCAAGGATACTATTAGATAGTACATCTGCAAACGAATTCCTACAGTTTTTCCTGTTTTTCGCAGGATATAAGGACTTATTGAAGATACTTTACAGAAATGACAAAATGTATTTGCTGCAGCATGTACTTACCCGTTATAGCAAACTATTCATACAAGAACCTTTCTACCGCATTGCAATCGGCTATAACTATGCAGTTGATTTTGTTGCGTCAACTTTATGTTCCTTGCTTACAGTCTGGACGCAGATGGAATTCAAGACTGGCTGTTCCACTCTCGCCTCTTTTGCTTCCAGTTTTCTTGAGGCTGTTAATTAAAACGCATCCACTGGTT
>JAZRZW010000159.1:0-12566 GCA_045601585.1 Faecousia sp. | reverse complement strand
AAAGATCTCGTTACGGCCTGCATAGCCCTCCAGGGCTGCCAGCACTTGTCCATTGGTGCCGGTGATGGCGATAAACTTCAGAATCTCGTCAGCCTGGACCTCCGTCAGTGCGCAGTCCTCCACCAGAACGGTGCGGACTTTTTCAGCGCCGATCTTGTCCAGCTTATCCACGGTGCGCATAATGTCACCGCTCTTCTCGGACAGTTCCTGCATTGCGTAAAAGCCGTTGAGGATCTTCCGGTTATTGACCCGGATCTGGAAGCGGGTCAGACCAAAGCCCCGGAACACCCGGTAAATGATCGCCGGGATCTCTGCCTCGTTGAGAATATCCAGCTTGCCGTCACCGATGATGTCGATATCCGCCTGATAGAACTCACGGAAGCGACCTCTCTGAGCACGCTCGCCGCGATAGACCTTGCTGATCTGATAACGGCGGAAAGGAAATGCCAGGTCGTTATAGTGCAGTGCCACATACTTGGCAAGGGGCACAGTCAGATCAAAGCGCAGTGCCAGATCGCTGTCACCCTTCTGGAAGCGGTAGATCTGCTTTTCGGTCTCGCCACCGCCCTTGGCCAGCAAAATCTGGGCATCTTCGATGGCAGGAGTATCCAGGGGGGCAAAGCCGTAAAGGCTGTAGGTCTCCCGGAGGACTGCCATCATTTTCTCTAAGGTCTGCTGCTTTTGGGGCAGCAGCTCCATAAAACCGGACAAGGTCCGGGGCTTAATGTATTGCATGATTTTTCTTCCTTACTTAAAACTTGGGTTTATGGTACATTTCGCGCCAATCCAGGTCGCCTCTCTGGAGGCCCATAATAAACATTTCCGCACTGCCTAAGTTGGTGGCGATGGGAACATTATGCTTATCACAGTGGCGGATGGTCTCCAACATCTGGGCATCATCCCAATGCTCGATGGTGTTGGGATCCTCAAAAAGCAGCACCAGGTCGATCTCGTTATAGGCGATACGGGCATTGATCTGCTGATGACCACCCTGCTTATGGGAAAGCAGCAGGTTGATAGGCAGACCCGTATTGTCGGCAATCAGTCGGCCGGTAGTGGCTGTGGCGAACAGATTGTGTTTCATCAGGATACTCTTATAAGCAGTGCAAAACTGGACCATCAGTTCTTTCTTTTTATCGTGGGCAAGAAATGCTATGTTCACAACAGTCAACTCCTTTTCACAGTTTAATTGCTACAGTATGTCCTTCCAGGCGCTTTGCGATCCGCTTGCAGGCTTTGGATGCACCCCGGCGGGTAAAGACCAGCAGAGGGATCCGGAATGCAGCAGCCAGCACCACATTTCTATCCTCTGGGACAACACCCAAAAGAGGCAGGCCGGCATCATCCATAATGTCGTCGATTGTCCAGCCCATAATAGAGAGGGTTTTTTTATTGACCCGGTTCACGATCAGGCGGACCTCGGCTTTCTCATTGAGCTCCAGCTCCTGAGCTACCCGGCCTGCATCACGGACTGCAGCAGGCTCTGCGCCAGTGACCAGGAAGATCCGGTCGGCATAGCGGGAAGCCAGGCGGAAGCCTGCATCCAGACCGGCGGGGGCATCCAGGAAAATATAATCGAATTTCTCTCTTGCCTGGGTCAGCAGTTCCAGGAATTCAGCAGTATCCAGATTCTCGGCCTTCTCATTGATAGGTGCCGTCAGGAACTGCAGGTTCGGAAAAGCAATATGGCGGGTGGCCCATTCCAGGCCGTAGCCATCCCGGCTGACTTCCACAAAAGACAGCGCGTTTTCCTGGCTCATACCCAATGCAATATCCAGATTCCGCAGGCCGATGTCACAATCGATGCAAAGCACTTTCCGTTCTTCCTCTGCCAATGCGCAAGCAATGCCTGCACACACCGAGGTCTTGCCGGTGCCGCCTTTGCCGGACAAAATCGCGATCACTTCGCCCATAATTGCCCCTCCTTTCCCAATTTAAGCCTATTATAAAGCAATAACGCACAAAACGCAAGGGGATATCTATGCTTTTTTAACGCAATTCGAGGCATTTTCCACAAAACTTTTTGCCTTTTTCCAGAGTTTGTAAAAAATATCCCATTTCAGGGATTTACATTTTCGGATTTTTGTTGTATGATATCCCTGAACAGAGTAGGACGCCTTGCGTAAAGTGCTGCCAAAATGGGGAGTTGTCTGGCAGACGAAGGGTTTTTCCCGCGATAAGGTATCCGCACCCGCTGCAATCATATTGGATGATCTCCATTATGTAGCAACGATACTCGGTAGGGCCGATGGCAAGCCGTTTCGTGCTGCCGCCCCCTGGGTGTTAATTTCGACTGTTACTCCCCATGCTGTTTTGGCATGGGTTTTTTTGTCGGGATTTGCACCCGCCTACATAAGGAGGTCTCATTTATGCAAGAAAAAAAACGCCCGATCATGACCACCAAGGTTCTGACCTATAACGCACTGCTTACCGCGCTGAGCGTAGTGCTGGCACGGCTCTTTGGTCTGATGCCGGAAGCTTCTGCCCGGTATTCCATCGAAGCGGTTCCCATTTTCCTCAGCGGTCTGATGTTCGGCCCGCTGGCAGGCGGTCTTGTAGGCTTTGCCGCAGACTTTATCGGCTGTCTGTTTTCCCCTTTCGGTTATAATCCCATCTTCTGCATTCCCCCGATCCTGTACGGTGTGTTCGGCGGCGTGTTCTCCGGACTGCTGAAAAAGCATTTCCACCTGCTGACCCTGGGGGCGGCATTTCTCTGTCCGGTAGTGCTGGGTTCTGTTCTGTACCAGAGCTGCACCCTTGCGTATATCTATTATGACGGCGTGTTCCGGGAAGGCTTTTTGTTCTATTTAGGCACCAGGTCCGTACAATTTGCGATCGTGCTTGTGGTGGATGTATGCCTTGTGTATCTGCTGCTGCGTTCCAATCTGTTTGCCCGGATCGGTCTGTGGCCCCGCATACAAAGTAATTTAAGAAGGAAGTAACACCATGACTGTTAACGAAGCCATTGAATATATCCATTCCGTATTCTGGAAGGGCAGCATTCCCGGCCTGAGCCGTACCCAGACTCTTTTGGAAAAGATGGGTAATCCGGAAAAGGATCTGAAGTATATCCACATCGCCGGCACCAACGGCAAGGGCAGCACCGCTGCTATGACCGCTTCCATCCTGCGCAAAGCCGGTTACCGCACCGGTCTTTACACCTCTCCCTACATCTACCGTTTCCACGAACGGATGCAGGTGGACGGCGAGCAGATCAGCGACGAAGATCTCATCGCTATCACCGAATATGTAAAACCCCTGGCCGACTCTATGGAGGAACCCCCCACAGAGTTTGAGTTGGTTTGCTGCATCGCATTTGAGTATTTTAAGAGGAAGAACTGCGACATCGTAGTGCTGGAAGTCGGCATGGGTGGCGAATTCGATGCCACCAATGTGATCCCGGTTCCCGAGGTTGCAGTCATTACCAATATCGGTCTTGACCACACCGATGTGCTGGGCAGCACTGTGGAAGAGATCGCACACACCAAAGCCGGTATCTTTAAAGAAGGCGGCAATGCGGTGGTCTACCGGGGCCTTCCCTCTGTGGAAAAGGTCTTTGAGGATGTGTGCGCTGAACGAAAGGTCAGCCTGAAGAAGGCAGATTTCGATTCTCTGGAGCTGCAAAGCCTGGATCTCTTTGGTCAGACCTTCCACTGCGGCAATCGCAAGAACATCCGTCTGCCTCTGCTGGGCGACCATCAGCTGCACAACGCCTCTGTGGTTCTGTCCATTGCTGACACGCTGATTGAAAAAGGCTACCACATCACCGAGAAGAACATCTACGACGGCATCCGGGATGTAAGCTGGCCCGGCCGATTCGACATTGTTTGCCGGGATCCCCTCTTTATTATCGACGGCGGTCACAACCCCCAGTGCATTGAGGCGCTGGTAAAGAATGTAGAAGATTACCTGACCGGTCGCAAGGTTATTGCCCTGACCGGTGTGCTGGCAGACAAGGACTACGGCGATATGTATCAGCCCATGATGCCTTTGATCAGTGAGTTTGTCTGCATCACTCCGGACAACCCCCGAAAGATGGAAGCCGCGGATCTTGCAAAGCATCTGCAGTCCAAGGGTGCCAAGGCTACCCCCTGCGCCACCACCGCTGACGGTGTGAAGCTGGCTATGAAAAAAGCCGGCAAAGACGGCGCCGTGCTGTGCTTCGGTTCTCTCTACTCCATTGGCTCCATCCACGAAGCTCTCCTGGAAATTCTGTAAAAAAGAGGTGTGCTCAGCACACCTCTTTTATTTGACTTTCTGCCCCATACAAGGTATAATAAAAGAAAACGGAGGACGATTTTATGCATATTGGACACGATCATGTGGGCGGCCACGGCCATGAACACACCCACGCACATACCCACGAACACACCCACGACGGCGTCGTTCATACCCATGAGCACACCCACAGCCACACCCACGACCACGAGCATCCCCACAACCACGAGCATCTCCATGATCACGGTGATGCCCACACCCACAGCCACGACTGCAGCGGTTCCTGCGCTTCCTGCGCAAGCGGTTGTCAGCACACTCCCATGGAGGAGCTGTTGGCTCTGATGAAATATATGGCAAACCACAACGCCGCCCACGCAAATGAGTTGGCACAGCTGGCAGTTCAGCTGGAGAAAGCCGGCAGCCACGCCGCCTATGAGCAGGTCATGGCCGCTGTGTCCGACTTTGAAAAGGGCAATATGCGTCTGCAGGCGGTTCTGGCCAGCCTGGATGTAAAATAAGGAGAAAATTATGTGTCTTTCTACTGTTTATAAAAACAAAATGGAGCCGGAAGCCATCGTCATGAAGAATGTAATGATGATTGAGTGCAAGGACGGCACGGTGGTCCTCACCGACCTGATGGAGCGCACCGTTGCCATCGAGGGCACTCTGGAGCAAGCCAACCTGGTAGACGGCTATGTGATTGTCCGGGAGGCAGTTTAATCGTGCTGGAAATTTATGAAGCCCCCGATTGTGAAGAGATCCTGCTGTGCCCCATTGATCCCATTGCCCTTTCCGAAGGCGATGACGGCGATGACGATTTCTGGGGTGGTGTTCCCTTCAGTCTGCGGGACAATTTTGATACTTTTGAAGATTAAAAGAACCCTCTTGGCGATTAGCCAAGAGGGTTTTCTTCATTTCACTTCAAAGGCTGCAATGCCATAGGGCATCACATCAGAAAGGAGCACTTTATCGCCATCGAGCTTGCCGGTGCAGTTTACAAAGCGGATCTCTTTGTAAGGTCTGTCCAGCTGAATCACGGGAGCGATCAGTTCGTCCATAAAGTGATTGACCACCAGAACGCTCATTGCCTCTTCATCCCTGGCCGCCAACAGGTACACGTGGGGATTGCCTTGGCAGTTCGCCGGCAACTTTTTGCCACAGAGCCACTGAAGGCTCTCCACCATCTGCGCCTGGCGGTAATAATCGCAGACATAATTGGGAACGATCTGGAGATTGTAGAGATCGTAGGCGATGCAATAGAACCGCTGACCTTTTCCGTTTTCATACAGATAGGCACCGGGAGCATCACCGGGCTGTAATGTGCTGAGCACTTTTGCCTCAGGCGAGACCTCCATCTTATGCAGCCGGACTGCATCCAAGCCGATCTGAGGCAGGTCGTGGCCGAAAAATCTCTCAGCACCGAAAGAAGCAAGCTCTGTACGGACAAGGCCGCAATCGATGCCCCGCTCCTGGAGAATCTTAGCAGCAACAGGATCAATGAAGGCGCCGTTTTTCAGTGCTTCCTCGGTAATATACCGGGCGTTTTCGCCGAACACCGCCACAGGATACTCGCCGCCTGCCTCCCACACAGTAGGAATTGCATTATGGCTCAGAATCTCCGCCGCAGTGCCGCCCAGCTCTTCCTTCTTCAGGTAAGTAACAACCTCCTGATCCAGGGTTTCCGGCAACTGCCACAACGGGAGCTTATCCAGCTGCTCAAACACCCGGACGCCCACGGTCTTTTTGCCCCGGAACAGCTCTGCCACACCTTGACGGATGGGGGCATTTTTCACATGCAGGTTTACATAACCTTTTTCGTATTCCAAATCCCGGTTGTAATCAAAGACATATTTCAGAATGCCGTCATTCTCACCGCAGGCCTGCAACACAGTGTCATAAAGCTCTGCCGTGCGGGCGGGGGTGTTGTATCGGGGACGGGGATAAACATCACCCTCGGCAAAAACCTCAATGCCCTCTTTCCTGCACCAGGCGGTCTGCATTCGGGTGCGCTCGATGCCCCGGATCACATTCTGCCGCTTATAGTGGTAGGGTGCGCCGAAGGTGCGCAGGAAAGGCCGATTGTTACCTGCCAGGATCTTGGCGATCTCGATGCTATTAAAGCCGTCATTGCCCCAGGTGCCGAAACAGGCACAGGCGCTCATAGGAATGTGGGGCGCAACGGTATCCAGCTCCGCCCGGATGTATTTGGCAAAGTCCCGGACGCTGTCGCCCAGCACCTGCAAATAGGCCTTGCGGTAGGGGTTTTCGCCGCCGGTAAGCACCAGCTTTTCCATATCCTCGGGTCGCACATCTTCCCCCAGAACCTTACGGTACTGCTGCATATGCTTTTCGCAACAACAGGCGAAATTATAGGCACGGGCGCTGATTCGGAAATCGTCGTCGATCATAATGGCATCCGGCTCTGCCTTTGCAAGCTGCTTCAAGCCTTGTGCATAATCCCGACGGAAGTTTTCATCCAAAGGGCAATAGGCATTGGTCGTCACACCGTCACTACCGGTGATTAGGGTATAGCGCACCGCTTTTGCGGTCTCACCGGCCAATGGCTCGCCGTGACCGAAGCCGCCTACCCAGAATACCACCTCATAGCCGTTTTCCTTGAGAAGTTTTACCTCCTCCTGCAGCTCAGGCAAATGGGTGTAGGCGTCGCAGGCAGTGTCGAAAATATCGTTGACGCTGCCACAAAGCATGATTCGCTGGGGATCAATTCTTTTCAGTTCCTTCAAATAGCTTTCCTTTTGCGCCCGGAAACGCAAAATATTCACAGGTACAGATAATTTATACATAGCGTTCCTCACTTTTTGGGTTGGTAGCGCATCTCGCTGACAGAATACACCGTTACAAACGCTTTCGGGTCGGTCTTGCGGACAAACTCCATCAGTCGGCGATACTCCTGCTTATCCACAATGGTGATCACCTCCCGGCGGGGGGTGTTGTCGTAAGCGCCGGTGATCTCATTGAGGGTGGCGCCACTATGGAGGTCGGTCAGGATGAAATCCACAATCTCATCCAGCTTCGGAGAAATAATACAGACACGGCGCTTGATGTTCAGTCCGAAAATGAAATGGTCAACGATCATTCCTCCGAAATAGGTGCCCAGCACACTGATGACCACGATTTTGGGCTCATAGCACAAGGCAGAGGTCAGTGCTACGGCAATACCGGCATAGCTCATTGCTTTTCCCATATCCACCCGCAGGTACTTATTGAGGATCTTCGCCACAATGTCCAGACCGCCGGAAGAAGCGTTGTAGGAAAACAGCAACATCAGGCCCACACCCACCACCAGAATATAGCAGATCACATCCAGCAAAGGATCCTGGGTGATAGACTGGAAATCGGGAAATATCTGCTCATACACACCCATCACCACAGGCATCAGGACAGAGCAATAAATAGTCTTGCCGCCAAACTCTCTGCCCACCAGAATAAAGCCCAAAATCAACAGAAATACATTCATGAGCAGAGTGATGGTGGATACAGACAACGGAATAAAGTTGCTGAGCACCAGCGCAAGGCCTGCGCCGCTGCCCACAGTTACCTTGCTGGGCAGCATAAAGAAAAATACAGCGGTGGCCACAATGATGGTGCCAACAGTTATGATCAGGTATTCTTTTAACTTTTGCTTCATGGACATGGGAATTTCTCCTCTTAGATAATCACCAGTTCTTCCACACTGGGCAGGGGGTGCATTTTCTCGGCAGGGGTCATCTGATACCAAAACGCCACAGAAGAAATATCATCCTGTAGTGCAGCATATCCCGCCTTACCGTCGGTGCTTGCCCAACCCAAGTCCCCAACGGTGATCTTTAAATTTTTTCAAAACAAATGGGGTCGGTAATATGCCAGCGGTACATAGAAAACCGTCGCCGCCCCAGAAATTGACCGGCTGATATAGGGCTGGTTCAGGCTCAGGGAAAAATTGCCGTTCATAACATTTCTCCTTTACAGGGAAATTTGACCCATTTGGCTATTTCCCAAAAGTCGCAGGTAATTGGTTGCAAATATCTTCTTTTTCACATCATCGGAAAGGGGCGACAGCGCCACCTTGCCGATCTCGTATTTGGGATCCAGGTTGATGGCATCGGTGCCGAAGATCACCTTGTCCTCCCCCATCAGCTCCACCATTGCCTCCATCGGCAGCTGGTTGTCCATAGAACCGCAAATCTCCAGATATGCATTCTCGTAATCCCGGATCACGGGAGCTGTACGGCGGGTGTACTTGGCAAAGCCGCCGCCCTGATGGGCGATGATCAGCTTCATATTGTGGCGGTTTTGAAGGGCATCGGTAAACTCCTCCAGCGCCGGCACATTGGCATACTCGTGGCAAAGCACAGGGCAGCCCACTTCATCGGCAAAGTCCATTGCGTACTGATACTCCGGCAACTCCATCTTGCCGTGGTAGTGGGAGCCGGAGAGGAACTTGAGCCCCAAAAACGCAGGGTTTTTGCTGTGCTTTGCAATCTGCGCCTTCACCGCATCCATTCCGCAGCCGGGAACCACTGAGATATAGCCGTAGACCTTGCCGGGGAATTCTTTTGCTGCATTTGCCGCCATTTCGTTGGCTTCCATCATTCTTTCCTGCAGCAGAGGATGGGGTGCGGTCACGATGCAGTCGATGCCCAGACGAGCCAGATCTTCCAAAATATCTGCGGTGGAGATTCGGTCATATTTCTGATGCCAGCCGTCAAAATGGCTGGTGCTGATATGGGTGTGGGCGTCGATCACCGGGCAGGAAATAGGCAGGCCCCGGAAAGCTTCTTGGCGGATCGTCATACCATTGCCTCCCAGTTCTTACTCAGGATCTTCTCCCGGTTTTCCTGTTGAATGTTAGCATAGAGCACCAGGCCCAGTGCACCTGCGTGGGGGCGGTTGGGGTAACCGCTGCCGAAAAGCAATTTGTCGGTGCAACCCCGTGCTTCCATTTCTTCGATCTGCTGGTTGTCCAGCATCCGCTCGCAGGTGAAATACACATTGCTGCACTTCGTTGCCAGAGGATAGATCCGCCGGCTTTCGCAGCAACCCTGCTCAATGAGCACAAACTTCACATTGGGGTATTTGGCGCTGGTGTCAGGCAGATGGCAGAAAAACTCCGGCTTATAAGGTTCGTCGATCATCAGCGGCAGCGCAAGGGCGTTGGCAGCCTCCAGAATCTCCTCCCAATAGAAGGGGTGGAAAGGAGTGCGAACCATCTTGGGAAACACTCGCAAACATTCCGGGTGCAATGCAGCAATGCGCTCCTGCAGACTGCCCTCACCGGGGAGATTATCTGCGCCTAAAACAGGATCCAGCACCAGGCAAAGGCCGATCTTGCCATTGGATGCGGCTGCGATTTCCGCCATTTTGGTGTTACCGTCTTTGGGGTCCAGCCAGGTATGGGCGTGGTAGCACACCCCATGGTCGATTCTGTACTCCTCCATCAGCGCTAACACACGGTCTGCCGTGACGATCTGGCCCCGGCAGTCCTTATGGCCGATGGACATATTGACATCAATGATCTTCATATCAGTCTACTCTTCCCTCCCGGATCACCTGCTGATAGTAGTACCAGCTCTTTCTGGGGATCCGCTCCAAGGTTTCAAAATTGATCTGTACCAGGCCGAACATAAAATTGTAGCCGCCGGCATACAGCTCGTTGGTGTCCATAATGGACCAGTGGAAATAACCCTTCACCGGTGCGCCGGCCTTGATGGCACGGCTGCAGGCACGAAGGTGCTCACGCATATAGCTGATGCGGTAGTCATCCTCATTCTCTTCGGTGAGATTGCCCCACTTGCGCTTGCCAAAACCGTTCTCGGTGAAGATGATGTCCTTACCGGGATAGGTCTCTTTCATGAACATAGCCAAATCGTAAAGGCCGTCGGGGTACACAAAGAAACCGTAATCGTCCTTCCGCAGGTCAGGGTTCACACAGGTCTTATACCCCCGGGGATCTTCCTCAGCATACTTTGCATAGGAGGGGCTGTAGTAGTTGATCGCGATGAAATCGTTTTCGATAAAATGATCGTCCAGCTCCCTCTGGTAGCCCTCAGGGAGCTTATCCATCAGGTAGCGGTTGTCCTTGAGGATCTCGGGGTAATGACCCTTGAGCATAGGATCCAGCCACCAACCGGAGTAGAACGCCTGCTTATACTTGGCCGCCAGAGCATCTTTGGGATCTGGAGATGCAGGATAGGTGGGCTCCACATGGATGACAGCGCCGATTTTGCCCTTACAGCCCAGATCTTTGAACGCTTTGACTGCCTTATAGTGGGCAAGAATCATATTGTGGCAGGCGATAATCGCCTCACCCATATCGGTATGGAAGGGGGCATTGGAACCGTAGGCATAGGCTGCCATACAGTTAATGCTGGGTTCGTTGACCGTGCACCAGTAGTCGCACTGATTTCCCAGAGCAGAGAACACGGTTTTTGCGTAGTGCTCAAACCAACCAATGAACTCGGGGTTCAGGATGCCGCCCATTTCAATGACCCAGTAAGGCAGGTCGCAGTGGAACAGATCGAAGAATGCCACAATGCCGACTTCCTTCAACTTATCCATCATATCGCCGTAGTACTGAAGGCCTGCCTGGCAGACCTCCCAGGGGCCATTGGGAAAAATGCGAGACCAGGAAATAGAAAACCGGAAAGCTTTCAGCCCCAGCGCCTTCATCATTTCAATATCCTGAGGGTAACGGTGGTAGAAGTCAGCAGCCATGTTGGGGTCCGCGCCCTCATATTTTTCGGGATAGAGCTTATAGTAATACTCGCCTACATCCTCACCCTTTCCGCCTTCCTTGCAGCCGGCTTCGATCTGGCAGGCAGAGCAAGCCGCACCAAACAGAAAATCCTCGGGGAAAGTAAATTCCATAGACATAACAGTGCCTCCATCCAGGTCTTATCATTTCTGCCTTCATTGTAACATAACCCCCGAAGAAAGCAAGCAAAAAGCCCTCTTTTTTGCATAAAATTTTAGACTATTACTTGCCTCAGGTTTGCTTTCGTTGTAGAATGAAAACGGAGGGATATTTATGAACGCTTTTATTGACATTTCGAACACTGTGATCCATACACCCCGGCTGACTTTGCGACCCTGGCGGGAGACAGATCTGGAGGATTTTCATGAATACTGCCGGGTGGACGGCGTGGGTCAGATGGCCGGCTGGCTCCCCCACGAAAACACGGACATTTCCAAAGCCATTTTGGATAAATTCATTGCAGACAAGAAGACCTTTGCGCTGGAATATGACGGAAAAGTCATCGGCTCTCTGGGTCTTGAAAAGTACCGTGCTGATAAGTTCCCCCGGCTGAATTATCAGAGAGGCCGGGCAATCGGCTATGTGTTAAGTAAAGAGTACTGGGGTCAAGGTCTGATGCCGGAGGCAGTGCAGGCGGTGATTGATTACGCTTTTCACACTCTGCGGCTGGACTTTTTGTTCGTGGGTCATTTCGACTGGAACAACCAGTCCCGCCGGGTCATTGAAAAATGCGGTTTTTCCTACATTGGTGACGGCACCTACGAGACCCGCTACGGCACTACCGAAACCGTCCGGGACTACATTCTGAAGCGAAACATCTGACCTATCATTGCGGGAGAGGGTCTTGACCCTCCCCTCTTAGGGCGAGTCAAGACTCGCCCCTACAGCAAGGAGTTCTTATGATTATTTTGGAAACTGAAAGGTTAATATTGCGGACACTGAAACCGTCAGATGCGGAAGTGATGTACGACTACCGCAACGATGTGCGGTGCGCCAAATACCAGCGGGGGCAAACAAAAGACCTGCCCGGTATCCGGGCGCTGGTGGAAAAACGCAAAAACGATGTTGTCGGTGTGGACACACCTTTTATAGTGGCGGTGGCGCTGAAGGACAATACGATGATCGGTGAGATCGTAGTGATGCCCAACGACAGTGCAATCTCTTTGGGCTACACCTTCCACTATGCCCATCACCGCAAGGGCTACGCATATGAAGCCCTCAGTGCCCTGATCACTATGCTCCACGAAAAGTTCCCGGAGTGGGAATTCATCAGCTTTACCGAGCCGGAAAATGTGGCCAGTATGAATCTTTTGAAAAAATTAGGCTACCGGGATCTGGGCTATGCGCCGAAAGTAGAATCTCAGGTATTTGGAAAATGGCTTATTGAATAAACAGACCGCCTTGGGGCGGAGTACCACATTGATAAATTTCCTATAAATGGCGTTTATTTCCACCATCCTGCGTTAAAAATGCTGGAAATACACAAAGTATTTCTGTGCTTTTTGCCTTGGTTGGCAGAAATCTCCGCCCTTTATAGGTGCGTTGCAGTTTTGAAGTGGCAACTTTTTTGATCAACAAATAACAAAATTCCCGG
>JAZRZW010000158.1:0-30249 GCA_045601585.1 Faecousia sp. | reverse complement strand
ACTCTCCACAGAAGCCCCTCAGCGCTGACCGACGCTGAGAGGCTTCTGTGTTTTATGTCGCAAAACAGCATTTCATTGCACAGCTGCACGAATCGTGCTATAATCGCGGCAAACACCTCAAGGGAAATCTACATGAAGATTTTTAAATCCATTGGCAAGCTGCTTGCGATCGTTGTTGCGGCTGCTGTGGCGTTGGTTATTGTTGCCTATCTTCTGTGTCTTGGCTCCAACGGCGCTTATCTGAACGAAGACGGCAGTTACAGGGAAGTCACCGCTAAGCACTCCTTTAACCATATCATGGAGCATCCCGGCCTTGAGGGGCTGGGCGAGGAAATTCTTCCGCTGGGAAACGATCTTCTTCGGAAAATCTGCGGCCCGTGGAAGCTGAAAATTATGATTCCTTTCCTGGGTAAGCATGAAGAAACGGTTGTTGACGGCCTGAACTATGCCATCGCCTCTGCCAAAAATGGCAATTCCCAATTCATCAGTTATTATGACGAGGCTGCAAAAGCTGCAGATCCCGCGAAGGAGGACACCGGCCTTCTTTATTACAAAACGGCGGAAGGCGCCCCCTTTTTCGTTGTAGCGCCGGGCGGTGGGTTTACGATGCTCGGCGTTGCCTCCAGCGCCTATCCTTACGCAAAACAGCTGCAGGAAGCCGGCTACAATGTTTTCGTGCTGGAATACCGCGTGGGCGTTTACGAGGGCGAGGAGGATAAGCTCCCCGCCGCCGACCGTGCTGCGGAGGATATGGAGGCCGCCGTGGCATACCTCATCGAAAACGCGGAGGTGCTCGGAGTCAGCTCCGAGGACTATATCGTCCTTGGGTCCTCTGCCGGCGGACAGGTCACCGCCCGCTACTGTGCCGAGCAGAAATATACAAGTATGGGTCTCCCCGCTCCCGCCGCCTGCATTATGCTCTATCCTGCGGACTGCCAGAGATATGACTATACGGGCTGCACTGTTCCCATGTATATCACCGTCTGCGAGGACGATCCCCAGATAGATGTAAACGGTCTGGATACCGCGGTGGAGGCTATGAACGCTGCCGGCCTGACCGTTTCCTACAACAAGTATGAAACCGGCGGTCATTCGTTTGGCATCGGCGTAGGCACTCCCGCCGAGGGTTGGATGGAGCGTGCGCTGCTCTTTGTCGAGCCCTACCTATCGGATTAATTTCACGAATCTGGTATTTTACAAAAGTCAGGATTACCCATCATGTGGGTGGTTCTGACTTTTTTGTTCCTGTTCGATTTTGGGT
Source organism: Faecousia sp. (assembly GCA_045601585.1). GTDB lineage: Bacteria > Bacillota > Clostridia > Oscillospirales > Oscillospiraceae > Faecousia. Next base: position 28,988 of record JAZRZW010000158.1, on the reverse strand, counting down.
ATAATGTGAGAATGGTCTCACAAAAATACTGAAGGCAAGCGATATACGGACTAATTAAGGTGGCCATCGGGAGTATCATACGGAAATTATGTGAGTACAAGGAAGTAGAGATACCTTGATGCGTTGCTTTTCGCATTTGTTTTCTACTCATCGCAGGTTGCAACAAGCGCACAGGGAACAACTTTATATTTTACAAGTAAAGTCAGGATCACCCATTATGCGGGTGATCCTGACTAATTTGTCTCTGTTTGTTTTTGGGGGACAACATGACTTATAGCAAGATATCAGTCCGTTATACCTATAAAGGCCTCAATCAAACGAATTAACTTATTAATCTATCTCATAATCGGAACTTAAGTTCTTGAAAGCATCTTAAGAGCAAAATAAATAGCGATGAAAAATCTCATAGTTGGTTCTCATCCGCTTCTTACTTCACTTTTTGCACATAGAACTGCCCTCATAAGATACATTAATTTAACCATCGCATCTTATGAGGGCAGCTATCAAAGCATTTTATGCCGCTTCTATCTTATCGCCGAAAATCCAACTCTACGATCCTGATTCTTCAACAACTTCGCGGGCCACAATCACCAAACGTCCAAGAGGGGTATGATAAGAGCAGGTGCACAAGGTCAGCAACTGATCACCAAATTCTGCAGTCACACCTGTATCATATAGAGAGTTTTCTTTGAAGTACTCAATACCCTCATTAAACTCCTCTTCCGTTTCCGGATCAATAAACTTATAGAACTTGAATACATCTGTCTGGGACTGATAATAAACTCTATCGTAGAAAACGGCCATGATGTCGAAAGTGCGTTCCTCATACATAGAAGTAAGAGAAATCTGAGGATGCTCCTCCCAAAACTCCTTGTCTTTGTAACTGAACATTGTACGGAACTGGCTACCATCAACCATGTTATGGCCGTATACGATTAGATTCGTACTCTCCGGATCAATACTACAAGCATCCTCCATGAAGGGCACACCACCCGCCGCAAACTTTCCATCAAAGTTTTTATACAGATACCGTTCCGGCTCATCCGGTGTATACATAACCGGGTAATCCAACTTAGTGCCATTAATCTTCATCCAATAGGCAATATCAGGATTCTGCTCGTATAGATCCACCATCCAATCTATAGGCTGGCGGACAGTCGGTTCAGGATCCTGCGGTTCTATCGTAGGTAATACCGTGGGAGGAGGTGTCGGCTGAGTAATCGTCGGCGTCGGAGTTGATACTGATTCCGGTTGCTTATTGGAATGGACAACCAATGCCGCCACCAAACCAATTAGAATCAACGCCAAAATAACAAGTACACAAATCAATATGGGCGTTTTAACCTTAGATCTATGTAAATTGGTTTTCTTGTCTTTATCATTATTCTTCATGGGAAATTTCTCCTAAGGAAAGTAAGCGGTGGGTGAGCGCCCACCGCTTACGTAAATCATTTAGCTATCTGGTACCTTTGCGCTTTACAAACAGCATAGTGGTGCCGAAAGCAACCAACAGGATCACTGCCCCAGCGTAGAAGAAGAGCGTGATGTCACCGGTAGGCGGCACATCATCAGGAATCTCACCGACAGGAACGGTCTCATATCCGCAGACAGTACATTTATTGTAAGTCTGGCCCAGGTTGTTTACCTTGCCTTCCAGGGTGTGACCGGCACAGTCAAGTTTTTCTCCGCAGCCATTTCCACACTCGTGCCAATGCTGATTCTCATCATATCTCCACTCAGCAGTGTTAATGTTGTGGCCCAGTTTGGCCTGGGTATCAGTCTTTTCCTCACCGCAAATGGAGCACTTATACTTAATGAAACCATCCTCAGTGCAGGTTGTTGCCTTCTGATCGATAACTTCCCAGTCATGTTCGCAGGGAATCACAACATCATCAACGATCTCATAAGAAGCGCTGGTTGCATAAACCTCGGTAGCCGCCATCAGGCCATCAAGGACTCCATCAGTATCGTTTCCCTCACCAACGACCTTGGAAGAATCAACAATATAAGGAGCAATAGTGTAGATACCAGGTTCAGTAGCTGTAACCTTAACGGTGACAGTGAAATACTTGGGATTTGCAGGATCGACGTTGCCGCTGGAAGCCCAGGCAACCAGGCCATTATTAACAACGACATCACAGTTGCCGCCGGAAATAGAGACGATCTCTAAACCTTCAGCAGGGTTCACCTGAACACCAAAGTTACAATACACACCATTTACGGTCACTGTAAAGGTCTCAACATCACCAGTTTCAACTTGAATAGGGGCTGCAAATGCTACGGTAGACAAGCAAGCTACAACAAGAATTGTAACAAGCAACATGCTTAGAATTCTTTTCATAATCTAGTACCCTCCTTGTAGCAGATTAGTTTTCAACAGGGAAGCTGGTAATAATACCTGCGTAATACTGAATAACCAAAGTTGCATCATCAAGAGCGATTTCGCCGTCACCATTCACATCCGTGCGCTTCGTGCAGAAATCAGCAGGTGCCATGCCGACATAATACTGAAGAATCAAGGTAGCATCATCAAGATTTACCTTGTCGTCATGGTTTGCATCGCCCCACAGACAATCCTCTTCAGTGAACAGGATCACAGTCAGCTTGACGTCGGCAGAAGCTTCTGCGTATACACTGTAGCCGCGGTAAGAGGCGTCAGGCTTTCTAGTAGCAGACAGTTCGAGCTCATAGACACCGTCACCGTCAGCATCCAGGTTACCGAGTTTGCTGCTCCGACCGGTGATGTCCAGTTCTTCCAGAACCTTACCGGCTGCGCACAGGATCAGGTGGTACAGTTGCTCAAGCTCCGCAGCATCGGCGGTATCAATGGTAACGCCCAGCTTGGAAGCGATGGACGCAAAGCTCTCGTTTCTGCTCAGAACCTTCAGGGCAGTAAACACATCTTCAACCGTCATCTCATCGATGGCAGCCTTCAGCGCCTCCATGTCATCAGCATTCACAGCATCAATCAAAGCATCCTTGGCTTCAGGATTGCCGTTTGCCAGAATGACAGCAATGATAACAGCATAATCACTCTTGCTCAGATCGAAAGTAGCATCAACAGCGCCACTGCCGACAACACGCAGAGCGTTTGCAGCTTCATCGTAGTCAGGCTGCTCCAGATCAACGGTAGCGGTTACGGTTGCGATTTCACCAAGTTCCTTCAGAAGAGGAACAACGCGATCCTTATTGTCACCGGTGAACTTCAGGCTAACCTGGAAGGATTCAGCCAATTCGGGGTTGGAGCCAATGCCAAAGGTGATGTAATCGCCCTCGGTCTTGTGCTCAACAATGACCGCCCAAGGTGCGGTGGACAGAGTGTAGCTGGCTACTGCACTGTCAGACTCAATTGCAGCCGCAATGGCAGCAAAGTCCATAAGATCTGCCAAGATCACATTGGTAAAGTCAGACATACCGGGAACATTGATGGACGCCAGAACCTTGTTAATCAGGTCGTCAGCTTTGGATGTGCTGTCGATCAGCGCAACCAGATCATCAAAATCGACATCATAGATTCCGTTACCATCAGCAGTCAATGCAGCAGAAGTGTAATAGTTCAGTGCAAGATCCACAGCGATCTCAACAGCCAAAGCTCTTGCGTTGGGAATGTAACCATCAACGGACTCGTCATTCATCACATCGGTGTTAACGACGACCGTCACATCGTTACCGTCAGACTCAAGAGTGTAAAGTGCGTTCTGAACAACGCCACCAACCTGCTTGTAGCCGTCCTTCAGGAAAGCAGTAACAATATCTTCATACTTGCCGCCAATGATGGTCGCATTGCCGGAGACATTACCGGTGACATAACCGCAATTCGCAGTATCCAAAGAGGAATCCACAATGTAGACAGAGCCGTTGGCAACAATGCTGCCTTTTACAGTCTTTCCGTTCAGATCCAGAATCGTGGTGCCGTTGAAGACCAAGTCTCCGTCAACATCATCCAACAGAATGACAGCTGCCTTATCAGCAATGGAAGCTGCTCGAGCAGGCAGATCCTTGGTGAAGTCGAACTTATTGGCATAGCCGGCAGCGTTCAGATCGAGCAGAGCGGCTTCAAAGCCATTATCAGTATTCACGAGATTTGCGACTGCACCGGCGGTGAGCTCTGCGTCGTCGTACTTGTATTCCTTGATCATGGCCAGGTAGGTTTCGTAGGCAGAGACATCGATAGCCGCGAAATTAAGCAGAGACTCAATAGCGCTCTTGCTCTTTGCAGTAACGGTCATGTCGAAAACACCATCGGTCGCGGGATTGATAACGACGCCGTCGTTGGTCAATGCTTTCTTGACCAGCTGGTAGTAGTCTTCGTAACCGGTCAGATCATAATTCTGACCCAGCATGGCCAGCGTGTTGCTGTAGGTTTCGGTGTCTGCTTCACTGTTCAGGATCAGATCAATATAATCCCACAGGAACTGGAAGGCGATCTCAGAATTAATCGCATCCATGTTGTCCTCGTCGATGTTACCGGTAGCCAGCAGAGCTGCCAGGTAAACCTCGTAAACCTTCTCGGGCAGGTTCAGGTTGATATTCATGATACCGTCCTTGGACTGGAAGGTCATGTAGGGCTTAATCTTATCCAACCCAGTTGCAACGGTTCCCATCTGGGAAGGAACGCTGGTCATATTCAGGGTGAAGTCCAGATCGTTGTAATGGATAACATACTCATTCGCTGCGACAGTGTCACCCAACTGCAGGCTTGCCTTCAGCAGCTTGCCGTTGCCATTGGTGCCCAGATCGATCAGAGTCTGGCTGCCAAAGGTGTTGTCATTGAGCATTGCGTTAATCAAGGTCTGCAGGCAGATCTCCAGCGTATCATCCTGCGCCATGTAGATCAGAGGCTCGTTATTCAGACCAATGTAGGTGTAGCCTGCATTGACCAGAGTCATAACGAAGTCCATCAAACCATCCTGCGTACCCGCAACATTTGCATTCAGGCCAACGATATTGCCTTCGCCATCCTTGACAATCCATTCAGCAAAGTTGGCTTCCAGCTTTTCCTGAGCCTCATTGGTCTCAGTACGAGTGATGGTGTAAATGCCACCTGCGAACAGGTTATCGATCTGGTCCAGAGTGAAGGTGTAAGTGGAAGCGGTGGTCTCAACACCATCTACGGTGTAGTCGTATCTGAATCCAGCAGTGGGATGCTTGGGCAGGTTGATCTCCAGATCATCAATGTTGATGGTCTGATCAGCCTCGCCATCGATCTTAACAACATATTCGTTAGTGGTGTAGGTATAGTAGGTGTTTACATTTGCATCAATGGCCACACCGACCAGCGCATCCAGCGCAGTACCCTCCACAGAAAGGGTGTAGTACTTAACGTTCGCACCCAACAGGTCTGCAACTGCAGCATTGACCTTATCCTTAAGAGTTTCGACCTGAGCCGGAGTCACCACAGTGCCGCGATCCATGCTGTCGGTGGTAACGGCGGCGTTGCCCTTGGGAGTCTCAATCAGAACCTGAACCATGACGGAGCTCTCATCCAGAGCAGTCAGGGTCTCAGACATAATGTAGGGCGCGCCAGTAGCCATAGACTCCGCATTGCCAGACTTGGTCAAAGCAGTGATCAGCTTACCCAGGTTGGCGCTGTCGACATCAATCACAGCATTGGGCGCGGACAGCTTCGCATTGTATTCGTTCAGCTTGCCCTCAACATCGGCGATCTTGTCAGCATACTCGGGGAATCCGGCAGCATTACACATGACTATCAGGGCCTCTTCGTTGTCCATCAGGTTGGTCATGTAGCCGGCCAGGCTGTTGACTTCTTCCTTGATAACAGCATAATTCTTATAGTAATAGCTCATGCCGTCAATCTTGTAAGCAGCAACCATATTGTAGATCTTCAGATAATTATCGATATCCAGATTGTTGGCAATGATTGCGCCGACAATGGACTTCAGTTCTGCACGAATCTCCAGATTTTCAGCATCGGTATCGGTGCCGTCACCAGGAGTGAAGTCGGTAACATCGATAACACCGTTCAGGGCGCCCAGCTTTGTCTTATCCAGCAGTTTTAAAGTGTCTCCCATGCCGGCCAGACTGTCCATAGCACTCTTCTGGGCTTCTGCTTCTGTCTTCAGGGCAACAGCCAGATCCAGAATTTCCTGAGCCTTGGCCTGACCAAAGTTGTCAAGGGTCAGCTTATAGACAACCTTGGCTTCCTTGCCAGTCCATGCAGCCGTATTTCCGGAGAAGTTATTCTCATTACCGGCTGCGCCGAAGGTGTACGGCTTCCAGGACAGACTCTGATAGTCAGCACCATAGTCATCAGCAGTCAACGTGCCGTCCAACAGTTTAAGGATGCTTTCTGCGTCTGCGGGGTCAGGCTTACGATAATTGATGATCGTGTTGTCTTTCAGCGCACCGGACTGCAGAATCTCCTTAGCCAGGTCATTGCCATAGTTGTCGGAGACGACCTTGTACAGATCGGTGGAGGTGTAGGACTTACCGGAAGTGCGCTCAACGGTGGTGTTACCCTCGATCACGATCACATCGCCCTGTGCCTTCTTCTCGCTATTGACAGTGTAGTCATAGGCCTTGACCGGGTCGGTGTGCTTGGGCAGGGTGTAACGATAACCGTAAGGAACGGTCATATCACCCGCATAGCCGGTGGTAACAGTATAGTTCTTGGGTGCGTAAGTAACGGTATATTCAACGTCAGCCGTCAGCGTATCGGGCAGCGAGGTTGCAGTTGCCTCGAAGTGCTCAGCTGCATAGACAGACCACGCTGCCAGCGCTTCAGCTTCGATATCCTTTTCTGCCACAGCAGCCAGGATATCAGCCTTGCTAGTATTGGCATTCAGGGTCAGTACAACGGGAGCGGCTTCGCCGTAAATCTCCAAAACAGCGGAATCGTCCTTATCCTCAACGGTCTTCAGAACCACCTTAACGGTCACATTGTACATGTTCAGATTCTTCTGAACATCGGCGGTTGCAACGCGCAGAGGATTCTTCACTGCCGGGACAGTGGTAGTGCCCAGCGCAGCGACCAGAACATCCAGTGCATCGTAGTCCACGATAGCGGAAACAAGAGCAGTTCCCTTCTCCGCAGCAGTCCAGTCAGCCTCGGCCACAGGCTTCATGATGTTTACCAAGTTCTTCATGATGCCCTTAAACGCCATCCACTTGGTATAACCAGACGGATCAACAGACTGAAGGTAGCTATCCAGAATGCTGTTGTTGGTCAGAGGATCGTTGACAATAGCGTTCACGGCCTCAGTGGTCTTTTTCAGTGTTTCCTTATATGCAACACCATTTTCCAGCAGGTACTGGGTCTTGGAAGCGCTGGAACTGTAAGCAGCGTTCATGATCTGCAGATCCAACTGGCCGCCGTTTGCCTGGATCTCGTCAGACAGGGTCGTGACAGCCGCGATAGCTTCTTCACCGAACTGAGCTTTGATAGAGCCGCCACCAAAACTCATAGAAATACCATCAGCCAAATCCTCCAAGACATCCATTGCCATGACAACAGTACCCAAATTGGTATCGGCTACATAGGCATTTTCAAGGTTGGCAACACCCTGCTTCAGCCAGCCGGCAGAGTTGAGCAACTGCTCCTGCAGCTCGGCTTTAACTTTGAAGTCCAGCACATAGGTAACCAGAACAGAGAAGGTGTTGCCGGTGTAGGTATATGTACCCAAGCCTCCGTAAACGGGAACGGTTTCCACGACACTGCCATCTACCACGATCTTGGCCTGAGTCGCGATCCAGCCCTCATAAGAGGTAGTTTTGATCTGCTTGGCATCCGTATCTACAGTAATCTGTTCTTCGCCAGGTGTGGTGTAGACGTAGACACCTCCTGGCAGGTTTCCGGAGCTCAACAGAGCTTTCTCGGCATCAGACAGGTCGTAGTTATCAGCCACGATCTTGCCGATCTGGACGGTGGTTTCACCGCCAGCAGCAAATACCTGCAGTGCGCCCAGGTTCGCGCAGGATGCCAGAAGCACCAGCGCAAGAGCCATGGCCAGGCACTGCTTTAGGAACGACGTTTTTGCTTTCATCTTGTTTCCTCCCATTTTGATGCGGTTTCCCGCACTAAATAGTAATTGTTCGCCTCCGTACGCACATCCGGTTCACTCGGATACCGTATCCGGACATCCGGATGCTGCGCATCCGAAAAAACCGCATGGGCGTACTTAGGTGACAAAGATTCATAGTTAGGGTACCACATTCACTTCCAATATGCAACCCCAATTTGAGACTAAATTAAATAAGTTGCGGATAAATAACGCAATATGTTGTGGTAATATTTGTAAGAATTTACGATATGTTACATTTTGTAACTTTTTGGCAGCCTTACTCGTCATCCTCGAAGCTCGGAACATAACCCCGTTTTAGTTTGCGCTTGTTCAGCAGGAAGATGACAGCGCCCACCACCACGATGCTGCCCACCATGACAGCCACCAGTATCCAGGTCACCTGTCCGATTCCCATTCCCCAGGAAGAAGTCCTGCCCGTGATCTCGTACTGCATCGGCTGGATCATTTCCGGATTGCCATACGCATGCTGCACCGCTTCGGGAATGATGGGCTCCTGTTCGGGCTGGGGTAAATTCATGGCGATGTAGTATTCCGTGTTTTCGTCTACCGAGGCCAGATAGAAGTGCGCGTATCCTTCACTGTCCACGACCGTAGTCTGGATCTGCTCCGTTGCCTTTCTTTTCGCCTGCAGCAATGTTGCATCCTGCAATGCCAAATTGGGATTCAGTCGGATCAGCACTTCCGCATTGATCTGCGCAGGCGCCTGGAAACGCAGCACATAGCAAACGGAAACACCCAGTTCTTCACACAGCGCCGCATCCGCCGGTTCCACGGTATAGCGCAGGTCGTAACTTTCGCTTTCGGTTTCCTTTTCCATATCCGCGCCCCGCACTTGCCAGGAAGAACCGTCCTGAGTAATGATGGTCACGATCACATCCCGCCCTGCCAGATTGTCCAGGAATCCCTGCTCAATGGTCTCGGCATCCTTAATATATACGGTAATCTTCGGCACTTCTCCGCTGCCGCCGTTGAAGGAGACCGCGTCATTGTAATCTTTCAGCACTTCGTTGACCCCGTCCGTAGCATCTTGCCAACCTGTCTCTCCGTCTACGGTGACGGTGATATCCGTGCTGTAGTCGCCGGCGAGGTTATCCTGGGGATGAACATTGGTCACAGTGGACGATACCGTAACATTTTCGCCCTGAATTACCGTTGTGTTTTGCTGCGTTTGGCTACCGTCAGGATTATCCTGAGAGATTGCGCCGTAATTCGTATTTCCAAGCGCGCCTTCCGTGACCAGACCTCCGGCAGAAAATTCCGTATTGCCGGAAGCAATAATCTGAGAAATCTCCTCCGGCGTCTTGTAAGCCCCGTCATAGTAAACGGTGCTCAGCCCGCCGCAGCCATAGAATGCAAACTCGCTGATCTCATTGGCGCTTTGAGGCAGCTTCACCGTTCCCAGGCTGGCGCAGCCAAAGAACAGCCACTCCGGAATCGTCCCGATATTGGCCTGAATATCCGCTACCACCAGAGATTTGCAGTAACCGAAGGCCGTGTCTCCCAAGCTCGTCACACCGGAGGGAACCGTTACATTCGGGATGCTCTCACAACGGTAAAATGCTTTCTTGCCGATAGTGCGCAGACTACCCGGCAGCTGTAGCGCCGCCAGGGCATAGCAGTCCGAAAAGGCGCCTTCCCCGATACTCTGCACACCGCTGCCCAAATTCAGCAGCTGGATACCGGTGCAGTTTGCAAAGGCATAGCTTCCAATCCGGGTCACGGAATTGGGGATCACCACAGCAGTGAGATTTTTACATTCATAGAATGCCAGGCTGCCAACGGAAGTCAGCCCCTCAGGCAGGTAAATCTTCAGAATCTCCTCCCGGAGGTGATACCAGGGTGCCATGGTGCTTTCGGGGAAATCCTCCATGGCACCGGAGCCAGTGATGGTCAAAGTACCGCCGCTGAGGCTCCAGCTAAGATTCTCGCCGCAGCTGCCACTCTCCCCATCTGCCCAGACGGTGGGAACCGCCGCCAAAAACAGCACCGCACACAGAAGCACCGCCACCAGCCGGGTACTATATTTATATAATGTATAACGGCTCATGACGTGGCCTCCTACTTAATTAGAATACTTTTAGTTTTTCCTCTGATTTTTTCTTCGCAATCACAATCCAAATAATTCCTACCACAAACATAAACAGCGCATGGAAGGAAAGATTCGAACATCCCCAAAGCAGCTTATCGCCGCTTCGGAAGAATTCGAACACAAACCGGGAAGATCCATACAAAGTGAGCATGATCGGGTATTCCAGTCCGTCCGGAATATAGTTTCTCTTTTTTGCTCTGTAAAACAGGTATACTACGATTGCAATCGCGCCAAATGCTTCGATTGGTTGAATGGGGAATCGATAATCCTTGTAAAAAGGATTGTAAATACCGTAGTCCCGGGGGTAACCCGAGCAGCATCCAAAGAAGATACATCCAAGGTGACTCACTCCATGAACAAGTAACGGGCCAAAGGAAAGTAAACTTAACGCTTTCTTTTGATCCAATTTCAGCATGCGCGCCACCGGCAAGCCGATCAGTGGGACATATACAAATATCCGAACGATGTTGTTTCCTCCCCAGGTTCTAAAGCCGGATTCCATCCAGAACATGATAAACATCCACAGAACAACGGCAGGATATACAATCAGCACAGTTAAAACAACTTTCTTTAGCGGAAATTCCAGTTTCTTTCCGAACCAAACAAGGCCAATCAGAACAGAAATAAATCCCAGCGCAAAGAAAATGTTGTAAAAAGTCTTGCCCAACCCCATTTCACCAATAGTATAAATTAATTCATTCATAATGTAATCCTTTTAATGCTTCCATTTGGAATCATCACATCCCGGCTCCCTGCTAAGTAAAGCCGGGATGTGAAATTATGTGTTAAGACGGCGGTGTCGGGTTAATAATCGTGATATCGTCAATATCAACGGTGTAGTCCACACCACCATAGCTAAGCACAAGCGCGGTTGCCTTAATCGTTCCCGCAGCAGTTGCCCGGTCAGTGCCAGTCTGACTGTCCCAGTAGCCTACCCATCTCTTGCAGTCGCCATCCGCTGTCCAGGTGTAGCGGTCTACCTTTTTATTCTGCGCATCTTGACTGTTGAGATACAGATGTACATCTCCTCCGTTGCTTTCTGTGAACGGTAAACTTGCGCCGGTAGCCTTACCATAGCCCGACAGTTTGAATGTTACACTTGCCTGGCTATAGTTATGATATGTGATGCCACAAGTGGTTTCCGTCGAGTGACCATAGGCTACCGTAATGGTGTTTCCGTTAACGGAGCTTCCGTCATAAGTTGTTCGTGCTTCAAGCGTCACGGAAGGCACCACGGAGGATACGGTAAATACCGGTGCATTGGTGGGCAGTTTTTCGCCAGTGTATGTAGTATCTGTTCCGTTCACCTTAAAGCTGAAGGTCGTCGCGTAGCTGCCAGCATACAGCAGTGTCATCGTTTCATCCTGCCTGTAATTGATGCCGTCTCCACCGTCTGTCAATTTGACAGTGTATATCAGATCCTTCAGCAAGTCTGTATTGGTATAACCACCATACTTCTGGGAATCTTTTCCATAGGTGAAGGTCAGTTTTACATCCGAGATTCCCTCGACCTTCTTATTTTCGAAGTCGTGGATCTTCACCTGCAGACCGGATACGCTATACTCCTGCATGAAGGGTCCGGTAACAGTACCATTTGCGTCCTTACCATAGTCTGCGCTCTTGTCTTCTGCAAAAGTAACATAGACACGGGAGACCACCTTGGATTTATTGTTAGTCCCGGATACATCGATCTCCAGGGGAGCTTCCTTGGTATAGGCTGTGCCGTCTGCCGCAAAGACATTCCACAGCCGCAGCGTTGTCAATGTCCAGTGGCCGTCCTGATAACCGTTGGCATCCTTAGGAACTGTGAAGTTCCAGTAGTTGGCAGGCTTGCCTTCTTCTGTTGTTGTTTCATTACTGATGGTACCATCAACCCATGTTCCTTCAGCCGCGCCATCTTTAATAATGTAGGCCTGTACTGCTGCAGCGGAGGAGTTACTGATCACCACATTCATGGTCGCGTCATTATTGGGTTTGTACTGGTATTCTCCCGTATTATGGGAAATGTACTCCGGCGGTTCGGGAGACAGAATCGTAAATGTAGGAGCGGTTGTAGCATTGGTCAGGGTATTACTGCCTACCACCACTTTGCCAAACTGCCAGATACCCGGGCCGCCATTGGACATAGTACCTACATAATAGCTGCCGTTCCAGGTCAGATCTGTATCCATCTTCTTGATGCCGGAACCCTTCATGCCATAGGTCAGTTTCACGCCGGACAAACCGGGCATTTCATTACCTGCGTTGTCCACGATCATGACCTGCATGCCCAGTAGCTTCATGTTATCTGCCATCTCAGAGGGAACATACTTAAAGCTTTGGGGACTGGTGGTATAAACTGCCACCCGCATGCCCAGGGTGATATCCGCCGTCATCCAGAATCCTTCATCCAATGCCGTATATTCACCATCCAGCACCACGTACTGCATGGTGTAGTCACCGGACATCAAGAAATGGGCGGAACCTTTCCACTCTCCGGTTGTGGAATCGTAGGTAAAGTTGATATTCACCGCAGAGCCATCTTCATCCCGCAGGAAACGACCCTGGACTGTCTTGGGCAGCTTGGACTCATCATCTGTCGCAAACTTCAGTTTCAGATTTGCCGTGGTGGTATTTTCTGCCGTCATAACGGCGATATGGTTATCCTTAGCTTCCGTGCAGCTCAAGCTTCCAATGGCAAAGCCGGACACCTTAACCTCGGGCGGTTCTGCCAGGTCGTAGTCCACACCGTCCAGCTGCACTGTACGCAGCACATAGTTGCCGGGAACAGTAAACTCATAACTGGCGGTCCAGTCTCCGCTGTCATTCTTGGTAAAGGTCATCACTTCTTCCCGGGAACCCTGGGATGCATTGATAGACCGCAGGAAGAACGCCGTCACGGTACTGGGTTCGTCGCCGTCCACTTTGACGGTCACATTGGTGGTCATGGGGCCGGTGGCTGTATCATAGTCAAATTCCTTCTTGTCTACCAAGGCGGATACCCGGCGTTCCTTGTTGGCCAGTTCCTCGTTTTCAATGGGAGACAGCACATTACTGCTGCCGAACTGGATATTCAGCTTACCCTGGATATCCGCTGCCGCCAAAACTTCCTTATTGGTCAGCTTGGTGCCGTCCAAGTAAACGATTGCCGTGATCCGGGTAGCTACATTCTTTTCCAGGGCAGTGATAGCATAAGTAACATTACCCTGATAGTCCTCACCCAGGTTGATACTGCTGCTGGGAGAAAGCACTAAGGGTACGATCACACGGCCACTTTCCGCGTAAAAGTGCTCTGTATCCATCACTGCTTCTGCTATCAGTTCGCCTTCTTTATTAACAAAGGCAACATTGAAGGCTTCCAGAAGCTTCAAGGATCTTGCCTGATCCTCCGGGGTGTCAGCATAGTAGACATAGCAGCTGCCGCTGCCCTGGGTCGTAGCATCCACAGACAGATCCTCATTCTCTCCCCAAACACGGTTCTCTCCCTCATAGCCAGTCACAGTGATCTTTTCCACCATTTTAGGTGTAGGTTTCTGGTTATTCAGTTCTTCCGCTGTGAGTGGTGAATATGTCTCCGCAGAAAACCACATCATTTCTTCTTTTTGTTTTCCGGTTGTCTCATCGATTACAGGCGTTCCGTCTTCACCGAAAACAGGACCCATTGCTTCGTATACATCTATTGAAGAAGAAACGCTCTCGCCGTTTTCATCTGTGGCGGAGATCGTCACAGTATACAGCTCCACTTCGTTGCCGTTGGCATCCTTGCCCATGGCCCGTATCATTTTACTCTCTGTAAGCAGATTTCCTTCCAGCGTCAGATAGCTGTTTTCCGCATTGGTACGGACCCACAGGTCTACTGCCAATCCATAGGTATCCTCGGCAACAGGTACGCCGCCGGCATAATTACCGTCATTCAGACTTTCCGCATAGGTCAAGTCATTGGTAAAGAGGTTGTAATCTCTGGGTGCAGTGGTCTGGACATTGGCCTTCACCGTTGCGGGGACGGTAATACCCATTCTTTTAACCTTAGCGCTGATGCTCAGATTCTTTACCACGATATAACCGCCTGTGCGTTCTTCAAACCGGTAGAGAATACCGTTGGTGATCCTGGCCTCCTGGGTGCCACTCAGGTACCCCATTGCATTGGATGCACCGATACTGCTGATTGGTGTATTGTCCGCACCAATGGTACATTTACCCACGTCCACCAAGTTGTTAACAATAGCATTCAAGCCGCTGTCCTTCCACTTCAGGCTGGTGCCGGAGGATGCGATCTCGCTCAATTTTTCCAGATCCGATGCAATGGTATTCCGGTCTTTGATAAACTGATCCAGATTGGTGATCTGAATTCTCTCTGCCTTCAGCTTGTCCGTGCTTGCAGCATAAATCATATCCGCCGTATAAGGGGTATAATTGCCTTCACCGTTCTGTAAAAACAGCGTCAGGTTGGCTAAGGCTGCCATGGCCTCGGCTTCTTTATCAAAGGCCTCCAAAAATGCACCGTACATATCCCGCAGATTTTGAATATCTGCCGCCGCGCAGTCCGGATTATTCAGAGAAGCTTCATCTGGGTTCATGCGGGCCGTCATATAAAGGCCCATCATGGTGGCCAAAGACTGCATTTTCTTAGTGTCACTGCTTAAGGTTGCGTACGCATTGGCTGCCGCCAGGTTTAAGTCCTTGGCAGCTTTCACCATGTTGTAATATTTAGCTTCCGCACCAACTGCTTCAACCTTTGTAGATGAAATAGCACGAACACCATAAGTTTCAGACACGCCAAAGTAGCCGGGCTTCTCCGCTGTCGGCATATTCCAGGTGGCATAGCCGAAGTCACTGGAAAGCTGGGTAATACGCCCATCCTGGCCGTACATTGCACCGTACAACGGGCTGTCCAACAAAGACACTGTATTCAGCTGGGCAGGACGCATAGTCAGATTCTCCAGACCGTAGCTGGGGTCAGATAGGTTCACCAGGTTACCCCATGTAATATTGGCACCTATTACGGACTGATCTTCATTTGCGCTGGAATCCCCCACTTTGGATTCGCCGGGTGCGGTTTTCCCGTCACCGGTTGCCAGGGCGATCTCCAGGTTACCGTTGGCGGCCACGGTGGTATTCACGCCGGTAACCTCCGGTCTGCGGGAGATTGTCAGCCACGCAAAGGTCGCGGATGTCATCATGACAACGGACATTGCCAACAGCAATGCAACCGCAGCAACCCGTTCTTTTAAGCCCGGAAGCGCAGCCCGATAGGCCTTGATCCGTTTTTGTGTTTCTGTCACTGCTCGGCACCTCCTGTGGTTTCCGTTTCTGATTCTGTCTTGGGTTGGATATCTGGGTAATAATTTACAAAGAAAGGAATCTCCGTCTGGCCGATGTCCATTCCGTCGTCGCTCCACTGAAGGTGAAGCACATAACTGCCGGCAGCCGGTCTCTGTTTTGCGCCGGCAACTGCGACGATATCTCCCTCAGGATCCTCCGTCACAGTAATCTCAAAGCCGGCCAAAACGGGATCAATCTCCATACGTTGGGTAAAATCACCCTGTTCCGACGTCACTGTTGTTATCTTCTCCATGCTGCATGCGACAGGATAATCTGTCCATTGGGAATTCAGCACGATCTTTAGGGTTTCCTTATCTTTCAAGATCGGAGAATCCAGCTGGTAGAGGGCCTCGGTAGAAATCTCCGTCGACGTCTGGGCGCTGGCATGCAGAACGTCATTTTTGTACGCATTCAGCTGCAGATTCAGCACGCCATCCTGCAAAACCGTCCGTGAAAAATCTATCAGTACATTATGGCTTTCCTTCACCGTCAGGCGAATCTGCCCACCATGATAGAGCATGTAGTAACTGTTTCCATGATCCAAGCTGTAGCAGGTCTTTCCGGGAAATCCGATCTGCTGGGTTCCATCCTGCGAGACCATGCCAAGCGCCAGACTGTCTGCCTGATTATCCGTCTCTACTGTTATCTGCAACATGGCGTCTTTGGTAAAACCTTTGATTGTTTTAATCTGAACAAAGCCTTCATTATCAGGATCCTGCACCGGATCTTCCGTTGGAGACTCTGTTGTGTTTCCCGTTTCTGTTTCTCCTTCGGGAGGTTCGGTCCCTTCAGGATTTGTTCCTTCTCCCTCGGAAGGTTCCGTCTCGTCAGGATTTGTTCCTTCGCCTTCGGAAGGTTCCGTCTCGTCAGAATTTGTTCCTTCGCCTTCGGAAGGTTCCGTCTCGTCAGAATTTGTTCCTTCTCCTTCGGAAGGTTCCGTCTCGTCAGGTTTTGTTCCTTCTCCCTCAGAAGATTCCGTCTCGTCAGAATTTGTTCCTTCTCCCTCAGAAGATTCCGTCTCGTCAGAATTTGTTCCTTCTCCCTCAGAAGATTCCGTCTCGTCAGAATTTGTTCCTTCTCCTTCGGAAGGCTCTGTCCCTTCCGGATTTGTCGGTTCCTGCGTATCCGGATTTTCCTCTGGTAATACCGGCTCCTGCATAATCACTTCCGCAAGATCTATAGCAAAAGCACCCTGCAGCGAATCGCCCCAGGAAACGTTTACCTTTACAGTCATTGCCTCATGAGATTGACTGCCGGCAGCATCCGTTGCCGTCAGGTACATAATCACAGTAACCGGCTCTTTTTCTTTCAGCGCGACCTCACTGCCCTGCTGCAGTTCAACAGCGCCCATATACATTGCCGCCCGTAGATACTCCGGTTTATCCACCGACCAAGTCAATGCACCGGCAACATCCTTTGTGCTCTCCATACAGAAATCCACTTTATGCCTCTGTGCTTTTTTTTGCTCTTCCGGAGAAATCTCTCCCAGCAGCACCGTCATCGGAGCGTCAGACGCTGACCGCAGGCAATCACTGGTTACGGTTTCTTCTCCGGGTAAGGCAATGGTATTCCACATTGTTGAACTCACATACCGTGCTTGCGTAGAGTTCACGGATAAAATCGC
Source organism: Faecousia sp. (assembly GCA_045601585.1). Classification (GTDB taxonomy): domain Bacteria; phylum Bacillota; class Clostridia; order Oscillospirales; family Oscillospiraceae; genus Faecousia. The sequence goes on along the minus strand of JAZRZW010000158.1, from coordinate 11,932 downwards.
ACCGGCTGCCAAAAAAACCGCCAAAAGGATACTCCAATATGCAATTGTCTTTTTCTCAGCCATATTGGCGCTCCTTTACATAGATTTTTCAGCCTATCACCTGCAGCTGCAGCAAGCTGGCCTCCGTCAACATTTCATTTTCCAGAACCAGCCGCATTTCATAGCAGGAAAATCGGCCGCCAACCAGATTCCAGGTCAGTTCATCACCCAGCTTGTCATGGAAAGTGAACACCCATCCGTCGCCAAACTGGTCATACATTGGAGATTGAGGTTCGATCTTTGTTACTGCTGCCTCATAAGTATCGTATTGGCTCGCATCTGTTTTCTTAGGCACCATCAGTTGGATTTCTGCCGTCTGCGCGCCTTCCCAGATACCGGGACTGCCCACCAAACGGATCCGAAACTGTTGATCCTCCTCCGCCACATCAGACGGCAGCGTACCGTTGGCCACGGCAAAATCCAGCTGAGCCTTTCCGTTCACGCTTTCCCAGGTTCCCTGCGCCTGATCATCAAACAGACGAGTCTTATCATCTTCCGCCAAGCGGACTTGCCCCAGATATATTTCTTTCGGCTCCCGCGCAGAAAACAAAAGTGTCTCCTTGGTTTCCGCACGATATCGGGCCCAGGTGCTGCCCACGGCCGTCAGCAGCCCACCCACCGTCAGCACGGCGGCAAGGCCCAGTAAACACCACTGGGAAATATGCAATTTCCTTCGGTTCATGGGCCTTCCCTTCTCCTTAAGATGCCATAGATGTTATGATATATTTTTGGTCCTTGCTCGTCTGGGTAGCACCGGGTGCTAGGTATATGACAGGCTGTTCCTGATCAAACTGGCCGCCATACAAAACCACCTGCACATGAGATGCATCCTCCGGGTAAACCCGCAGAGACCGATTATTTGTACTTTTAATAATACTCTCTCTGCCAAGTTCCACATCGGAGCTAATCTCCAATGTGATCGGATATTCATAGTTCGCTTCAATATAGATGCCGTCACCGGTATCAACGAAGCCGCTTCCGATGGGGTTCAGGGTGTCCTCGAATACCGCACCCTCACCAGTTACAGTAGATGCTTTGACACGGACATTACCTCCCTTAATGGCAATACCGGTATAGCCACTCACCGTACTGTTATAGATGTTCAGATTACTGTCCATTTGGGGATGATAAATACCTGCGCTAAAATTGGATGGATTACCCGTCAACTCGCTGTCTATAATCTGAATGTCCGTGCCCCATCTGCCACTTCCTGCAGCATCTCCGTTACCGGACAGAGCAAAACTATCACTATAGAGTTTGCAGTCTTCAATCACAAGCTGCGTCTTTTGCTCAGATGCCGTGCCGTTGCCGGAGATAAAGACTGCGCAGGTACTGCCGCTGATTTCACAATCGATCAAGCGAACTGTAGAGTCCTGTTCATTTTCATCATCGCTGTCACCAACATAGACACCGTATTTAAAATCACTAATTTTCACATGATTAAAGGTTACCTTTGCTCCCGTGGTATAGAGTGCATAGCCTGAACTACCGGGACCTACCACCGAACCGTTCGTCATTGTCAGATTACTGTTCTGCTCTGCCATAATGGCTCGATCACCATTGCTGGTAATGGTATGGCCGTTCATATCCACAGCAATCTGCTTACCCTTCGGGATCACAAGACGCTGCGCATCCGGGATGAAGATATCGCCGGTCAACTGCACTACATTACCAATATCCAACTCCAGAGCAGTTTTCAACGCTTCCAGAGAATTAACGTTTATTACATCCTCATCGTTCTTCTGGGCAGACACTAATAGTTGAATCTCATATTTTTCCTGTTCTGTTCCCGCCGCTGTAGCATTTGCAGCCTCTTGCGCCAGTTCGGTATCGTACTGGGTTGCCATTTCGATTTCCGAATAAGAACAAAGGTACGCATATACACCGTAGTTGTTTTCGTCCACCGACACGGGGTAATAACCGGTGCCCTTCTTCTGCGTCGGATCGATCTTTCCCTCATAACCGTCCTTTTGGGAAAACTCTACCAAGAATTCTTCTACGGTCTGTTCTCCATCAACAGTTTTCAGCTCCATAACCAAGTCATCACCATCTTCTCCAAAGGTGGTTGTGGCTTCGTCATAATCGTATTCAATGGGCCGAAGATATTCCAGTTCCGTAAACATACCGGTAGCATCGTTCCATGAACCCAACACATAATAACCCAGCACATCGTAAACCCACTGCCACTTCAATTGCACATCGTTGTGCATATCTTCCGTCAGTGTCAGCGTCTCACCGCCAAACAGAGTATAAGTATAGCTTTCCTGGGTATTTAGATACACCCGATCCATGGTTTCCTCGTTGCGCTGCAAAGAGGTATCGACATAGAAGTAGAGGCGCTTTTGCATCTCATACGTAATGCGGGCCTTGGACACTCCCACGCCTACCGCTGTGGTACTGGCATTTGTGTTGTTCACTTCCAAGCTGATAATGCCTTCATCACCCGGAGCTGCCACGATGACACTGTCATCAACTTTTATCTGACCGTCAAATCCCCAGCTTTCCGCCTTAATTACCATACCTCCGGTCCGCGCAACGTTGGTGTACCAAGCCGATGTCATAGCAAAAATAATCACAACCGTCAGCAATATGGTAACAAGCGCCAAACCGGCTTGCCAGTACACAGTACGCTGTGCTTTCTTCAATACAGCAGACTTTCGGGAAGTATCAGCATCGTTATTCTTTTGTACCTTTTTCAGATATTTCGACACAATGCATCAGCTCCTCCATGAGTTCGGTGCGAATTCTCTCATACATTTCGTCATATTCCTGTTTTGTCATGCCGCAAAGCGGATCAATGGGCTCTACCTGCTCCAATTCGTTCACAGTATTCTGTAATTCTTTTCGGATATTGGACACACATTCCCGCAAAATCAGACCAACAAGCAGCATACAAGGAAATACAATGCACCCAAGAAATCCCACTTTATTTGTAAAAAACGAGAATATGGAAGCCAAAGCACTCTCATCTCCTGTATGCCAAATTACTTTTCCGATCAAATTGCCGCGGGTTACCATGTATCCATCCGCTACAAAATTTGCATCACCCTGTGTCCGCAGAAGGACTTCTCCATTCTCCAGTTCCATAAGCTCTACTACCCGGTGAGTAACAATTTCCCCCCAAATAGCGGCTTCTTGTGTTCGAAAACAAATGATATCACCCAGTTTGATCTGCCCAATATCTATCTGTTTTGTCAGCAGCAGAGCTCCGGTAGGAATCGTCGGTTCCATGCTGCCCGTAACCACCCGGAACATCATGTATCCGCCAATGTTCACATAACCGTTACTCATGGACTGGACTGCAACATACAGACACAGCAAAACAGCCAAAACCAGCAGAATGGTGACCAGTACGCTAATCCGCTTTTGAATTACAGATTTGATTTCTTCTATTTCTTCTATTTCTTCTATTTCTTCTGTTTGTTCTTTCTTTTCCATAGTATCTTATTCGCTGCCGCCGGCCAGTTCCAAATTCAACAGCATGTTGGATATGGATACAGCATTAACGCAATCAACGTCTTGCCCCTCCAGCCAGATAAACATCCGAATTCTCTGGGGAACATTCTTTTCCAGACGGATAATGTACACATCCTCTGTGGCACCCTGCTTGTCCAGCTGCGCCAGCTGATCCTCCGAGACACGATCTCCAAACTTATACAGATCGAGCGTATGTTTAAAAAACACACCGTTGTCTATGTAGGGCGCTGCCTGCCATTGCAGATATTCATCATAGAACTGTCCGCTCAGGTTCTCCAGTTCTTGGTTTCCCGTATCCATGTTCGTGACCGCTGCCCGAAACCGTTGCGCTAAAGCGCTGCCGGCGCCCGATTCGGCAGGCAACCACGTGCTGGTTGTCTGGGCAGCCAACCGATCTGCCACAGAGACTTCCTGTATCACACCGTTCACCGGGCTTAACGGATTGGTAACAGTATATCCGCCCAAATTCCCTTCGCAGTTCAAGTCGCAGTTTGGCTCATAAATGGTGAAACGGTTATTTTCAAGCGCCGCTGTGCCGCTGCTGGGCTCCTGATACATTCCTCGCAGCTTGCTATAGCGTTCATTGAAATACACACTGTTCTGATAATAACGCATTGTATCATCAGTCAGCCCCACATCGTTAGCCAAGAAACCTACCCGTATCGCTGAAGCCCCTTTAATTTCCGTCTCTTCTAAATCAAACCCAATCTTATCTTCTGTAGTAACGGCGCGGGGAAGGTCCACCAAGAAGCTGCCACCCGCATCTTCTCCGGCAGAAATTCGCAAAGTGAAGTCTGCGCTATGGGATACCACCCAAAAATCCAAATATAGATAGCTGCCCTCTTCAACCATTTTGGTCTGTCCCTTGGGCAGATTCGCATGGGCCATATCTCCATCCAAATAAAACTCAGAGACATCCTTCAGCTGGCCACTAAACACGGTGCCTTCCCGAACTTCCGGGTCAGTCCCATCGTAATAAGCAGGTAAGATCCAGTTAACACCGTCAGCAGTAGATACCGGCACCAAGCCGGCCACATCATTTAAATATTCATAACCCGGCTGCTGGCGAATATTCATAGACTCCGAAAAACGGCCGGGATAGTGATAAACCACACCATCCACTTCCTGCTGGACATCTGCTGCCACCAGAATAGTATTGCCGCCGCCAATTGCTACCTGAATACCAGTAACCGCAGGATTCCCCGACAGAACAAACCACGCATACGAGGACATAACAACTACTGCGACAGACAACACCAGCGCAAAGATTATCGCTATCAACTTTCTATAGATTCTGTTCATAGACAACAACCTCTTCGTTTCATGTACCGCCTATTTGCTTATACTAATTTCGAAAAACACCCCGGAAGAGCTGACGGCGCTGCCGCTCCATCTCCCGTTCCTGTTGTTCCTGATGAATACGCTGCGCTTCTTCCTGCCGCAGCTGCAGACGCTGAGGTAACGCATTGAGGAAAATCGTAACCTGATCCAGATAAATCACCGTAGCTGCACTATCTTTGGCATCCTGTTCACGGCGCAGTTGAGCCATCCGTTCTTCTTCTGCCACCCGGATTTTTTCCAACCGCGCCTCTTCTTCCCTGCGCAGCCGCGCTTCCTCAGCCAGTTGGGCCTGACGCTGCTGCTCCAGACGCTCCGCCTCTTCCCTGCGGGCTCGTTCAATGGCCAGCTGCTTCTCCCGACGGATCCGTTCACGTTCCTCCTTGATCCGCTTCTTTTCCCGTTCTTCGGCTTCCAGTTTGCGCTGCTCTGCTTCTTCCAGAAGCTTGGCGGCATCCTCAAATTCCTTCAGTTCCGCGGCCTTCTTCTGCGCAGCAGCCTCCCGGGCCTCCAAATTCTTTTCCAGATTATCTGCAAAATAACGCAGTTCTTTTTTTAGCGCTTTGCTGCGAATGGTATCTTCGATTTCCCGGTTGATCTGTTCCTGACGCAGACGGGCTTCTTCCGCTGCCTTTTCCTGACGCAATCGTTCTTTTTCCGCAGCCTTTTCCTGACGCAGTCGTTCCTTTTCCGCGGCCTGCTCCCGACGCAATCGCTCCTGCTCTTCTTTCTTCCGCTTCTCCTGCTCCTCCACCAAACGGCGGCGTTCCGCGGCTTCTTCCTGCATCAGTTGCTCTTTGGTCAGTTCCTCGATCAGAACCCGGCGGATCTCCACCTCCGGCAGATCGTAATCCTCAGTCAGTTCCTCAATAATTTCCTTGACAAATTTGGGCTTCAGGGTCCGCTTCTTTTCTTTCATCGGTGCGGGCATCCGGCGGTCCTGTTCCCGCTCCAAATAGCCCTTCAGTATCAAATAGTTAAACAGGACATTCCTAAAAATGTTCTCCTGGAACTCCTCTGTAACCACCGGGTTCTGCTCAATCACGCGCACAGCATAACCCACGTCATCGTACTCATTAAGAAATTCGCCCAACGCCACAATGGCTTTGTAGTTGGGATTCTTTTTCAGCACATTTGTTTTTGTGATGGTACCTTTGACGCGGGGCAGTTTCGCCATTTGCTGGGCAAAATCGCTGTGCATATAAACCGACAGCACCCGGTAAAGGCGGGAAATCCGGTCAAAAATGCTAATATGCTTGCCGTCAGTATCCAGTGCACTGTCCACATCATTAATAGACATATACATATCCAGATGAACATGTTCCGTGGCACTGGTCATCTCGGTCTGTACCTTCAGCTTGGCACCAAATTCATCACTCATTTCCGCAAACAACGCATCGTTGCGGAGCTTGACGAAATGGTGGGCGTTCTCCAGAACCGTATAGACAAGACGGTTTTCGTACAATCCAATGGAGTCTTCCCGATATTTCTGCATCAGCTTACTGGGTCGCACATCACCGGTTCTGGGATCAAATTTTTCCACCAAAGAGGCATGTTGGGCCAAGTGAACCACCACATCCGGACCAGCCTTTTTGGCGTTTGCCACATTTACGATTAGTTCTTCCTCATGGATTACATTACGGGGAGTGGATATGATTTTCTGGAGGGCACCCAACCCGCCTTCAATCTTCTCAACCCAGGTTCTGTCCACCCATTTTTCCATCCGGCGGTTGGAGAACTGGATTTCATTTTCCGCATGGGCAATCGCATCCATGAAGTAGTTGTAGAACTCTAAACTGCCAATGGCACGGACGACACTCTTTGTAAACTTTTGATATACCGGATCAATGACAGAAATTTTCTTTTTTGTACCGGCCTGGGGTTTGCTGTCTGACAAAATGCATCCTCCTTACCATTTTTAGATTCTTAGTTATTCTTCTTCAAATAGTCGACGTATTGCTTGCAAATAACCATGGTATTCTTTCCAAAAAGCTTATCCAGATAGTTATTGAACTTGGTTAGCTCGTCTTTCATAAAGCCTAAGCTCAAAGATTCAAATTTACGCAGAACCTTCTTAGCCACGATAAAGTCGATGGCCTGAATTTCCGTACCACCGCAGCCAATAAAGCAAGGAACATAATCCCGGATCTGCTTCATAATACGGTTACCGAATGCCAGGCGGAAATTCTTAATCAGATATGCATTCAACTGTTCCAGCTTATTCAAACTGTCCTCGGAAATGGGATAATTCCTCTTTGCGTCGTTAAACAGTTCAATCAAATGGTCCGTGGAGATGTACAGTGGGGGTGTGGGTTCACACTCAAATGCATCGGCACGGCTGTCCAGATCGATGGGGATTGCACGGTCGTAGACCTTGTCGGCCACAGCGAAGGTAGAGTCGTCGTTGTTGATGGTGCCGACAAACCAGATATTGTTGGTAATTTGAACGTTGCCGCCCTCAATCAGGCAGGGGTCGTTATCCCACACAGCGGTGACGATATCCACCTTCCATTCCTCTTCCCGAGGCATTTCCAGAATAGACAGCATTTCCGCAAAATAATCCTCAACACGGGCGATATTCATTTCGTCCAGAATCACGATATGGGGATCGCGGTAGTAATTCCCCTCATAAATTGCCCGGAGAAATTCCGTCTCGGAATAGCGCTTGGTAAACTCATTGAAGTAACCGTAAAGCTCCGTACGTTCACGCCAGGAAGGCTGCACGGAAACCACAGTGGTGTCCTTCTGGACGAACTTGCCGAAAGCATAGGGCAGAGAGGTTTTACCAGTACCGGAAATACCCTGCAGAATGATAATTCGGGCAGTACCCATGGCCGCCACAAAGTAGCGCATCATGTCAAGATCATAATACAGCTTCAGTTGAGAAGCAGCAAACTTCCGGAACTGCTTACAAAAATCTTCCAGCGTAATATTGTTGTCGTACAGCGGGGGCTGATACTCGGTTTTATAGTAATTATCCACAGAAGTCAGGCGGAAGAAACGACTTTCACCGGGATCCACGCAGGGGGACTGGAAGGTGTTGCGGTTGGAAGAAGGCACAAATTCCTCTGCTTCTTTCGCCGTCTCTTCTCCGGCTTCGGTTTCGGCAGGTGCCTCTTCCGGCTGTTCTTCCTCTCCCAGCTGATCCTGCAAAACAGATGCATCGCCGCCCAGTTCTGCCACCTTCATCGCCAATAGCTTATCCTTCTCATAATTTGCCCGGAGCAGATCCCGCTGCAAGGAGCGCACCTGCTTGGCCATAGCATCATATTCCTTGGGGGATACCCGGAATCGAAAAATCCGCTTCACCAGCCGCACCAGCATCACCACGATAAGCACGCTCAGACCGAGTAGCAGCAGATTCGCCAGCAGCAACAAAATCCAGTCCATAGTACCGAACTGATCGGAATAGGATTTAATGATCTGCATGCGCATGGGGAAATTGAGAAGATAGTTCAGGAAGTTAAAAAACGAACCGAAAATATCTATAAAAGCCCGGAAAACCCGACCAATATCCTGATAGAAATACTTCAAAAAGTTATCCATGCTTTTCTCCTAAAACAAACAACAATCCATGCGCTCCCCCTCTGGGTGCACAGAAAAACCGTGACGGAGGGGCCGCTGTAAAAGATCTGTCGGCAAACCCGACTGAGGGATTGGTGCTACGCACCCAATCCTTTGCTCTTTTCCGCAGCCGCCTGCGTCAAAAATTCACGCCGCATTTTCCGCAACGCCGCATTGGCGGCCTCGCGTTACTCGGCATTCACAGTCTCGTCAGCAGCTTCGTCCGCCGCGGGCTCGCTCGCTGCTTCGACAGGCGCATCTTCCTTGGCATCCTGCTTCTGTACCGCCATAGATGCCAGAATTTCTGCGCGCAGCTTCTCGCGCAGCTCTTCTTCCAGCTTCGCTCTGGCCTGCGCTTGCGCCGCCTGCTGCTCCTGTTTCTGTTTCTCAATCAGGTCTTCGGTATTGCCGCGCTCCTGCTCGTACTTGATACGATTCTTCACGTTCTGATACTCAAACAGAACACGGAAGAACTGCACCAGATGGAACAGGAAGAACAGGAACACAGGCACCACAATCACGATCAGGAAGCCCGTGCTTGTCTGCAGATAGTCAAACACCTTGCCCAATCCGCCCACACGGAAGGAATACTTGCCCACCACCTCGGACTCATGAACAGTCAACGGGTCGGCTGTGGTGTTGTTATCACCCTTTGTAGAAAAGATTAGGTAGCCACCACCGTCATAGATCTCTTCGATTCTATGGGTATTGAGGACGCGCTCACCGTTGATAACGGTCCAATATGTGATGATGTCATCCACGCGCAGTTCACCGGGATCCTTGACCGCGGTGTCAAAGACCAGGTCACCGGGCAGCAGTGCGGGGTACATGGATTCGGTCTGGATAGAGAAAATCCGGATGCCGAAAATGCTGGGGACGCCGTTGCCGGAGGAGGAGACATAGCTCACATAGGTGCAGATAGCAGCCACGATGATAGCCAGAACCAGAATTACATTCACAATGGTGCTGACAACCCGTTTGGACTTGCTTTCTTCCTCGATCACCTGGACCTGTCCATTTTCCAGGTTTTCCTGGGGGGCTGTTTCCATTTTTGTTCTCTTCTTCATGGAGAAGACTCCCTTCTGTGCTTGTTCTTTCTTGTTTCAATTGGTTTATATGAAAGCTAACGCTGAGTTTACAAAATTTCGTTTAATCCTCGGGAATGTTGTACCCATCAAAAAATTCATCAATGGGAACCATTCCGGATTGGGAATCGGGTTCAGTGGCAAACTGGATATTTGCCATGATCTGGGCACCCTGAATTTCATTGGTGCAGTCCACATCCTGCCCTTCCAGCCAGCAATAGATGTCGATTTTGACCATCTGGCCGGATTTCAGGCTGAACAGTTCCACATCCGTGGTAAAATCACCCAGTTCGTGAATAACCACATTTCGCTGTACCGGATAGGCTTCCGTCCATGTGGAAGCGCTCTGCAGAATCAGATTGCGTTCCGGAACCAGCGTGGCTGTTGCATCGATGCTTGGGGTTGGGGTATAGCCGACAGAACCGTCAATATGCCGGTCGCTGTTCGGCTCATAAATATAAAAGATAGAATATGCTCCGGTCGGCTCCCCTGCCAGATTCACCGGCTCGATCCGGATGCCGATGCGGATGGCGCATTCCGCGCCCATGCCTCCGTTGTTGTGGAGGATGTTTTGCCCATCCCAGACGGGCGTGCCAATCACATACGTGCCGGAACCGTTGATTCCTTCATCCACCTCAACCGCCGGGGAAAGGAACACGGTTTCGTCCTGCCCGGTTCTGGCATAAAAGGTTGCTTTGGTATAATATCCGTCGCTATTGTTTTTGTTGGCGTTGCGCTCGTTTACAAGCGGCTGCCAGTCCGGATAATCTATCAGGCGGCCGTCGATCCCATATTTGGCAGCGTAAAACTGCTGCCGGACATTGGACCATGTGATGGGCCGCAGGGGCGAGGTTTCTCTCACCATATCCCGGTAATCCAGCTGCAGCACCCACTCGTCCGCAAGCGGATCGGTGGAAAGCTCCAGGCCGGTTTCGGAATTGATGAACATATACATATCGCTGACGCGCGGAGTTTGACTCAAAGAAAACCAGGTGTAAGAAGCCACCGTAAGCAGCGTCAGCAGGATTATGAGCATGTACACATACAGCACAATCCGTTTGGTTCGTTTTGCTTTAAGGGGTCTTATACGCAAAGCTTTCTCCTTTCCGGCTTTTGGGTTCCCTGCCGCAAGGGGGTTAGCCTGTGGGGCATCCTTCTGCACTTCAATCCGGATGTCCCACAGCCGCAAGTTTGGTGCCTTCCTCTTATCTTGAAAAAAGCGCAAACACATTCGTCGTCCGTTATTGCGCACCCGGGTTTCCGGCAATTCGCAGCGCCGCTGCACACGGCGTCGCCTGCGCTGTGACGGGAGAGGGGCACACAATAACGGAATCTTTTTCTGTTCCCACCCCGGGCTCAGCCCGGGGTGGGCGCGTTGGTAAGGTTCAAACGGCTCGTTTTGCCGTTAGGGGTTAGCCCTGAGCGTCGCCGCCGGTTTCAGTTCCGGTGCCGGCGTCGCCGCCGGCGTTGGCAGCGGGGATGATCAGATCAGCATATTCCATGGGAACCAGATTTGCAGAGCTTGCAAACTGCAGGTTCATGGTACCGGTCATGGAAGTAGCAGCGGTAGCAGCCACATCTTCGTTGCCAACCTGGTTGCCATCCAGATAAACCAGAACGGACAGAGCCTGCGCAGTGTTCTGGGTCAGAGGCATAATGGCGTTGTCGTCGATCTCCTGTTTACCGGCTGCGGTAGTGGTGGTCTTCACTGCATGGGTAGCGCCGGTATCAGCAGGTTCGTACTGACCTTCATTCTCAGTATCTTCAATATGAGTTGCTTCAACATATTTGCCATCGATCAGTGCATGAGTAGCATCCTCGGTTTCGGTTGCTTCTCTGTAGCCGCCGTCAACCGTACTATCAGCAATATAGGTTGCAAGAACATACTCAGTGGTGGTGCCGCCTGCGGTCTTGGTGTACAGATACATCTTGGCAGTCACACCGTCAGCACCCGTAGTTGCGTTGGCAGTATCCAGACCGCCGTAGCAATAGATGGTGCCATCGGCAGGATTGAAGAAAACGATGTTGATGGCATCCATCAGACCCTTGACCTGCGCATTGGAGAAGTCAGTGGTGGTAGCCATGAAGGTCATAGAACTACCGTGGCCCATGGTTTCTTCATTGGTGTTGTTATCGTAGATACGGTCAGCAGCATCCACCTGCAGCAGCAGGTTGGACTCAGCCGCATTGGTGCGGAATGCCAGGTCGATGATGTAGCCGTACATATCAGTGATGGGCAGTGTCGTAGCAGAAACGCCATCGGGAGCACCAGCATCTAGCACAGCAGAGCCAACAGCCTTCAGATACGGAGTAATCTCAGAAACCGTTTCCATACGAGCCTTCATGTTGTTCAGAGTTGTTCCCTTATAGGAAACCTCCTCGATCTCGATAGATGCGCTGTAATTACCACTCTGATCAGCAATATCAGC
>JAZRZW010000157.1:0-23896 GCA_045601585.1 Faecousia sp. | reverse complement strand
ATGCTGACGCATTTCGGGAATTTTTTATGCAGTTAAGCGGAAAAGGGGCCGTTCAAAACCATTTTATCAATATGGCGCACCGCCCTTTGCGGTGCTTTTTATTATTTCAGGTACGATGAATATCAAACATAGTCTTTGTGCCTGATTGGGAGGCGCTTAATAGCTTACCTCATCTTCAAAGCGAAGGTTGCAAAAGAAGATCAGTACAAACATACTGATGCCGATGAGATAGAAACCGAGATCCAGGTGGTCCAAAATGTTGATGTATTCGTTGTCAACAGAGGCCTGTGCCAGGAACAAAATGGTGCTCATTGCAGAGTTCAGAATGGCCATCGTCCGGATGCCGGCGTGTTTGCGCAGGCAAGTGAAGAGGATGCCCAGGTTGATGAACACCAGGGATGTCAGCGGCACAAAGAAGACCGGTAAATATTCGGCGTAATACTCCAGATCTTCACTGTCCAACATGTTTTCCAGCACCTCCATAGAGGTGGCAGAGACTTCTGTGTAGTAAAGGTCGTATTGAATGAAGGGAACGGTGAACCAAAGCAGCAGACAGATTGCAAGAATCACGATGCTTGCGATGTTAAAGGCTTCTGCGCGCTCGGTGGGTCGGTAGGGGGTGTAAGTCGGGCCGGAGTCCTTCATCGGAGCAGCTGGGGTCAGGATCACGGAATGGGCAGGTCCCGTAGGAGTGCCGCTTTTGGTGAGGGAGGACGGCTCCGGAGTCAGGATCATAGAGTTTGCCGGACCTGTTGGAATGGCAGTGCTGGTTGCAGTGCCGCAGTTGGGGCAGAACTTCATGCCATCACCCAGATTGGTGCCGCAGTTGGGACAGAACATAAAGATTTCTCCTTATGCGGCAGGTTCGGTGGCGTAGCGCTGCTTAGCCATTACGATCAGCACGATGGAGCCCACCAGGAGCATCCAGAAGCCAAAAGTAGCACCCTGCATGTCGCCGGAGACTATCAGCTGGATGAGGCCCAGGAAACCTAATGTGGCGGTGTTGGCGATGCCCATAGCACGCACCACAGCCATCTTCTTGAGGAAGGTAAACAAAATGCCCAGGGTGATGAAGAAGAAGGAGAACAGTGCCGTCAGGACAAAGGGACCGTCGTCCAGAAGATCCGGGATCACATAGCCATCGATCAGGTCGATGACCATTGCACCGGCGGAGCCTTCATAGTAGCGGTATTCCAGACGGTCCACATATTCCCAGGTGTAGTCGTCCCACCACTCGTCGTAGACATATTCGTAGTCGGTCACATAAGTGCTGTAGCTGGTGGAGATGTAGGGAATGAAGAGCCAGGTCAACAGGCAGATGCCAAGGATGATGATGCAAGCGATGTTGAGCAGGCGCGTGGGTTCAGGCTTCTTCACAGCTGCAACGGGAGCGGCGTAGACCGGTGCGGTGTAGACCGGAACGGTGTAGACCGGCTGGGTGGGAACTGCTGTGGGAGTGCCACAGTTTGGGCAAAATTGGGCGTTGTCGGCAATAGAAGTGCCACACTGTCTGCAAAATGCCATTTGGGATACCTCATTTCTCTGTTTTTATCGCCGTCCGTCAACAGAAAACGGATGTTCCCTGTAGCAGGACATTTTATAGGGCTATTCTACACCATCGGGGGGTGGTTGTCAAATGCCTTGCAAAAAAATTTATAATCGGTTATACTGTATTAAATATTTGCTTTAGAAAAGAGTTTAGGAGGCCGCCTGATTGAGACAGTTACGGGAAAAAATCATAGAGGCATTGATTTCCGCACTGCCCATTACGCTGATTGTGTATATCTTTGCGCTGCTGCCCTGGTTCGGATTTTCCACCAAGGAGTTGATTGCCTTTACCGTCAGTGCAGTGATGCTGGTGTTGGGCATTGGTCTTTTCAATATGGGTGCCGATCTGGCAATGACCCCTATGGGCAGCCAGATGGGCGCAGGCCTTTCCCGGCAGCGCAAACTGGGCCTTTTGCTGGCAGTTTGTTTTGCGTTGGGTCTGCTGATTACCGTAGCAGAGCCGGATCTGCAGGTGCTGGCAAAGCAGGTCGCCACGGTTATGAATGGCACTTTGCTGATTTATTGCGTGGGAATAGGTGTGGCGGCGTTTCTGGTGATCGCTGTGCTGCGCGTGGTGTTCCGCAGAACTCTGGCATCTATTTTGATGCTGTTTTATATGTTGCTGTTTGCTCTTGCAATGCTGCTTGTGATCAATGAGCGGGAGGGCCTGATCCCTCTGGCATTTGATTCCGGCGGTGTTACCACCGGCCCTATCACCGTGCCGTTTATCATGGCGCTGGGCGTTGGTATTTCCGGCGTTTTGGGTGATCGCCGCAGCCAGGAAAACAGCTTCGGTATGGTGGCGCTTTGTTCCGTTGGCCCTATGCTGGCAGTGCTGGCGCTGGGCCTGTTCTCTAAGAACGACCTGAGCTATACCTTGCCGGATTTCTCCGTGGAAGATAATTTACTCCGGAGCTTTTTCGTCACCATGGGCCACACCGCAAAAGAGGTAGCTGTCGCCCTGGGGATGATCGTGGGATTCTTCCTGGTCTGTCAGCTGACCTTCCTGCACCTTGCCAGGAGAAAGTTGCTGAAGATCGGTGTGGGCGTGGTGTTTACCTATATCGGCCTGGTACTGTTCCTCACCGGTGTCAATGTGGGCTTTATGCCCATTGGCTTCAAGTTGGGCATGGCGATGTCTGTGAGAAACCGTCCTGTGATCGTGGCCCTGGGCTTCCTTGTTGGTGTGTTGGTGGTGCTGGCGGAGCCGGCGATCCATATCCTCAACGGCCAAGTGGAGGAGATCACCGGCGGTTATGTGAAGAAGCGGTCTATGCTCATTGGTCTGTGTGTGGGTGTTGGCAGCGCTATTGCGCTGTCTGTGATCCGGATCATTTTCGATTTTGCTCTGGCGTACTACATCGTACCGGGTTATTTCATTTCTCTGGCGTTGTCGTTGTTTGTTCCCCGGATGTATACCGCCATTGCCTTTGACTCCGGCGGTGTGGCCAGCGGACCTATGACCTCGGGCTTTATCCTGCCCTTTGCGATCGGGCTTTGCGTTGGTATCCAAGGCGAGAGCTCTGTGCTGCTGGATGCCTTCGGTGTGGTGGCAATGGTGGCGATGGCGCCGCTGATTACCATTCAGGTTCTGGGCTTCAAGGCCATCGTCTCCAACCGGGTGCAAGAGAAGCGGGCTATGAAGCGGATCCTGGATGCTGATGACGGCCAAATCATCAATTTTATGTGAGCAGGAGGGATGCATGATGGCAAATACAGTCAATGAATCCGCCATTAAAAAGTTGAAAGTTCTGTTCACTGTGGTGGATCGCCCCAAGGCAGAGTTCTATCTGGATGTGCTGAGTCAGTTCGAGGTCAACTGCCAGATGGTCGTTGCCGGTACCGGCACAGCATCCACTCAGCTGCAGGATATGCTTGGCCTGAATATGCAAAAAGCCGTGATCATCAGCGTGATCCGGGAGGATCTGACCGATGAGATCCTGAAATGTTTGGAAAATAAATTCGCAACGATCAAAAACGGTAAGGGCATCAGCTTCGCAGTGCCTATGAGCAGCGTCATCGGTGTGAATATGTACAGATTTTTGAGCAATAACCATCAGGGAAGGGAGGACTGAAGCGTGAAAACAGATAATCATGAGGTGATCTTCGCCATTGTGAACCGGGGCTTTTCTGAGGAAGCTATGCGGATTGCCCGGGAGCAGGGCGCAAGAGGCGGCACGATTCTAAATGCCCGCGGTGTGGCCAACGAGAAAGAAGCAGCCTTCTTCGGCATTGCAATCCACGCGGAAAAGGAGATCCTGATGCTGGTGGTGGAAAAGGCTGTGAAGGATAAAGTCCTCACTGCACTTTATCAGCAGATGGGTATGGATAAGCATGCCCAGGGCATCGCATTTTCTCTGCCGGTGTCCGATGCAGTAGGCCTGGTAAAGACTCAGGAGCTGCCTACGGAATAAGAAAAACCCCGAAACAGAGTTTCGGGGTTTTGTTTTTCGGAGGCAACCGGGTCTGTAAGCCGGGTTCTGTCTTGACAGCCATCTATCTAGTCCCGCAATTACTCACGGGATCAAGCCACCTCTTGGGGACGGCCGGGCAAGCCTGTTGTCCCACACACGGTGTTGCTCCGGATAGAGTTTACATCGTAAAACCTATGTCTCCATAGGCCGGGTGGGCTCTTACCCCACCTTTTCACCCTTACCGTAAAACGGCGGTATATCTCTGTTGCACTTGTCCTAGGGTTACCCCCGGCGGGCGTTACCCGTTATCCTTGCCCTGTGGAGCCCGGACTTTCCTCACCCGGACCCTTTCGGAATCCGGCCGCGGCTGTCCGACCCGGTTGCAAAAATATTGTACCCCAAGCCTCTGGGATTGTCAAATGTCTTGCAAATTCTTTTTTTGCAGGATATACTATAAAGAGAAACTATGAGAAGAGGAATCTCTATGGATACTAAGTTTAATGCATATTTTGCCTCCCTGTCGGGAAAAGAGGTGGCAGTGCTTGGCCTGGGCGTGAGCACCCGCCCCCTGGTGAAGCTTTTGCTGGACGCCGGCTGCCATGTGGTGGGCTGTGATAAGAATCCCCGGGAAAAATTGGATAGCGAGGTACTGGCATTGGAGCAGGCCGGCTGCCGTCTGCAGGTAGGCGACGGCTACTTAGATGGCATTACCGCTGAGCTGGTGTTCCGCACTCCCGGTATGCACCCGGAAAACCCCGCGCTTTGCCGTTTGCGGGAAAAGGGCGCCAAGATCACCAGCGAGATGGAAGTGTTCTTCCAGGTCTGCCCCTGCAACCTGATTGCAGTTACCGGCTCCGACGGAAAAACCACTACCACCACCCTGATCTCCGAAATGCTCAAGGCCCAGGGCAAGACGGTGTGGCTGGGCGGCAATATCGGCACGCCGCTGCTGCCGATGTGCCCCGAAATGCAAAAAGATGACTATGCCGTGGTGGAGCTCAGCTCCTTCCAGCTGATGGATATGACCCACTCTCCCCATATTGCGGTGATCACCAATCTGGCGCCCAATCACCTGGATGTCCATAAGGATATGGATGAGTATGTGGAGGCAAAGAAGAATATCTACCGTTTCCAGAACCAGGGGGATATTCTCATTGTGAATGCAGACAATGCCATCACCGCGCCCCTCAGCAATGCCGGCACCACCCGGTACTTTTCCCACAGCGCCGGGGTGAAAAACGGCACTTACCTCGAAGGGGATATGATCCTGCGGGATGGAAAGCCTCTCTTTGATAAAAATGAAATCGCTATCCCCGGCGAGCATAATGTGGAAAACTATATGGCTGCTATTTTGGCAGTGGAAGGCCTTGTGGAGGATGAGACCATCCGCCGGGTGGCCAACACTTTCGGCGGCGTGGAGCACCGGATCGAGCTGGTGCGGGAAAAGGACGGCGTGCGTTACTATAACGACTCCATCGCATCCTCTCCCAGCCGTACCATGGCAGGTCTCCAGAGCTTTACGAAATCCGTGATCCTCATTGCCGGCGGTTATGATAAGCAGATTCCCTTTGAGCCGATGGCACCCCAGATCTGCAAGCGCGTCAAGACCCTGATCCTCAACGGCGCTACCGCCGAGAAGATCCGCCTGGCCATTGAAGCCTGCCCGGACTACCGCCCCGGCAACCCAGAAATCCTGATGTGCCGGGATTTTACCGCTGCTACCTATAAAGCGGTGGAGATCGCTAAGGATGGGGATATTGTGCTAATGAGTCCCGCCTGCGCAGCCTTCGACCAGTTCAAGAACTTTATGGAGCGGGGCAACTATTTTAAGAAGCTGATTAAGGAGCTGTAATTATGAAATTCACCAATTTGTTGCGAAAGGCGCTGCCGCTAAAGCCCTGTGGCGCTGTAATCGTGGCGGCGGGTACGGCCTCCCGGATGGGCGGCATCGATAAGATGTTTGCTGACCTGGACGGCGAGCCGGTGCTGGCGCGCACGATCCGCACTTTTGTATACAGCGATGTGATCCGGGAGATCGTGGTGGTGACCCGCCCCGACCTTTTGGAGCAGGTCAGAGAGCTCTGCCGCAATTTTGGCAAGGTCCGCTCTGTGGTAGCCGGCGGCGACACCCGTCAGGCTTCTGTCAGCAACGGCCTGGCAGCGCTGTCCGATGAGGTGGAGCTGGTGGCGGTGCAGGACGGCGCAAGACCTCTGGTGTCTTTGGAGGTGATCGACCGTACTGTGCGTGCAGCGCATTCCTACGGTGCGGCGGCACCCGCTGTGCCGGTGAAGGACACTATTAAGGTGGCAGAGAGCGGTCTGGCGGTCTCCACCCCCGACCGCAGCAAGCTCCGTGCAGTGCAGACTCCTCAGGTGTTTGATAAGGATCTGCTGGCAGGCGCTTTGCTGAAGGCAGACAGAGAAAAAGCTGTGGTGACGGATGATTGCTCTGCTGTGGAGCGTCTGGGCATCAAGGTGAAATTGGTGGAGGGTGACGAGAAAAACCTGAAGATTACCACCCCCATCGACCTGTATGTGGCAAAACTGTTGCTGGAGGAAAGCAAATGAGAATCGGACACGGCTACGATGTGCACAAACTGGTGGAGTGCAGGCCGCTCATTTTGGGCGGTGTGGAGATCCCCTATGAAAAAGGCCTTTTGGGTCATTCTGACGCAGATGTGCTGCTTCATGCGGTAATGGATGCCCTTTTGGGAGCCGCCGCCCTGGGAGACATCGGCGTACATTTTCCGGATACGGATATGACCTATAAGGGCGCGGACTCCGGCGAGCTCCTTGCAGCAGTAGGGGAAAAGATCTCTGCTGCCGGCTATTGCGTGGGTAATATCGATGTGACCATGATCGCCCAGAGACCCAAGCTCAAGGACTATATTCCCCAAATGAAGCGCAACATTGCCGCCCGCTTAGGTATCGAGGAAGCCCGGGTCAATGTCAAAGCTACCACCGAGGAGCATTTGGGCTTTACCGGTGACGGCAGCGGTATGTCCTGCCACGCAGTTTGTATTTTGGAGGATAAGTAAATTTCGTGAGTAAATCCGCAAAACGCAACAAGGGTGTTCAAATTTTTGTGCTGGTGCTATACACCCTCTCCCTCTTTTGGTTGCTTTTTGGTATGCGGATCACCCCCGGCCAACCCCCTGACCGCAATATCCCCATGGAAATGCGGATCAACCTGCAGCCCTTAAAGACCGTGAAGCGATACCTAAATGAGATCCGGTATTCACCTGTTTTCCGGGATCAGTTTATTGCTTTTTACAATCTCATGGGCAATTTGGGGCTGTTTGTGCCGCTGGGATATCTGCTGCCCAAGAGCTTTGCACCTATGCGCAAATTTCTGTTGCTGGTGCTGTTTATTACCCTGGCAGTGATCCTGGTGGAGAGCTTGCAGTTTGCAACCTACCTGGGTACCTGTGACATCGATGATCTGCTGCTCAATGTGGCGGGCACGGTCATCGGTTGGCTGATCTGGCACGGAAAGGCAAAATAGAACAAAAAACACCTCCCGGACATAGGCTGTTCCGGGAGGTGTTTTTTATGAAGTGGTGTCTTATCACATTCCGTTCCGTGACTCCGGCCCAGCGGGCGGAGAAATTGTTGATGGACAAAAGGGTGCATAGCACCCTGCAGCGGACACCCCGATGGATGCAGGAGCAGGGTTGTGGCTACAGCCTGCGCCTGGCGGCGGGGAATGTGGTGCAGGCGGTGGCGCTGATGGAGCAGGGAAAACTTGCTTACCGCAAGGTATATTGCGCAGGTGCTCAGGGGAAATGGGAGGAAATGGAGCTATGATCTATCTGGATCACGGCGCCACCTCCTTTCATAAACCCCGGAGTGTTTCCGTTGCTATGGAGCGGGCAATGCGCACCTGCGCCAATCCCGGTCGTGGAGGCTATCCGGCAGCGATGACGGCTGCCCGGACAGTGCTTGCCTGCCGGGAGCGGGCAGGGGAACTGTTCGGCTGCGCACCGGAGCAGGTGGTGTTCACCGGCAGCTGCACCCAGGGGTTGAACATTGCCATTCAAACCTTGGTGCAGCCCGGGGATCCGGTGGTGATTTCCGGCTTTGAGCATAATGCTGTGGTGCGCCCTCTGCACGCTCTGGGGGCGGAGATCAGGGTGGCCGGCAGGAAGCTTTTTGACTGGGAGGACACTCTGGAAGAATTTGAGAAAATCCTAAAATCCGGAGTAAAAGCTGCGGTGTTTACCCATGTTTCCAATGTTTTTGGGTATATTTTACCGGTTGAGAAAATGGCGGCGTTATGCCGCAAATACCGGGTTCCTTTCGTAGTGGATGCAGCCCAATCAGCCGGGATTTTGTCGGTGGAACCCACAGCCTGGGGCGCGGATTTTGTGGCGATGCCCGGGCATAAGGGGTTGCTGGGCCCCCAGGGGACCGGACTGCTGATTTGTAATAGTGAGCCAAGACCCCTCTTGTATGGCGGCACCGGGAGTTTGTCCGCCAGCTATGAAATGCCGGAGTTTTTGCCGGATCGCCTGGAGGCAGGTACGCTGAATGTGCCGGGAATTGCAGGACTTTGTGCCGCAATGGAGTGGGTGATGGCAGGGGATATGAAAAAGCGCCTGCAAAAGCAGCAACAGCAGGTGCGTTATTTAGCTCGGAATCTGCAGCGAATGGGTTGCAAAGTGTTCACCGGAGACCACCAGTCCGGCACCCTATCCTTTGTGCCCGAAGGAGACTGCGAGGAGGTGGCCCAGAGCCTTTCCTGGCACGGAATTGCTGTCCGGGCAGGACTCCATTGCGCACCTCTTGCCCACGAAAGCGCGGGTACTTTGCAAAGCGGAACTGTGCGTGTCAGCTACGGTCCGGAGGCGACCTTCGGACAGACTGGAAAGTTTCTCATTTTTATGGAGAAAATAGTCCGGAATTCATAAAAAATTTACTGCATTCCTATTGCTATGAAAGGAAAAATCCGTTATAATGGAAAAGATAATAGGCTTAATATGCCGAAGTGCCGAAATGGCGCGATTTCGGCATAGAAAATCCATGGGAAGCGAGGAACGAATATGGGATTTTTCCAGGCCATAGGACAGCAGTTGGCATTGATGAAATGGGCTGACTTTTTGGATATTGCTCTGGTGGCGTTTTTGATCTATAAATTGCTGCCGTTGTTCCGCAACACGGCATCCTCCCGGATCGCCAAGGCGGTGGTTGGTATTTTGGTGCTGACCTGGTTGACAAACCTGCTGAATATGCACATTCTGAATTATGTGTTCACCCAGATCCTGCAAATCGGATTGATTGCAGTGGTGATCCTGTTCCAGCCGGAACTGCGCCGGATGCTGGACCGTCTGGGTAGATTCAAGCTCAGCAATCTGGTCAATACCACCAAGCCTGAGCAGGAGATGATCCCTGTGATTGCCCATACCGTCCGCGCTTGCGAGGGTATGAGCAAGGAGCGGGTGGGCGCATTGATCGTGTTTGCCCGGGATAGCCGTATGGATGAGCATTATAAGACCGGCACGATGATCGACGGCCAGGTGTCTCAGCAGCTGCTGCGTAATATTTTCCATCCCAATTCTGCCCTCCACGACGGCGCAATGATCATTTGTAACGGCCGTGTGGCTGCGGCAGGTTGTGTGCTGCCTCTGTCGGATACCAATCGTCTCAGCGCTGAGCTGGGCACACGCCACCGTGCGGCGGTGGGCATGAGCGAAGTCACCGATGCGGTGGTGGTGGTCGTCTCCGAGGAGACCGGCGCCATCAGTGTGGCGGTGGACGGCGTGCTCAAGCGTCAGCTGGCACCCCAGACCCTGGAGCGTCTGCTGCGCAACGAACTGTGTCCCCCGGAGCCCACCGACGAACCCGGCACAGTGCAGAAGTTGATCAACAAGGTGATTTCCAAGAAGGAGGAGAAAAATGAAAAATAAAATTGTCTCCATCCTTCTTTCCGTGGCCATTGCCGTTGGCCTGTGGATCTATGTGATCACCGTGGTGGATCCGGAGTATTCCCGCACCTACAAGGTGCCGGTGGATCCCGCCCAATTCCAATATTACTCTGTGCTTGAGGATCGCAACCTTCAGGTGATGGAGTGCGATGAATATGTGTCCGTGCGGCTCAAGGGCAATCGTTCCACCCTGGCAGCTATCCGGGCAGAAGACCTGACGGTCCAGGCCAGCCTGGCCAATGTCACCAAGGCCGGTGAGTATCGCCTGGAGTACACCGTGAATGTTCCCGGTGCGGTTCTGGTGGAGGATCCTCAGCCGGATCGCATCTCCCTACGGGTGGACGATGAGATCACCAAGGAATTGGAGATCAAGGCGGACATCGTAGGTGAGCTGCCTACGAATTTCGCAGCAGACACCACCAACATCTTCCCCGATGAAAACGGCGGCACCATCACTGTGGTTGGCCCCAGTTCCGTTATGAAAAACATTGCCTACGCCAAGCTCGACGGTACCATCGATCTCACCGGAAAGGAAGAAGATGTGATTGGCGAATATGAGCTGGTGCTTTGCAACAGCGCCGGAAAACCTGTGGATGCAGAGGGTGTTACCATCATCGGTTCCAAGAAGGTGGCTGTTCGCGTGCGCATCGAGATGTTTAAGGATATCAAGCTGTCCTTCACCATCACCGAAGGCGGCGGCCTGACAAAGGAAAATGTGACCTGGGATCACTCCACTATCCGGGTCTCCGGCCCCAAGGCAGCAGTGGAAGCACTGGGCGACACTCTGATTCTGGGCGAACTGAATTTGGCGACTATGGATATGTCTGAGCCTCTGGAACCCTTCCCCATCACCTTCAAGGATGACCGTCTGGTGAACCGAAGCGGCGTTACGGAAGTGACGGTAACGGTGGATTTTGGCGATATGCGTCAAAAGATCATTGAGCTGCCCCGTTTTGATGTGATTGCACCCTCCGACCTGAAGGTGGAGGTGGATGCCCGGGTGATCAAAGTGGTCATCCGCGGCTCCGCGGAAATGCTGGAGCAGATCACCGCTGATGACCTGTCTGCGACTGTGAACTACCGGGAGGCCGATGTGGGCACCGGTGTGGTGGGGGTACCGGAGATCACGGTGACCAACCCCAAGTTCAGCGATGTGTATGTAGTGTCTGCGGGCGAAGTGACCGCAACCGTGAAGTAGAAAGAGGGAAGTACATTGATCAAAAGTATGACAGGCTACGGCCGGAGTGTGGAAACCATCAACGGCCGGGAGTTTACCGTAGAGCTCCGCTCCGTGAACAACCGTTACCTGGATTGTTCTGTGCGTCTGCCCCGGATGCTGAGCTTTGCTGAGGACGCGGTAAAGCAGGCAGTGAAGAATTCCATCAGCCGCGGTAAGGTGGATGTGTTTATCTCCCTGCGCAGCGAGGGAGAGGACCAGGTACAGGTCAGCCTGAACGGCTCTGTGCTCCAGGGTTACCTGGATGCTATGCACAAGATGGTGGATGAGTACGGTGTCAAGGACGATATCAGCGTCAGCACTGTGTCCCGCCTGCCTGAGGTGTTCATTGTGGAAAAGCCTGAGGTGGATGAAGAGCAGTTGCTGGCAGATTTGCTCCAGGTGGTCAATAATGCCCTGGCCGGTTACGATGCCATGCGTCAGACTGAGGGCGCAGCCCTGGATAAGGATCTGCGTACTCGCGGCAACACCATTTTGGAGCTGGTCAGCGTTGTGGAAGCCGGCAATGCCCAGACGGTTGTGGACTACCGCACCCGCCTGGAAAATAAGCTTAAAGAAGTGCTGGCCAACACCACCATCGATGAAAGCCGAATCCTCACGGAAGCCGCTATTTTTGCAGATAAAGTGGCTGTGGACGAAGAGACTGTGCGTCTGCGCAGCCATCTGGAGCAGATGAATACCATGCTCACCGGTGGCGGCGCCGTGGGCAGAAAGCTGGACTTCCTGCTTCAGGAGATGAACCGGGAAGCCAACACCATCGGCTCCAAGTGCACCGATGTGAAGCTGGCGCGTGTTGTGGTGGACATCAAGGCGGAGCTGGAAAAGATTCGCGAGCAGACCCAGAACATCGAATAAGAGGAACGCTATGAAACTGATCAATATTGGTTTTGGCAGCATGCTGGCAGCCGGTCGGGTGCTGGCAGTGCTGAGCCCGGACTCCGCACCCATCAAGCGTGTGATGCAGGAGGCCAAGGACCGGGGTATGCTCATTGACGCATCCTACGGCCATAAGACCAGATCGGTGATCCTGATGGACACCGACCACGTGATCCTGTCTGCCCTGGAAGCCGATGAGGTACAGCGTCGCTGGCAGGATATGGAGGAGAAATAATGGGAAGACTGTTTGTAATTTCCGGCGCCTCCGGCGTTGGTAAAAGCACAGTCCTGCGGGCTGTGATGCAGGGCAGAGATGATCTGCTGTTTTCTGTCTCCGCCACTACCCGGGCGCCCCGCCCCGGCGAGACCGACGGCGTAGACTACTATTTTGTTTCCAAAGAGACCTTTCAGGATATGATCCAAAAGAATGAGTTTCTGGAATATGACGGACATATGGACAATTTCTACGGCACCCCCAAGGGTCAGCTGGAGGAGAAGCTCACCCGTGGCCATGTGATTTTGGACATTGAGCCGAACGGTGCATTTGCGGTGCGCAAAGCCCGCCCTGATGCCACATTGGTGTTTGTGGCACCTCCTTCTATGGAGGAGTTGGAGCGCCGGTTGCGTGGCCGTGGCGACACTTCTGAGGAGCAGATGAAAATGCGCTTGGAGCGTGCTGCCTGGGAAATGGAGCAGAGTAAGCTTTATGACCATGTGATCATCAATGACACAGTAGAAAACTGTGCCGCACAATTTTGTAATATCATCGCCGGACAGGCGGAGTAAAATTTGGAGGAATGAATTATGCTGTACCCCCCCGTAGCAGATCTGCTGAAGAATATGGAGAGCCGTTACCTGCTGGTAAATGTTGTGGCTCAGAGAGCAAGACAGGTGGCTGAGGAAGCCGAGATCCTGCAGGAAGACCTGACTGACAAGCCTGTTACCATCGCAATCCGCGAGGTGGCCGAAGGCAAGCTCACCGCAACCGTTAAGGACGAGTATAAGTAATCACAAAGAAAAACTGCAGGTAAGGAGGGACATTATGATCGCAAAAATTGCTGTGTCAAAAGCAAATTTTGCTATTGACAAGTCCTATTCTTACTTTGTTCCCCCGGAGCTGACGCTGGAGCCGGGTATGCGGGTGGCCATTCCTTTCGGCCGCGGCAACCGGGTCTGCGAGGGCATTGTGCTGAGTGTGGAAGAAGGACAAAAGCAGGATCTGAAACCGGTGCTGCAAGCCCTGGACGAGACCCCGGTGCTGTCCCGGACTATGCTGCAGCTGGCATCCTTTATGCGACAGAGGTATTTCTGCACATTCTATGATGCGGCCCACGCAATGCTCCCGGCAGGTCTTTGGTTCCGTACCAAGGATACCTACGCCCTGACAGAGGATCGCTCCTGGCAAGAAAAAAACCTGCGGCAGAAGGATGCCGAAAAAATCCTGCAGTTCCTTTTGGACTGCGGCGGTCAATCGGAGGGCGCTGTGATCCAGGAGCTCCTGGAGCCGGAAGCTTTTGACAAAGCTGTGAATTATCTGCTGGGAAAGAAGTGGATCACCGCCCAGCGGGATATGCTCCGGAGAACCAACGACAAGGTAGAGTTGATCGCCACCCTGGCGGTGCCGGATACCGATGCCCAGGCCTATGCCGCCGGTCGCCCCAAGTCTGCGGCAATGCAGAGAGCTGTGCTGGAGACCATTTGCTCCGTGGGCTGCGCATCCGTCAAGGAGCTGTGCTACTACACTGGTGCAAAACCTGCCACAGTCCGCCGCCTGGCGGAATTGGGCTTTCTGATCCTGGAGGAACGGCCGGTGCTGCGATGCCGGGAGATCGTACCGGCGCAGGTGGACGGCCCTCTGGTGCTGAGCGACGAGCAGGAGACCGCCTATGCCGGCATTTCTGCACAGATGAACCGGGAAGATCCCGGGGTTGCTCTGCTTTACGGTGTTACCGGTTCCGGAAAGACCTCTGTGTACATAAAGCTCCTGCAAACCTGCCTGGAGCAGGGAAAACAGGGAATGTTCCTGGTACCGGAGATCGCGCTGACCCCCCAGCTTTTAGGCTTGCTGGCGGCCTATTTTGGTGAGAAGGTGGCGGTGCTGCACAGCAGCCTGCCGGCAGGCGAGCGCTACGACCAATGGAACCGTATCCGCAAGGGTGAGGCCAGCGTGGTGGTAGGCACCCGCTCTGCGGTGTTTGCCCCTTGCCCCAATCTGGGCCTTATCATCCTGGACGAAGAGCAGGAGCACTCCTATCAATCGGAAAATTCTCCCCGCTATGACGCCCGGCAGATCGCCCGGTGGCGGGGTTATAAAGAAAAAGCCCTGGTGCTGTTCGGCTCTGCTACCCCTGCGGTGGAGACCATGTATCAGGCCAAAATCGGAAATTTCAGTCTCTATACCCTGACCCGCCGCTATAACGGCAAGGCTTTGCCCCAGGTGGAGGTCGTGGATATGCGTGAGGACCTCCGAAACGGCAACGATCTGTCTGTGAGCTATGCGTTGCAGGATGCCATCGGACAAACCATCGAGGCAGGCAAGCAGACGATTCTGTTCCTGAATCGCCGGGGCAATTCCCGGGCGCTGGTGTGTGTAGATTGCCGGGAGGCACCGGAATGTCCCCGATGCAGCGCAAGACTGACTTACCACAGTGCCAATGGACGGCTGATGTGCCATCATTGCGGCCATTCCGAACCGGCACCCAAGCGGTGTCCCCATTGCGGCGGCCCCCTCAAGCCCGTTGGTACCGGCACCCAAAAGGTGCAAAATGAGCTGCAAAGTATTTTTGGCAATATTGCCGTGTCCCGTATGGACGCAGACACCGTCAGTGCTGCCAATCCCCACGAGAAGATCCTCTCTGAATTTTCTCAGCAGAAGATCCCGGTGCTCATCGGCACCCAAATGGTGGCCAAGGGCCTGAACCTGCCGGATGTGACTTTGGTGGGCGTTTTGGATGCCGACCTGAGCCTCTATACGGATAGCTACCGTGGCGCGGAGACTACCTTCAATATGCTGACCCAGGTAGTGGGTCGGGCAGGCCGGGGCGATACTCCGGGCCGTGCTGTAATCCAGACCTATGTGCCGGAACACCAGGTAATCCGCCTGGCGGCCAGGCAGGACTACGATGGGTTTTACGATCTGGAGATCGGAATGCGCCGGGTGCAGAATTGTCCGCCCTTCGGGGATGTGGCAGTGATCACTTTTTCCGGCCTGGAGGAGGCAAAGGTTCTCCACGGTGCCGTGAAATTCCGGGATAGTCTGCACAGCTGCCTCAAGCAGCCCGCTTACCAAAATGAAACCTGCACCGCCCTGGGCCCCGCGCCCTGCCCGGTGCCCAAAATCAATTATCACTACCGTTACCGTGTGACGCTGCGCTGTAATATGACCAACGCCCTCCGGACGCTTCTGGGTCATCTCCTGCGGCAGTTCGCCACCGACCGGAACAACCGGGGCGTGGCGGCCTACATCGATGTCAACGGAATGGACTAAGGAGAAAATGTTATGGGACTGAGAAAGATCCTGACAGATAAAGAGCCTGCGCTGCATAAAGTGTGCAGGGAAGTGGTAGCCTTTGACCAAAAGCTCCATAAGCTTTTGGACGATATGAAAGAGACCCTGGCCGACTCCGGCGGCGTGGGGCTGGCCGCACCCCAGGTGGGCATTTTGCGCCGGGTGGTGCTGGTGGATACCGGAGAGGAAGTGCTGGAGCTGATCAACCCCTCCCTGGTGGAGACCGACGGCGAGCAGGAGGGCCCGGAGGGCTGCCTGAGCATCCCCGGAAAGTACGGTTGGGTCAAGCGTCCCATGTACGCAAAAGTCCGTGCCCAGGATCGGGACGGCAACTGGTTTGAAGCCGAGGGTGAGGAACTCACTGCCCGCTGCTTCTGCCACGAGCTGGATCACCTGGACGGCATTCTCTACACCCAGCAGATGGATCGTCTGCTGACAGAGGAAGAATTGGAAGCACTTTATCAGTAATCAGGAGGAAAACCTATGCGGGTGGTATTTATGGGGACGCCGGATATTGCGGCAACCTGCCTTAAAAAACTTTTGGCAGAAAATGTCCAGGTCGTTGGCGTATATACCCAGCCGGACCGTCCTAAGGGCCGGGGTATGAAAATGGTATATTCCCCGGTAAAGGAAGTGGCCCTTGCCCACGATATTCCCGTGTTCCAGCCGGAAAATTTCCGGGGGGACGAGACCGTGGAGCAGCTGCGGGCTTTGCAGCCGGATATGATCGCAGTGGTGGCTTATGGCCGGATCCTGCCCCAACGGGTGCTGGATATTCCCCCTATGGGCTGCGTCAACATCCACGCCAGTTTGCTGCCTGAGTACCGAGGTTCTGCCCCTTATCAGTGGGCGGTGCTGGACGGCAAAGCCGAGACCGGAGTATCCGCCCAGTTTATGGTGCGCCAGATGGACGCCGGCGATGTGATCGGCTGCAGAAAGACCCCCATCGGCGAAAACGAGACGGCAGGCGAGCTGCTGGACCGCTTGGCAGTGCTGGGTGCTGACCTGCTGGTAGAAACCCTGAGTTGTGTGGAAAACGGCACTGCCTGTCCCACCTGCCAGTGTGAGGAAGATGTTACCTTTGCTCCTATGCTGGATAAGAGTATGTGCCCCATCGATTGGAATAAGACCGCCTGTCAGGTGCATAACCAGGTCCGGGGCCTCCATCCCTGGCCTGTGGCCACAGCAGAGATCGGCGGCACGAAATTCAAGATCCATTCCACGGTTGTGGTCGAGGGTGTGGAGGGGGCCGAGCCCGGAAGCATCCTGGGTCTGACCAAGACCGGCCTCCGTATTGCCTGCGGCAAGGGCGCGGTGGAGATCCGCGTTTTGCAGGCTGAGGGTGGCAAGCGAATGAGCGCACCGCATTATTTCCGGGGTCATCCTCTGGAGGGTTGAAATCGTGGGAGCAAGAGAGACAGCCCTTAGTGTGCTGATCGCCTGCCGTCGGGAAGGCGGCTGGTCCAACGGTGTCCTCAAGGAGATCCTGCAAAAGGACAACCTGGATCGTCGGGAAGCGGCCCTGGCCACCCGGCTGTGCTACGGTGTTCTGCAGAACCGGATCACCCTGGACTTTTACCTGAAACAGCTTCTTACCGGCAAGCTCCGGGATCTGCACCCCGCCCTGCACGATATTCTCCGCCTGGGCCTTTATCAGCTTTATATGATGGATAAAATCCCGGAATCTGCGGCGGTCAATGAGTCTGTTGCTTTGGCGAAAAAGTACTGCCCTAAGCAGAAAAATGCCCCCGGTCTTGTCAATGCGGTGCTGCGCAATGCTGTGCGCCGCAAGCAGGAACTCAAAGCTCCCAAGGGTTATGAGGAAATGTACAGCCATCCCCAAAAGCTCATTGATCTGCTCAAAGCAGATTTGGGCGGCAAGCGCCTGGAGGCAATGCTGAAGGCCAATAATGAAACACCCCCCACGGTGGTGCAGGTAAACACCCTGAAAACCACCCCGGGAACTTTGCAGGAACGGCTGACCCGGGAGGGTGCAGAGTGTGAGCTCCATCCCTGGATGCCGGATTGCCTGATCATGACATCTTCCGGTAATATCGAGCAGCTTCCTGCTTTCCGGGAGGGTCTGTTCTATGTCCAGGACACTGCCGCGAAGCTCAGCGTGCTGTGCGCAGAGCTGCCCCGGGGCGCAAAAGTGCTGGACTGCTGCGCCGCCCCCGGCGGCAAGAGTTTTGCCGCAGCTATGGCAGGGGCAGGGGAGATCATTTCCTGCGATATTTATCCCCATAAAACAGACTTGATCCAAAAAGGCGCCCAGCGCCTGGGAATCGGGAATCTGACTACCCGGGTCTGGTCCGGCGCCCAGTTCAATCCCCAATGGGAGAACGCTATGGATGCAGTGATCGCAGATGTGCCTTGCTCCGGCTATGGCATTATCCGCAAAAAGCCGGACATCCGCTACAAGGATCCGGACACCATGAAAGACCTCCCCCAACTGCAAAAGCAGATCCTTTCCAATCAGGCCCGCTATGTAAAGCCCGGCGGAATCCTGATGTACTCCACCTGCACCCTGTTGCGGCGGGAGAACGAGGATGTGGTGGCGGAATTTCTGAATACCCACTCTGACTTTATCCCGGAAAAACTGCCTCTGCCGGCAGTGTTTCCCGAGAACACCACCGGCATGCTGACTTTAGTGCCGGGAGAATATGACACAGACGGCTTCTTCATCTGCCGTCTGCGGAGAAAGCTATGACAAATCTCAAATCTCTGACAACTGAAGAGATCGGCGCGATCCTCAAGGAGCTGGGTCAGCCCGCCTTTCGTGCAAAGCAGGTGTTTTCCTGGCTGCATAAGGGCGTGCGCAGCTATGATGAGATGACCAATCTACCCCAGAGCCTGCGTTCTGTGCTGGCGGAGAAGTACCCTATCAATGCACCCCAGGTGATCCGCAAGCAGGAGTCCCAGCTGGATGGCACCATCAAGTACTTGTGGCGCCTGGCTGACGGCAACTGCGTGGAGACGGTGCTGATGCGCTACCATTACGGCAATACCGTGTGTATTTCCACTGAGGTGGGCTGCGTGATGGGCTGCGCTTTCTGCGCCTCCACATTGGGCGGCTTGGTGCGCAAGCTCCAGCCTTATGAAATGCTGGATCAGGTACTGTTCACCCAGGTCGATTCCGGTCAGCCCATTTCCCATATTGTGCTGATGGGCATTGGTGAGCCGCTGGATAATCTTGACAATGTCCTGCGTTTTCTGGAGCTGGTGAACCACCCGGAGGGTATGAACATTTCCATGCGCCACATCAGCCTTTCCACTTGCGGCCTGGTGCCCAAGATCGACGAGCTGGCGGAAAAGAAGCTGCAGATCACTCTGTCTGTGTCTCTCCACGCCCCCAGCAACGAGATCCGCAACACCATTATGCCGGTGAATAAGGCCTATCCGGTGGAAGAACTTTTAGATGCCTGTCGGCGGTATTACGCAAAGACCAACCGGCGCATCTCTTTTGAATATGCAATGATCAACGGGGTCAACGATACGCCCCAGGCCGCAAAGCTGCTGATCCGTCAGCTCAAGGGCCTGCCGGCTCATATGAACCTGATCCCCCTGAACCATGTGGAGGAAAGCCCCCTCAAGCCCAGCACCCGCAATGCGGTGCAGACCTTCCAGAATATTCTGGAAGAAGCCGGCATTCCCACCACAGTACGGCGCACTCTGGGCAGCGATATCGACGCTTCCTGCGGTCAGCTGCGTCGGAAGTACGAAAAGGAAAAGGAGTGAGAGACCATGCAATATTGGGGTTTGACTGATCCGGGTTGTATCCGCCCGCAGAACCAGGATACATACAGAATTGAAATGTTGGATAAGCATACCGTTTTGTGCGTGGTGTGCGACGGCATGGGTGGCGCCAAGAGTGGCGATGTGGCCAGTGCCTTGGCGGTGGAGACCTTTACCAACGAGATCAAAAATACCTATAATGGCGATATGGACGGCGAGGCGGTGGAAAATGTACTCCGCGAGGCTGTGGATAAGGCCAATTTTGCGGTCTACGACAAGGCAAAGCATTGCGAGGAATACACCGGTATGGGCACCACTTTGGTGGCAGTGCTGGTGCAGAATAAGCGGGCTACCTTTGTCAATGTGGGCGATAGCCGCGGCTACTACATTGCGGCAGAGGGCATCCGCCAGATCACGAAGGATCACTCCCTTGTGCAGATGATGGTGATTCGGGGCGAGCTGACGCCGGAGCAGGCCAAGACCTATCCCGGTAAGAACTTTATCACCCGGGCCATCGGCACAGAAAGTGTGGTAGAGTGCGACATCAGCAGCATCAGTATCAAAAAAGGCAACTATATTCTCCTTTGCACCGACGGCTTGTCCAACCTGCTGGATGAGCAGGAGCTGCTCTACGAAGTGGCCCACGAAGGTCAGCCGGACCAGTGCTGTCAGCGACTCCTGGAGATCGCTAAAAAGCGAGGCGCTCCGGACAATGTTACCAGCACTCTGGTAGCGCTTTGAGAACCCGGGAAAGGAGTCTAACAGATGGATAACGATAAGTATATTGGCAGACTGCTGGATAACCGTTATGAGATCCTTGAGGTCATCGGTTCCGGCGGTATGGCAGTGGTGTATAAAGCTCGCTGCCACCGGCTGAACCGCCTGGTGGCTATCAAGATCCTCCGGGACGATTTTTTGGAGGATGAGGATTTCCGCAGCCGTTTCCACGGTGAGAGCCAGGCAGTTGCTATGTTCAGCCACCCCAACATTGTTTCTGTATACGATGTTTCCACCTCGGTGTCTTTGGAGGCGGACTACATTGTTATGGAGATGATCGATGGCATTTCCCTGAAGCAGTATATGGAGAAAAAGGGCGTTCTGAATTGGAAGGAGACCCTCCATTTTGCTATTCAGATCGCAACGGCCCTGGAGCACGCCCACAGCCGGGGCAACGTCCACCGTGACATTAAGCCCCATAATATTATGGTGCTGAAAAACGGTTCTGTGAAAGTGGCCGACTTCGGCATCGCCCGTATGATGAGCAAAGGCAACACCCTGACCAAGGAAGCTTTGGGCTCTGTGCACTACATCTCTCCCGAGCAGGCCAAGGGCGGCCGTGTGGATACCCGTTCCGATATCTATTCTTTGGGTGTCGTGATGTACGAAATGATGACCGGCAGA
Source organism: Faecousia sp. (assembly GCA_045601585.1). GTDB lineage: Bacteria > Bacillota > Clostridia > Oscillospirales > Oscillospiraceae > Faecousia. The sequence continues at coordinate 3,253 of JAZRZW010000157.1, read as the reverse complement.
CCGCCTTATGACGGCGATTCTCCTGTCAGCGTGGCGATCAAGCATATTGATGGCGGCGCAGCCATGCCCAGCACCCTGAATCCCACCATTCCCGATGGTCTGGAGCAGATCATTATGAAGGCTATGGCCCATAACATTGATGATCGCTACGATTCCGCATCCCAGATGCTGGCGGATATGGAGGAGTTCCGCAAAGATCCCACTATGCTGTTCGGCTATAATGCGGCAGCGCTGGAGCAGTTGATCCAATTCCCCAGAAAGCCGGTGACCCCGCCTCCCGCACCCCCTCAGGGTACAGCGGCAGACCGGGCTGTGAACCGTGCCAACGGCCAGCGTCCTCAGGGCCAGCCCAGAACCCAACCCCAGCGGCGTCCGCCCCAGAAACCTGCTCCCAAGAAGCGTCGGGAGGCAGAGGAGAAAACCGATAAGATTTCCACCATCGCCATCATTATCTGTTCGCTTTTGGTGGTGGCTGGTATTGCGGTGATCCTGTGGTTTGCTCTGGCAAATCCCGGCGGCAGAACCAGCGCCGATGGCCAACTGATCATGGTGCCCACCTGGGAGGGCAAAGCCTATGAAAACATTCAAAATCAAGATGGTTTTGAATTGATACGGGTGGGCGAATACAGCGAGACCGTGGAAGCGGGCAAGGTGATCCGCACCGAACCTGCCGCCGGCGAGAAGATCGCCAAGGGCACCAAGGTCAAGGTGTTTGTCAGCCTGGGCCCGGCAAAAACCATGCTGAACCTGGTCCAGCTCACCGAAGATGAGGCAAAGAAAGTCCTGAACGACCTGGGACTGGACCTGGATATCAAGGTGGAAAAAGAGTACAGCAAGGAGATTGCGGTGGGCAAGGTGATTCGTACCGAGCCTAAGGCCGGCGATCCTCTGGAAATCAGCGGCACAGTTACCGTCGTGGTCAGCATGGGTGCCGACGGCGATACCATGCCTTTCCTGGAGGAAGTGGATGAGGACATCGCAAAGCAGCTGCTGGAGACGAAGAACCTGAATCTGAACATTAAAATCGAGTATGAATTCAGCTCCACCGTTGCCGAGGGCCTGGTGCTGCGCACCAATCCGGAGAAAGGTTCGGATCTGAAGTCCGGCGATACCGTGACCCTCTATGTCAGCAAAGGCCCTGAGATGAAGGCAATGCCGCCTCTGGTGGGAAACAGCCTGGATGTGGCTAAGAACAGCTTGTGGAACGCAGGCTTTACCACACCTCCTGAGATCCGCTATGTGGCCAGCGACGAGCCTGCCGGCACCGTGGTGAGCCAGTTCCCGGAAGCTTACGAGGATGCCGATGTGAATACTGTGGTAGTCCTGGAAGTCTCGGAGGAAGATGTGGTGAAGAATGTAACCATCACCATCGAGGCAGACACCACCCCAGAGCCGGACTACACCGAAAGAGAAGTGGTCATCAAGCGTGACGATCAGGTGGTGCTGACCACCACCGTGGGTCTGGAGCAGACTAGCGTTGTGATTCCCGATCAGTCCGGCAAGGGCACTGTCACCTATCACATCTATATTAACGGCACACCTGCCGGCACCAAGGAAGAGACTTTCTGATGCCTATGACAGAAAAAATGACGGGCCGCATCCTGCGGTCTCTCAGCGGATTTTATGATGTACAGACCCCGACAGGCGTGATCACCTGCCGTGGTCGTGGAAGCCTTCGTAAGGCGCGTCAGACCCCACTCACCGGCGACGCAGTGGAGATCACCGTGGAAAACGGCAAGGGGATGGTGGAAAAGATCCTGCCCAGAAAGAATCGGTTTGTCCGCCCAGCAGTGGCCAATATCGATGCGCTGGTGATCTTTGCCTCCAATGTCAATCCCATCACCGAGCCGTTTTTGATCGATCGGGTAGCAGCCATTGCAGGTGAGCAGGAAGTGGCGGTGTATATTTGCGTCAACAAATGCGATCTGGATCCGGCGGTGGACCTGGTGAAGATCTATGAACACGCCGGATTTCCCGTGATCCGCACCAGCGCTGTGACCGGCGAGGGTGTGGAGGCGCTGCGGGCGCTGCTGGTGGGCAAAACCACCGCCTTTACCGGCAACACCGGCGTGGGCAAAAGCAGCATCCTCAACAGCCTCTGTCCGGAGCTGGCTCTGGCCACCGGTCAGGTGTCTGAGAAATTGGGTCGTGGCCGGCACACTACCCGCCATGTGGAGCTGTATCGGCTGGGGGAGGACACTTATGTGGCCGACACCCCGGGATTTTCCTCCTTTGACACGGAGCAGATGGATGTGATCCTGAAGGAGAACCTCCAATATGCTTTCCCGGATTTTGCCCCCTATATCGGCACCTGCCAGTTCCACGACTGTACCCACCGGTCAGAACCAGGCTGCGGTGTCCGTCAGGCGGTAGAGACAAGGAATGTGGAAAGGACCCGCTACGATAGCTATCTGCGGCTTTACGAGCAGTACAGCCAGGTAAAACCCTGGGAAATGAAATAATAAAAACCACCTTTGGAATTGTCCAAAGGTGGTTTTGCTTTTTGTTACAGATCCAGTCGTCTGCGCAGGATGCGCTGACGAGCCAGGTTGATGGGGCCTTCGTTCATGCGGTTGATCCAGGCCAGGCTCTTGCCGCAGCCGTAGGCCACGCAGGAGTCGGGGTCGTCGGCCAGGGTACAGGCCACGCCGGTACGCTCGCTGATGACCTGGGCCATACCCCAGATCTGGCTGCCGCCGCCGGTAAGTACGATGCCGTTTTCGTAGATATCACTGACCAACTCGGGGGTGGAGCTGTCCAGAACGGCGGCAACTTCGTCGGCAATCTGTCGAGCCATACGGTTCAGCGCGTCGCAGATGTCAGCAGAGGAAATCTGAATTTCCTGAGGGATGCCGCCCTTATGGCTGCGGCCTCTCACGGTCATTGCGATGTTCTCGTGACGGGGGTAGACACAACCGATCTGGATCTTGATGTCCTCGGCAGTGGTCTTACCGATGATCAGACCGAATTTTCTGCGGATGTAATGGGCGATGGCTTCGTCAAAAGCATCACCGGCCAGCCGGATGGAGGAGGCGTTGGCTACGGCGTTCATAGAGAGCATAGCGATGTCCGTAGTACCTGCGCCGATATCCACAACCATCTGACCCTTGGCGCTATTCAGGTCCAGACCTGCGCCCAGGGCAGCAGCCAGAGGCTCTTCGATCAGGTACACACGACGGGCACCGGCTTCGATGGCGGCGTTGATCACAGTACGCTCTTCCACTTCGGTCACGCCGCTGGGAACGCTGATGAT